>JAZQBW010000070.1:0-88564 GCA_045545895.1 Faecalimonas sp.
AGGACAGAGGTGGAAGTGCAGTAATGCATGTAGCTGACTGTTACTAATCGGTCGAGGGCATAACCAATAGGTGATAGGAACAAAGAAGATGGAAAGATAGAAGTCATAAAGAGTTGTATGTGGTTTTGAAGGTATATAGAAATAAAATAAAGGGGATTGGTCAAATGGTATGATAGGAGTCTCCAAAACTTTTGGTGGGGGTTCGATTCCCTCATCCCCTGCTTAACAAAGTCTCAGAAACCTTGTAATCAAGGCTTCCGAGGCTTTTTTTTCTTAAAAAACTTTAGGAATAAAAGAAAATAAAAATTAGTCGAAATATACTTGTTTTTAGGATATAATTTCGGCTAAAATTAAATTGAATTAGAAATTAGCCGAAACAATGGGGTTTACAAATGAAATACGATGGAATTAAAAGTAGAAAACAAAAAAGAAGAAAACGAAATGCTGTCATTGGCATAGCAATTTTAATACTGTCACTCATTGTGATTGCTATAATTATGATTGGGAATCAACAGAAAAAGCAGATTGAATTAGCAGAGGAGAAAAAAGAAGCTCAAAGAGTTCAAGAAACAGAGATTGAGAATGTAAAAGAGTTGCTAGACCAATGCTATGCCACCTTGCTTCCGGAGGACAGTGTCATGCAGGCGGTAGATATAAATGAGCAATCTTTCGCCCAGTGGTTGCTAAAAAATCTGCTGAAGGATGATCTTCAAAGACTTTTTAATGTAGCAAAAGATGGTGAATTGACCGAAACGGAAATATATGATTCTACGGGTGAAACGCTGCACGTCCTGTCTGACCGCTATGAAGGATTATTAAAAGATGAAGAAACAGCGTTACAAAACCACATCTATATGAGAGAAGGAAAAGTGAAAGGTGAGGCTGAGATTACAATTGCCGGCGACTTGTGTTTGACGGAAGATGGCTTTGTAATTGACAAGTACGATACTGTAAATGACTTAAAACAATGTATCTCACCGGAAATATTGCAGATAACAAATGAATCTGACCTATTCTACGTCAACCATGAATATACCATCAGTGACAGGGGAACTCCTTTGGCAGGGAAGTATTATACCTTTCGTGCAAAACCTGAAAGAATGAGTATTCTTAAGGAAATGGGAACGGACATTGTATCATTGGCAAATAATCATGTATATGATTATGGGGAGGAAGCGCTACTTGATACGGTTGACTTATTAGAAAATGCGGGTATTCCGTATGTAGGTGGCGGAAGAAATATTGATGAAGCAAAACGACCAATTTATTTCATTATAAATGGTATCAAGATTGGTTTTGTAGGGGCTTCAAATGGTGAAAGAATCAGATATACGCCACAAGCCACAGAAGAGTCTGCAGGAATCCTAAGAGCGTATGATACCACAGAATATAATCAGGTGATTCGGGAAGCTTCCATGGAGTGCGACTATTTGATTGCGTACATTCATTGGGGCACTGAGGACTCCAACTATCTCAATTCGGATCAACAGAGATGGGGGAGAGAATTTCTTGCCTCAGGAGCAGATATTGTGATTGGAGGACATCCTCATGTCTTGCAGGGTATTGAGTATGTAGATGGCAAACCGATTATTTATAGTTTGGGAGATTTTTGGTTTAATCACGAGACAAAATACACAGGGGTTTTAAAATTAAATATTCAATATGATGGGCTAAGAGAAATGTCCTTTGTGCCGTGTCTGCAAAGGGATTTTACGACCCAGTATTTACATACGGAAGAAGAGCAGAGAAAATTATATGATTTTTTGGAAGAGCTATCTCCGAATATTCAAATTGATGCAAAAGGGATTATTACACAGAGTCAGAATTAAGATAATATCGTGCAAATTAAAAGACCTATCGTGCTATTGTGTCAGAAAAAAGGGAATGCTACAATTAAAATAGAATATAAATGATGGGGAAAGTAGGGTGAAGACTATGAAATGTATAGTGAACGGACGCTTCATTTTGCCAGACAGAGTAGCTTCTGATATTGCAATTATTTTTGATGAAAAAATCCAGGAAATTATTCCGGCAAGTGATGTAAAACAGGATGAGTATGAAATCATAGATGCGAAAGGGAACATGGTTGCACCGGGACTTGTGGATATCCATATTCATGGTTATCTTGGTGAAGATGCTTCTGACGGAAGTACAGAAGGGCTTAAGGTGATGGCGGCAGGTATTGCAAAGAACGGCGTTACTTCTTGGTGTCCGACGACCATGACAATTGCAAAAGCGGATTTGGAAAAGGCTTTTGATGCTGTGAGAAAAGTAAAGGCAGAGGAAGGCTATGGTGCCAAGATATTAGGAATCCATGGTGAGGGACCATTTATCAATCCTTCTAAGAAAGGGGCACAGCCTGAGGAGTATATTGCTACGCCGAATGCCGACTTTATCCTTGAAAATGCAGATATATTGAAACTTTATACCATGGCTCCTGAGATGGAAGGTGGCTTAGAGTGTGTAAAAAAAGTGTATGAAGATGGAAGAGTGCTTACATCTATGGGACATACAGGAGCAACCTTTGAGGAGGCACAAGCGGGCATTGAAGCGGGAGTTCGTCATGCGACTCATTTATTCAATGCTATGACACCACTTCAACATCGTAATCCGGGTGTTGTAGGTGCAGCCCTTTCTGATGAACGTGTTAGCTGTGAATTGATTGCAGATACATTCCATGTAAACCCGGGTCTTTACAAGTTAGTAGCAAAGGCCAAAGGTGATAAACTTTGCCTGATTACAGACTGTATGCGTGCAGGCGGCATGGAAGATGGTGATTACACATTGGGTGGTCAGCATGTAATCAAAACAGGTATTAAATGTCTTCTTGAAGATGGAACCATCGCAGGAAGTGTATTGAAATTGAACGAGGCTGTTCGTAATCTACGTAATCATACAGACTTATCTTTGCCAGAAGTGTTTGCATGTGCAAGTTTGAATCCTGCAAAAGCCATTGGCGAGGCAGATAAGGTAGGCTCATTGGAAGTAGGAAAATGTGCAGACATCATTATTTGTGATGATGATATCAATGTAATCACCACAGTGATTGATGGAAATGTAGTAGTATAATATATGGATGATAAAGGAGAAAAATGATGATAAAAGCAATTCTTGATCCACAATTTAGGCCTATGGCAAAGGTTGTAACAGACTATAAAGCAAGTGTAAAAGCAGTTGGCGGAGTGCCAATGGTAATTGCTGTAGAGAGAAATAAAGGGTATATCTCTACTTATAAGATGGATATTTTTGAAGATGGAACAGGCCATGATGAAGAAAACTATGGTATTGCAGAACGTATTGTAAAGACACTGTTATGGTTATATGGTGGTTATAAAGTAACAATCGCAGGCTCTAAGAAGATTTATGAAGGGATTGCAGCAGCATATAAGCAAGGCGGTGCAAGAGAGTTTGACGCAAACTTTATGGCTCGTGTTTACGAAAAGCCATTTGAAGTATTATATGTAGAAAATGTAGCAGATGCTCCAAAGGAATACCAGGCAGCAGATTCAGTAGGCCGTCATCTAGATGGATGTCGTATCGGCTTTGATGCTGGTGGAAGTGACCGTAAGGTAAGTGCAGTAGTAGATGGGGAAACTGTTTATTCGGAAGAAGTCGTTTGGTTCCCGAAATTACAGTCAGACCCGGATTACCATTATCAAGGAATTTTAGAAGCTATGAAAACAGCGGCTTCTCATATGCCAAGAGTGGATGCCATTGGTGTGTCTTCAGCAGGTGTTTATATTGATAATAAGATTATGGTGGCATCTTTGTTCTTAAAAGTTTCAGATGAAGACTTTGAAAAGAAAGTAAAAACCATGTATCTTGATGTGGCAAAAGAAATCGGAGATGTTCCGGTAGAGGTTGCAAACGACGGCGACGTTACAGCTCTTGCAGGGGCTATGGATCTTGGGGACAACAATGTTCTTGGAGTTGCCATGGGAACCAGTGAAGCAGCAGGGTATGTTGATTCAGAAGGAAATATTACAGGTTGGTTAAACGAACTTGCATTTGTTCCAGTTGACTATTGCAAGGATGCAATGGTAGACGAGTGGAGTGGCGATTACGGTTGTGGTGTAAAATATTTCTCGCAAGATGGCGTAATCAAACTGGCTCCGGCTGCAGGAATTGAATTAGAGGAAAGTTTATCGCCGGCAGAGAAATTAAAAGTAGTTCAAAAACTCATGGCTGAAGGCGATGAGAGAGCTGCTAAGATTTATGATACAATCGGCGTATACTTTGGAAATACATTGGCTTATTATGCAATGTTCTATGATATTAAGCATGTAATTATCATGGGACGCGTGACCAGTGGTGAGGGTGGAACCATTCTTCTTT
Organism: Faecalimonas sp.; assembly: GCA_045545895.1. Lineage (GTDB taxonomy): Bacteria > Bacillota > Clostridia > Lachnospirales > Lachnospiraceae > Faecalimonas. Next base: position 4,336 of record JAZQBW010000070.1, read on the forward strand.
CCCGTGCAAAAGAGGTATTGGAGAAAGAATATCCTGAGGTGGCAAAGAAGATAAGTCTTCACATCCCAGATGAAAAGAGCCGTCGTGTGGGTCAGTCAGTTGCAGCGGCAAGCCTGCCAAAGATTGTGAAATAGTAGAATACATAATAAAAGACTTCGACAGTTTTGAAGAGAAACTGCCGGAGTTTTTTTATTGTGATAGGAAGTTTTCAGAGGATAGGAAAATCATGTATTTTTTTTGGAAAAATAACCATACTAAGGACATTAAGAAGAAATGATAAAGGTAGGAAGATCATGTTTGGATTAGGAAAGAAGAACAGAGAAGTGATCGGTGCACCGATACAAGGAGACGCCGTTGAACTTTCACAGGTAAAAGACCCAACCTTTGGGCAGGAGATTCTAGGGAAGGGAGTGGCGATTATTCCAAGTGTTGGAAGGGTGGTTGCCCCTTGTGATGGGCATATCGAAATGGTTTTCGACACAAAGCATGCAATTTCCATGAAATCAGAGAGTGGAATAGAGATTTTAATTCATGTGGGGATAGATACCGTGACCCTAAAAGGTGAACATTTTAAAGCCCATGTGGAAGCAGGGCAAGAGGTAAAAAAAGGTACCTTGCTGTTAGAGTTTGACATAAACGGAATTAGGCAGGCTGGACTTGAGATTATCTCTCCCATAATTATTTGTAACACACCTAATTATAAAAAAGTCATTGCTCATGCAGGAAAAAAGGTAAGTGAGTTAGATGAGGTACTGACACTGACGAAATAAGTAGATTGGAAAGTAAGAGGAGGAAGATTTTTATGAAATATCTTCAAAAATTAGGAAAATCTTTAATGTTGCCGGTTGCCTGTCTGCCCATTTGCGGATTGCTTATGGGCGTGGGCTATTTGCTGTGTCCGGCTACCATGCAAGGAGGAGAAGTGACCGGCCTTGTCAATTTGATTGGGTTATTCTTTGTAAAGGCAGGTGGAGCCTTAATTGACAACCTGGCGCTTCTTTTTGTAATCGGTGTTGGTGTAGGAATGTCCAAGGACAATGATGGTACCGGTGGGGTAGCAGCATTGGCTTCCTGGCTACTGATTACCACATTGCTTTCAGAAGGTACAGTTACCACAATTATGCCATCTGTTGCGGAGAACCCAAGTTCATTGATTGCATTTCAAAAAATTGCAAACCCATTTATCGGTATCTTGGCTGGGGTGATTGGTTCTTTTTGCTACAATCGTTTCCGAGACACGAAGTTAACTCCTTGGTTGTCTTTCTTTAGCGGAAAGCGTTCCGTTGCAATTATTGCAGGCGTGGTTTCCATTGCTGTTTCAGCAATTCTATTATTTGTATGGCCACTGGTGTTTGGTGGGCTGATTTCTATTGGAAATGCTATTGCAGGAATGGGGGCAGTGGGAGCCGGTTTGTATGCATTCTTAAACCGATTATTAATCCCTACAGGATTGCATCATGCACTGAACAACGTGTTTTGGTTTGATACCATCGGTCTTGGTGATCTTAGCAATTTCTGGGCAGGGAAAACATCGGCAGATGTACCATGGGATTTGGGAATGTATATGTCAGGCTTTTTCCCATGCATGATGTTTGGGGTTCCGGGTGCAGCATTAGCTATGATTCAGTGTGCAAAAGACAATAAGAAGAAGGTTGCCATTGGCCTTGTGGTATCTTCGGCAGTGTGTGCATTTGTGTGTGGCGTCACAGAGCCGTTTGAGTTTGGGTTTATGTTTTTGGCGCCCGTATTGTATGTAATCTATGCAGCTTTATATGGTATTTTTACAGTAATTACCGTTTTAGTTGGCTTCCGGGCAGGCTTTAGTTTTTCGGCAGGTGCTACGGATCTGTTGTTTTCAGCAACACTTCCCGCAGCGCGAAATACATGGTTGATTCTCCCGTTAGGATTAGCCGCATTTGTCATATTCTATCTGGTATTCCGGTTTGCTATCTTGAAGTTTGATTTAAAGACGCCGGGACGAGAAGATGACGAGGAAGAGGAACAGGTAGTCTTATCTAATAACAGTTTTACTGATGTGGCAAAGATTGTCTTAGAAGGAGTGGGTGGCAAAGATAACGTGGTATCTGCCGACAACTGTATTACAAGACTTCGATTGGAAATCAAGGATTATACCTTGGTGGACGAAAAGAAAATCAAATCTGCAGGAGTGGCGGGAGTCATCCGTCCGGGCAAAAACAGTGTGCAAGTAATCATTGGAACTCAAGTACAGTTTGTGGCTGATGAATTTAAAAAATTGTGTAGGTAGAATTAAAAAGGATTTGTAGAGTAATAGGAAAAAGATTTATAAGAAAAAGGTACACATGGAGCAGATAGAGTGGTATAATTCTAGTAGTTTATGATTTGAAGATAAGGGTAAAGTAGGAGGCTAGTATGTTATACCATGTAAAAAGAATCGACAACAAAGAACAGATTGAAACATGTGAACCATTTTCAATCAACCAATATATGTGGAACAGTAAAAGAGAACCAAAGGTGTATGGTTGGATGGGATATATGGAAGGAGAAGGTTTATTCGTAAAAATGGTTTGCGAGGAAACCAATCCAAAACGAGAATATCAGAATCATAGAGACCCGGTTTATAAAGACAGTACCATGGAGATATTTCTTGCATTTTTGGAAGAGGGTGAGACATTGAGTAATCAATGTATGTATACCAATTTTGAGATTAATTCCAATGGTGCCATGCTTGCGAACTTTGGGAAGGGAAGAAAAGACAGACAATCTATTACAGATGAACAGTTTGAACTGACAGGAGTTGGGGCGACTATCCAGTCTGATAGATGGTATTTGGAAGTATTGTTTCCGGAGTCCTATTTGAATCAGATTTGTGATTTTACAACAGTGAAAGAGGGAAAACCATTCTATTGTAATTTCTACAAGATTGCAGAATCAGAGGAAATACAGCATTTTGGAAGTTATTCTCCAATTGAGAGTGAAACTCCGAATTTCCACTTACCGGTGTGCTTTGCTGAAGCAGTCATTGTGTAAGGATTGAACTATAAAAGGTGAGGACCATGTGGTTCTCACCTTTTGCTGTTATTGATAAATAATTTTGTTTTCGTATTTGGCTTCCGATGTTAGTTGCACGTTAAGGCGCTTGAACTGCTTTAAATCTACGGAAGACAACATCACAGAGGAGTGTGCCTGACATCCCTTTAATTTTGGAATCTGTTTCAAAGCCAGCTCTGCATTTTTATCGGTGGCAGCACAGATAGAAAGGGCAATCATAACTTCATCTGTATGGAGTCTTGGATTCTTGCTTCCAAGATATTCTGTCTTTAAAGTTTGGATTGGCTCTATTACACTTGGTGAGATGAGATGTAAATCGTCATCCAAGCCGGCAAGTGTTTTCAAAGCATTGAGCAGTACTGCGGCAGAAGGTCCAAGAAGAGGAGTAGTTCTACCTGTGATAATCTGACCGTCCGGAAGCTCTAATGCTGCGGCCGGTCCATGGGTTTTCTCTGCTTTATCTAATGCGGCGCCAACAACCTTTCTGTCTTTGATTGTAATGTGTGCCTGCTTCATTAACAATTCAATCTTATATGCTTCGTCTTCTTGGGACTTTCCTTCAGCAAGGCCCTTCAGTGCGGCATAATATCTGCGGATAATCTCTTGGTTGGAAGCTTCCCGACATATGCTGTCATCACAGATACAATTACCAGCCATGTTGACTCCCATGTCGGTAGGAGATTTATAAGGGTTCTCTCCGTAAATACGCTCAAAAATAGCGTCCAGCACAGGGAAGATTTCCACATCTCGATTATAGTTCACTGCTGTAGTTCCATAGGCTTCCAAATGGAACGGGTCAATCATGTTGACATCGTTCAAATCTGCGGTAGCAGCCTCGTACGCCAAGTTTACAGGATGCTTTAGTGGAATATTCCAGATTGGGAATGTTTCAAACTTAGCATATCCTGCGTGAATGCCACGTTTATGTTCGTGATATAACTGGGAAAGACAGGTTGCCATCTTACCGCTTCCAGGTCCGGGAGCAGTGATGATAACCAATGGTCTGGAAGTCTCAATGTATTCATTTTTTCCATATCCATCATCGCTGACAATCAGAGGAATATTCGTTGGGTATCCTTCAATAGAGTAGTGGGTATACACTTTAATTCCTAATTTTTGAAGTCGCGTTTTAAATAGGTTAGCGCTGTTTTGCCCGGCATATTGGGTGATTACCACACTTCCTACAAATAATCCCTTTTCTTTAAAGGAATCTATGAGTCTTAATACGTCAGAATCGTAAGTAATTCCAAGGTCTCCTCGAACTTTATTCTTTTCAATATCTCCGGCACTGATTACAATAACGATTTCTGCCTGGTCAGACAGTTGCATCAACAATTTTAACTTACTATCCGGTGCAAATCCCGGCAATACTCTGGATGCATGATAGTCATCAAATAATTTTCCACCAAACTCTAAGTATAATTTGTTGTCAAAATGATTGATTCTTTCTCGAATATGCTCGGATTGCATTTTAAGATATTTTTCATTATCAAATCCAATTTTCATAAGTCTCTTTCATCCTATCTAAAGATTTGGGTACTTTTTAAACCCGAATAAATCAAACACAAAATTAGTATACTACAAAGTGTGTCATTTTATCTAGTCCTAATACAAAATTTAGAATGTTTTTATTGATTTATAGAATGTCAATACTTATAATAAGGAAGATAATAGTTAGGAGGATAAAAATGGATAATTACCCAAACAACAATTATAATAGCCACGATTATAATAAAGACAATCAAAACAATAACAATAATAGAAACAATAAGAATAATAACAAGGGAAATAAGCAAGGATGGATTCTGGTTGCTATTACCACGCTAATTACAACCTTTTTGGTAGTTGGTATGCTTCAATTGTCTCAAGATGTAACTACGAAAGAGATTAGTTACAGTGAGTTTTTGAAGATGGTAGATGACGGAGAGATAGAGAAGGTTGTGATCGAAAGCGAACGCTATGCCATTACGCCAAAGGAGGATGACAAGCAGGAGAACCCACTTTTGGGAAAAATAGAGATGACCTATTATACCGGAATCATGGAGGATGACACGCTGCTTGGTCGTTTGGAAAAAGCGGATGTAGACGTTAGCAAAAAGATTCCGGACACAGCGTCTGCTTTGTTTTGGAACTTTATGTTGACAGTGATTCTCCCATTTGGGCTGATTTTCATCTTTATGAGTTTTATGATGAAAAAGATGACAAAAGGCGGCATGATGGGGATTGGAAAAAGCAATGCCAAGATGTATGTGGAAAAACAAACTGGTGTAACATTTAAAGATGTAGCAGGTCAGGATGAGGCCAAGGAATCTCTCCAGGAGGTAGTTGATTTCTTGCATAACCCGAAGAAGTACACAGAGATTGGTGCCAAATTACCAAAGGGAGCTCTACTTGTTGGGCCACCGGGAACAGGTAAGACCCTGCTTGCCAAGGCAGTAGCGGGAGAGGCGAAGGTTCCGTTCTTCTCTGTATCCGGTTCTGAGTTTGTGGAGATGTATGTGGGTGTGGGTGCATCCAGAGTACGTGACCTTTTTAAGCAAGCTCAGGCTATGGCTCCATGTATCATTTTCATCGATGAGATTGATGCAATTGGAAAGAGCCGTGATAATGCATTGGGAAGCAATGACGAGCGTGAGCAGACTTTGAATCAGATTCTCTCCGAAATGGATGGATTTTCAACGGATAAGGGTCTTCTGCTTTTGGCAGCTACAAATAGACCGGAGATTTTGGACCCAGCTCTTTTGCGCCCAGGACGTTTTGACAGACGAATTATTGTGGATAAACCAGACTTACGGGGACGTGTTGATGTCTTAAAAGTGCATTCAAAAAATGTAAAAATGGATGAAACTGTTGATTTGGAAGCCATTGCACTGGCGACTTCCGGTGCGGTAGGATCTGATTTGGCAAATATGATTAACGAAGCTGCCATTAATGCAGTAAAACATGGCAGAAAAGTAGTTTCCCAGTCAGATTTATTTGAAGCAGTGGAAGTGGTGCTAGTTGGAAAAGAGAAGAAAGATCGAATTATGAACAATGAGGAACGTCGTATCGTTTCTTATCATGAGGTTGGTCATGCGCTTGTAAGTGCCCTTCAGAAGGATGCAGAACCGGTGCAAAAGATTACCATTGTTCCGAGAACCATGGGAGCACTTGGTTATGTAATGCAGACTCCAGAGGAAGAAAAGTTTCTCAATACCAAGAGTGAATTGGACGCAATGTTAGTAGGGCTTCTTGCAGGACGTGCGGCAGAAGAGCTTGTGTTTGACACCGTTACAACCGGTGCGTCCAACGATATTGAGCGAGCTACTAAGCTTGCCCGTGCTATGGTGACACAGTATGGAATGTCTGAAAAATTTGGCCTTATGGGTCTGGAATCCATTCAGCACAAATACTTGGATGGCCGTGCCGTTCTAAACTGTGGTGAAGAGACAGCAGGAGAGATTGACAAAGAAGTAATGCGGATGTTGAAGAGTGCTTATGAGGAAGCAAAACGTCTGCTGACAGAGAATAGGGAGTCATTAGACAAGATTGCGGATTTCTTGATTGAAAAAGAGACCATTACCGGAAAAGAATTTATGGAGATTTTCCATAAAGTGCAGGGAACAGAAGAGGTTCCGGAAGAAGGATTGGAAGCTTTGCCGGAAAGTGATTTTGCAGAATAATGAGGATTTGGAGGTGAACGAAGGGGTTCACCTCTTTTTTATAGAATGCATCTATAAGTTGATAAAAACTATCAATTAGACTACCATATGCTGGAGTGTTAGAATTTTCTTATGAGAAAACAAAGGAGGATTTTGATATGAATTTATCAGGTTCAAAGAAAACATTAGCCTTAGCAGGTGCTCTTTGTGGTGTGGTTGCAGTTGTATTAGCACTCATGGGAAACCCTGCAAACATGGCAATCTGTATCGCTTGTTTTATTCGTGATACAGCAGGTGCACTCGGAATGCATCAGGCAGCAGTCGTTCAATACGTTAGACCGGAAATTATCGGTATCGTACTCGGCTCATTTATTATTTCAGTAGCGACAAAAGAATACCGTTCAACAGCAGGATCTTCACCAATGATTCGCTTCGTATTAGGTGTAATCATTATGATTGGTTCTTTAGTATTCTTAGGATGCCCATTACGTATGGTAATCCGTATGGCAGCTGGTGACTTAAATGCATACGTTGCATTAGTTGGTTTCATTTTAGGTATTGCAGTTGGTATCGTAGCATTAAAGAAAGGCTTCAGCCTTGGACGTTCTTACGAGACAACACCTGCAGCAGGCGCAGTTTTACCAATTATCTGCTTAGGTCTTTTGGCATTACTTTTATTTGTACCATCATTACTTAAGTTTAGTGAATCCGGCCCGGGAAGCAAACACGCACCTATCGCTATCGCATTAGTTGCAGCTATTATTTTTGGTGCATTGGCTCAAAAAGCAAGAATGTGCTTCGCAGGCGGAATTCGTGACGTCATCTTAATGAAGAACTTTGATTTATTAACAGTAGTTGGTAGTTTGTTCGTTGTAATGTTGATTTTCAATATTGCAAACGGAAGCTTTGTATTATCATTCACTACTCCAGGTATTGTTGCTCACAATGACCACTTATGGAACCTTCTTGGTATGTTTGTAGTTGGTTTTGCTGCAACATTAGCAGGTGGATGTCCACTTCGTCAATTGATTTTAGCTGGACAAGGCTCATCAGACGCGGCAGTTACTGTTCTTGGTATGTTTGTAGGTGCAGCACTTTGCCATAACTTTGGACTTGCTTCAAGTGGTACAGCACCAAATGCTGAAACAGGTGAAATCGTATTGGGAGCAGCTTCTCAAAATGGTAAAATTGCAGTGATTATCTGTATCGTAGTATTAGTTGCAATTTCAATTGCAGGAATGAAAAGAAAGAAGGCTTAAGATATGTTTGAAGTAGATGCAAGAGGATTATCATGCCCACAACCTTTAATGATGACAAATGACGCCATCAAATCACAAGATGGGCCAATTAAAGTATTAGTAAGTGAACCACATCAAAGAACAAACGTAGAAAAATTTGCAACAGATAAAGGCAAAAAAGTGACTGTAACAGAAGTTGGTTCAGAATTTGAAATCGTAATTGAATAATTACATAAAAAAGGAAAGAGGTTTGCGTAGGCAAATCTCTTTTTTTGTGCTATGATAACGTGCAAAGGAGTAATAATATGTTTCATATAGAGGAAGAATTAAAAAAGCTGCCTGCAAAGCCTGGTGTCTATCTGATGCATGATGAAAAGGACCAGATTATCTATGTGGGAAAGGCAATCAGTTTAAAGAACAGAGTGAGGCAGTATTTTCAAGCCAGCAGAAATAAAGGTGCAAAAATTGAACAGATGGTAACACATATTCGGCGTTTTGAGTATATCGTGACGGATTCAGAATTGGAAGCCCTTGTGTTAGAGTGTAACCTGATTAAGGAACACAGGCCAAAGTACAACACCATGCTGATGGATGATAAAGGATATCCATTTATCAAAGTGACGGTAAATGAACCCTATCCTCGTATTATGCTTGCGCGTACCATGCAGAAAGACAAGGCTAAGTATTTTGGACCCTATACCAGTGCTACAGCCGTAAAAGATACCATTGATTTGATTCGAAAGCTCTATCATATTCGAAGTTGCAATCGAAATCTTCCAAAGGATATGGGAAAAGAAAGACCATGCCTTAATTATCATATCAAGCAATGTAAGGCACCGTGCCAGAACTATATCTCTGAGGAAGAATACCGCCAATCGATTGATGAGGCAATCCACTTTTTGAACGGGCACTATGATGGTGTTTTAAAGGATTTGGAGCAAAAAATGGAAGACGCTTCGGAAAACATGGAGTTTGAAAAAGCAATTGAGTACCGAGAACTTTTAAATAGTGTAAAGCAGATTGCGCAGAAGCAAAAGATTACGGACAGCAGAGGAGAGGACAGAGATATTCTTGCAGTGGCGAAAGATGCAGAGGATGCGGTTGTCCAGGTGTTTTTTATTCGAGGTGGAAGACTGATTGGACGCGACCATTTCTTTCTCAGGAATGCCGCGGAGGATTCTAAGAGCGCGATTTTAGAAAGTTTTATCAAGCAATTTTATGCAGGCACTCCGTTTATTCCGTCTGAGCTGATGTTACAGGAGGAAATTGGGGATCAGCATATCATAGAACAGTGGTTGTCTAAAAAGAAAGAACAACGAGTTCGCATCAGAGTGCCTAAAAAGGGCGAAAAAGAAAAGTTAGTAGAATTGGCAAGAACAAATGCGGCGCTTGTTTTAAATACCGATAAAGAGCGTTTAAAACGGGAGGAAGGAAGAACTATCGGTGCAGTCAAGGAGATTGAGAAACTACTTGGTCTATCAGATATTGTACGAATGGAAGCCTTTGATATCTCCAATACCAGTGGATTTGCTTCCGTAGGTTCCATGGTGGTGTATGAAAAGGGGAAACCAAAGCGTAACGATTACCGTAAGTTCAGAATCAAAAGCGTGCAAGGCCCGGACGATTATGCAAGCATGGAAGAGGTTTTGACACGTAGATTTTGTCATGGCCTTGAGGAACTTGAAAGTGGAGATGAATTAGGAAGCTTTACGACCTTTCCAGATTTGATTCTCATGGACGGCGGACGTGGACAGGTTAATATTGCCTTGGAAGTGCTTAAAAAACTGAACCTACAGATTCCGGTTTGTGGAATGGTAAAGGACGATTCACACAGAACTAGAGGTCTGTATTATAACAATGTAGAGATTCCTATTGACAGACATTCGGAAGGCTTCAAACTTATTACACGGATTCAGGATGAGGCACATCGATTTGCCATTGAATTTCATCGAAAATTACGAAGTCAGGGCCAGGTGCATTCTGTGTTGGATGATATTCCGGGAGTGGGACCTGCAAGACGTAAGGCTCTTATGAAGCATTATACCAGTCTGGAAGAAATTAAAAATGCCAGTGTGGAGGAACTGAAATCCCTGCCTTCTATGAATGAAAAATCAGCAAAGGAAGTGTACAGTTTTTTCCATTAGTGGTATACTAGAGAAAAATAAATTATGAGAGGGACAAGTATGGCATCAGTAAAAATTACAAAACTGGTGGAGAAGATGAATCTTAAAAATCTGACACCAGATATTGATTTAACAGAAAAAGAGATTACCGTTCCGGATATTAACAGACCTGCATTGCAGCTGACAGGGTATTTTGACCATTTTGATTCTGTACGTGTACAGATTATAGGGTACGTGGAGTACACTTATCTGCAAACTTTAACAGAAGAACGAAAAAAGGAAGTATATCAGGAGCTATTATCCTATGGAATTCCATGTCTCGTTTATACTACAGAAATCTATCCGGATGAAGAATTGTTGCGGCAGGCAAATGCTACCAATACACCGGTCTTTGCTACCGACAACAAGACATCACCATTTCAGGCAGAGTTAATTCGCTGGCTCAATGTAGAATTGGCTCCGTGCATTTCTATTCATGGTGTATTGGTGGACGTGTATGGTGTTGGTGTTTTGATTATGGGGGAAAGCGGCATAGGTAAGAGTGAGGCGGCACTAGAACTTATTAAACGTGGACATCGTCTCGTGGCAGATGATGTGGTAGAGATTCGAAAAGTAAGCGATGATACTTTAGTTGGAACTGCACCTAGTATTACAAAGCATCTCATTGAGCTTCGAGGAATCGGGATTGTAGATGTAAAAACTCTATTTGGAGTTCAGAGTGTCAGAGAGACTCAGACTATTGATTTGGTTATTACATTAGAAGAATGGGAAAAGGGCAGAGAGTATGACCGTCTAGGACTGGAAGAAAAATACACAGAATTCTTGGGAAATAGTGTCATCTGTCATTCCATTCCAATTCGTCCGGGACGTAACGTTGCAATCATTGTGGAATCTGCTGCAATTAACAACAGGCAGAAACAGATGGGATACAATGCGGCACAGGAGCTCTATAGACGTGTGCAACAAAACTTAACAAAAAAGAAATAGGGGGCAAAAAGGATGTATTGTTTTGGCGTAGATATTGGAGGCACCACAGTTAAAATGGGATTGTTTCAGGAAGATGGAACGGTGCTAGATAAGTGGGAGATTAAAACAAAGATAGAGAATCGAGGAAGTGCCATTCTGCCGGATGTTGCTCAGTCCATTTCGGAGAAGTTGTCGGAACATGAGATTGAGAAAGCAGACGTGGTAGGAATTGGTGTAGGTGTTCCAGCACCGGTAATCAATAACGGTGTGGTTAAGCAGACCACCAATTTGAACTGGGAGTACAAGGATGTAAGACAGGAACTGGAAGAACTCACAGGAATCAAAGTTAAGGTGGGAAATGATGCAAATGTAGCCGCTCTTGGCGAAATGTGGAAAGGCGGAGGACAAGGCAATCAAAATATGGTAATGGTGACACTAGGAACCGGTGTAGGCGGTGGAATTATTATAAATGGACAGATTTTGATTGGCACCAATGGTGCAGGTGGAGAAATCGGACATATTGTGATGGAGCCAAATGAAAGGGAACGTTGTGGCTGTGGAAAGACAGGATGTCTGGAACAATATGCATCTGCAACCGGAATTGCGCGTCTTGCTAGAAGAAAACTGGAAAAGTTTGAAGGAGACACAGTGTTACAGGCGGAGACTGTAACCGCAAAAGATGTGTTTGACGCTGTGAAAGAAGGAGATAAGGCGGCAATTGAGATTGCAGAGGAATTCGGTAGATACCTAGGACATGGTTTGGCTACGGTATCTGCACTAGTGGACCCATCTATCTATGTAATCGGAGGCGGAGTTTCAAAAGCAGGGGAGATTCTGTTTGACTACATAAAGGGACCATATATGGAAAAAGCATTCTATGCCAATAAAGAAGTGAAATTTGCGCTGGCACAATTGGGAAATGATGCGGGCATCTATGGGGCGGCCAAACTGGTATTATCATAAGTTGAGAGTTCATTAAAAAAAGAACAATAGACAGAAAAAGTGGTTTGCAGGATAATATGCAAACCACTTTTGCGTGTTAATAATTTTATTGGGTTGTATTCGGAGTAGTTGCGTTCGGAGAAGTAGTCCCTGATTGGTCTGAGGCTGTTTTTTCTGCTTCCTCAGCAGCTTTTGCAGCCGCCTCTTCCTCTACATGTCCGTTACAGCTTTGCTTTGGCGCAGTGCCTTCTGCGAAGTATTCTGTATATTTAGAACAGAAATCACTGCTTGCAAGCTTGCCGGTTTTGGTACAGATTGTTTTCTTTTCAATCTCTTCCGGCATTTCAAACTCTTTTTTCTCGTAATCTTCGTGGATACGTGTCATAATCTTTTTCCAAAGTTTGTTGTGGAAACTTTGACTTAAATGTTCCATCGGCTGGCTATCATCAAAGCCTGTCCAGACAGAGGCTGTCAGATACGGTGTGTAAGCAGAAAGCCATAAGTCTTTGGATTTCTGGCTGGTACCTGTCTTGCCCGCAACCGGCATATTTGACATTTTGGCAGCACCACCGGTACCTTGGGAGCTAGAGATTACATCAATCATTGCATCGGTAATGAGTGCGGCTGTAGTCTCTTTCATAGCAACGTGTGTCTCTGGAATATTTTCAAATAACAGATTTCCATCGTGGTCATAAATATGCGTGTACAGGATTGGTTCTGTGTACACACCCCCATTTGCAATAGAAGCATAAGCTGCAGTCATTTCCAAATTGGTAATTCCTTTCGAAATACCGCCAAGCGCAAGTGGCTGGTACATATCATCTTCTGCATTCAGGGTAGTGAAATGAAAGTTCTCGGTCAAATATTGAAAACCAAGAGCCGGTGTAATCTCAGTCAATTTCTTTACAGAACATACGTTGGCAGATTGGGTAATACAATCTCGGATAGTGAGATTGCCTTTGTACCAATCACCCCACCAGTTGCCTACTTTTTTACCATTGTTGTATTTAAATGCAGAGTCTTCAATTACCGTTGCCAGTGTATCGCCGTAACTATCCAAAGCAGGAACGAAGGTAGATAGCACCTTAAAACAAGAACCAGGTTGTCTGGTTGATTGTGTGGCACGGTTTAAACTCATGTTTTCTGTCTTTTCACCACGACCGCCTACAATTGCTTTCACATATCCGGTATATTGATCCATGACAACGAAGGAAGCTTGTGGCTGAGGTGTAATATTCACACGTTTGATTACGGTGTCATTTTCTGATGTCTTTAGTGACTCGATGTATTCCTCGACCATCTCATTGGCTTCTTCCTCTGAATCGAAAGTTGTTCCATATACCGTATAGTTATCACCATCATATACCGTGTAGTCATCTTCGTAGTTTTCAGCTACATAGTTATTTAATCCATTGTGGTCATAATGATCCTGAGTCTCATCTTCGTGAATAATAGAAATTGCGCAACTCACACCCCATTTTACAGAGGATGGGTAGTTGTCTGGATTGCTCAGTTCTTCCTCGCAGATTTTTTGCATCTCAATATCTTGTGTGGAGATAATTTTTAAACCACCGCTATACACTGCATTGTGAGCCTGAGTTTCTGTGTAGCCCAGTTCGTTGCACAAGTCAGCCATTACCTGTTTTGCAACCTCATCAATAAAGTAAGAGTTGATGGTAATGCTCTCTGTATATTCGGTATTTGTAACCTGAATGCGGTCGTAAACATCATCTGCAATTGCTTCATCGTATTCTGCTTGCGTAATAAATTCCTGTTCCAACATATCATCCAAAACCTTTTTGCGGCGTTTCGCGTTGGCTTCCGGATTGGTAATCGGATTCAGGTTACCTGGGCTTTGGGTAATTCCTGCGATAGTTGCACTTTCGGATAAGGTTAACTCGCCTACGTCTTTTCCAAAGTATCGTCTGGAAGCAGCCTGAACTCCTAGAGTGTTTTGCCCAAGGTTAATCGTATTTAAATAGTTTTCTAAGATAATATCCTTATCGTTTATCTCTTTTTCGATTTGGACTGCAAGATACAGCTCCTGTATCTTACGTTCAACTCTTTCCCAAGTCGTTTCATTAATAAAGTTAGGGAAAACACTGTTCTTAATTAATTGCTGTGTAATGGTGCTGGCACCTTGAGAGAAGTTTCCGGACATGATTCCCGTAATTCCTGCTCTTGCAATTCCTTTTATATCAATTCCGTTATGTTCTCTAAAACGGGAATCTTCTACTGCAATGAAAGCATTTTGCATATCTTCAGGAATCTCATCAATCGTTACGTAGATACGATTAGAACCGGCATCCACAAAGGTATCAAGTACCGTTTCGCCATCATTTGCATAAACAGTTGACATATGTGCGGAAGGTTTAATATCTTCTGCTGTAATGTTTGGTGTATCATCAATTATTTTTTTGAAAAGAAGTCCACCGATAATAATGCCGACGACACCAACTAATAAACAGATAATCAGAAATGCCTTAAAAAAGCGAACCATCATCTGTTTTTTTCTTCTCGCGGCCTTTGAGGAAATCTTTTCGCGGCGCTTTGAAGCGTTTTTTCTACCATAATTCATGAATATAGCCTCCTTTATCCGAAGAACATTATAGCAAACTTGGTGTGTTAAATAAAGGAAAAAATAAAAACTTCATATTTTCTAAGGAAAATTTTAAGAAAATGTTGTGGAAAAGAGTCTAAAACTGATATAGTAATAGAAAATGTTAAGAAGGTGGAAGGTATGTTAAGCCAGTACAAAACAGTTTATGCCGGTGGAGAAGCCGAGATTATAGAAAAAAAGTCCAGATTTATTGCCACGGTAAAGCCAGTGAAGAGCGAAGAAGAGGCAATTGCTTTTATTGAGGGATTAAAGAAAAAATATTGGAATGCCACCCATAATTGCTCCGCCTATGTCATTGGAGAACATTTCCAGATTCAGCGCTGCAGTGATGATGGGGAACCTAGTGGTACTGCAGGAAAGCCTATGTTGGATGTGCTTTTGGGGGATGAACTACATGATACGGCAGTGGTAGTGACACGATATTTTGGGGGAACGCTACTTGGAACCGGAGGACTGGTGCGGGCATATCAGGCGTCCACGAAAGCAGGTTTGGAAGCAAGCACTGTGATTACCAAGATGCACGGTAGCAGGGTATCAG
The DNA here is from genome assembly GCA_045545895.1 of Faecalimonas sp. GTDB lineage: Bacteria > Bacillota > Clostridia > Lachnospirales > Lachnospiraceae > Faecalimonas. The sequence goes on from JAZQBW010000070.1 coordinate 19,434, forward strand.
TTGAGACCGATTACACCGGACTTGGGAAAATACAATACATTCTTGGACAGCGAGGACTTACCATTCTGAATTCGCAGTACACAGACAAGGTTGCATTGGAGGTGCTTTTGCCGGAGGCGGAAGTGAAGACCGTGATGGCAGAGATTACGGAAGGAACCAATGGGCAGGCCGTGATGGAAGTGATGGAAGAATGCTATTTTGCAAATGTAAATGGGGAAATGCTTATATTTGAGGGATGAAAAATCTCCCAATATTTGTCAGAGAGTCATAAAAAGGGTGCCACATTTGTGACACCCTGTAATTTTGTCTAGAATTCTGGTTCGATCAAACCATACATACCATCTTTTCGTTTGTAGACCACGTTTACTTCATCTGTCTCAGCATTTCTGAATACAAAGAAATTGTGACCCAAGAGTTCCATCTGCACACATGCGTCTTCCGGGAACATTGGTTTCATACCAAAACGTTTTGTACGGATAATCTTAACATCATCCTCATCAAACCCATCATCCAAGTCCATAAAGTCAGGTTGCAGATTGCCGCCTTCCTGATGCTTGTCAATGATTTTGTTCTTGTACTTGCGAAGCTGACGTTCAATAACTTCTTCCACAAGGTCAATGGATACATACATATCATCACTGACTTGTTCGGAACGGATAATGGTTCCTTTCACCGGAATGGTGACTTCAATCTTTTGGCGTTCTTTTTCTACGCTGAGAGTAACAATGATTTCCGTGGTAGGAGTGAAATACCTTTCAAGTTTTCCTAATTTTTGCTCGATGGTAGACCTCAATCCAGAAGTTACATCGATGTTTTTGCCGCTAATAATAAATTTCATGCAGTTCAACTCCTTTTCAATATATTTTTATGTGCTTATTATACAATTAATTTATATGATGCGCAATAAAAATATAGAAAATTCACAATTACAAATCAAAAAAGACTGACAATTATTGGAATTTTTCTCGTTTGCGGAGTCTTGCATCTAAAGTCTTTTTACGGATACGAAGATTCTTCGGAGTTACCTCCAATAATTCATCCGTATCAATAAAGTCTAAGGCTTCTTCCAAACTTAAGGTACGTGGGGTGGTAAGTCTTAGGGCATCGTCGGAACCGGAAGCACGGGTGTTGGTCAGATGTTTGGTTTTGCATACATTAAGTTCAATGTCGTCCGTTTTTCCGTTTTGCCCGATTACCATACCAGCATAGACCTTTTCCCCAGGACCAATAAACAGGGTTCCGCGTTCCTGAGCACTGTAAAGTCCGTAAGTAACAGATTCTCCTGTTTCAAAAGCAATCAGAGAACCTTGTTTTCGGTATTGAATGTCCCCTTTGTATGGCGCATAGCCTTCAAAGGAAGTGTTCAAGATGCCATTGCCCTTTGTGTCGGTAAGAAATTCTCCACGATATCCAATTAAGCCACGAGCCGGGATGGAGAAAACAAGGCGAGTGCTGCTACCGTTAGAGGCGCTCATGCTTTGTAATTCCCCTTTTCTTTGGCTCAGTTTGTCGATAACAGTTCCCGTAAACTCGTCTGGCACATCAATGTATGCCGTTTCAATTGGTTCTAACACTTTACCATTTTCATCTTTCTTATAAAGAACCTCTGCCTTGCTGACTGCAAACTCGTAGCCCTCACGTCTCATGTTTTCAATCAAAACAGATAAATGAAGTTCTCCGCGGCCAGATACTTTGAAGCTATCTGTACTTTCTTCTGATTCTTCTACTCGGAGGCTCACATCTGTGTTCAATTCTCTCAGGAGTCGGTCGCGCAAATGACGTGAAGTTACATATTTTCCTTCTTGTCCTGCAAACGGACTGTCGTTTACGATAAACTGCATTGCAATGGTCGGCTCTGATATTTTTTGAAACGGAATGGCAGTTGGATTTTCAGGGGAACAAAGGGTATCTCCAATGGCAATATCCGTAATTCCGGAAATTGCAACAATGGAGCCGATGGAAGCTTCTTTCACTTCTACCTTATTCAATCCATCAAATTCGTAGAGTTTACTGATTTTCACTTTCTTTTGCTTGTCAGGCTCGTGGGCGTTTACCACAACCATGTCTTGATTGATACGAATTTTTCCATTATCTACTTTTCCAATTCCAATACGGCCCACATACTCGTTATAATCGATGGTGCTGATTAACACCTGGGTGTCGGCCTCTGGATCACCCTCCGGTGCCGGAATGTAATCCAGAATGGTTTCAAAGAGCGGAACCATGTTTTGAGGGTCTTCGGTTAAATCTAAAACAGCATGACCGGCCTTGGCAGAAGCGTAGACAAAAGGGCAGTCCAGCTGTTCGTCTGAGGCATCTAAATCCATGAATAATTCCAGAACTTCGTCGATTACTTCATCAGGTCTGGCTTCCGGCCGATCTATTTTGTTAATGCATACGATTACGGGAAGGTCTAGCTCCAATGCCTTTTTTAATACAAATTTTGTTTGCGGCATGGCACCCTCAAAGGCATCCACCACCAAGATTACGCCGTTTACCATCTTGAGCACACGTTCTACTTCGCCGCCGAAGTCTGCATGACCCGGGGTGTCAATAATATTTATTTTGGTGTTCTTATAATATACGGCAGTATTTTTTGCCAAAATGGTAATGCCACGCTCCCTTTCAATATCGTTGGAGTCCATGACACGTTCGGCCACTTCCTGGTTTTCACGGAACACACCACTTTGTTTTAAAAGTTCATCTACCAATGTTGTTTTCCCGTGGTCAACATGGGCGATGATGGCAATATTTCGAATATCTTCACGTGTTGTTTTCATACAAATCTTCCTTTCTTCTATAACGCAATTATTCTAGCACATTCTAAAGAATTTGCAATAAATTTGTATTTATGAATTGAAAAAAGGGGATGTAAATGCTATACTTCGTGTGTACAACAATCTAAGTTGTGCGTTCATTTTTTACTTGGTCATTCGACCAACAAAATCCACGTTAAAAAATAAATGCGAAGAAACAAATTTTTTCGTCATAAAAGTAAACATGCATTCATATATTAACTAATGAATGAAAAGTACAATTCAGAGGAAGGAGATTTTAAATTCATGTCAGATAAGATTATCGAAAACAATCAAGTAACAATTATAGGAGAAGTAGCATCGGAGTTCACCTTCAGTCATGAAGTGTTTGGAGAAGGATTCTACATGGTGGATGTATTGGTCAAACGTCTAAGTAATTCGGATGACCGGATTCCGCTAATGATTTCAGAGCGCCTAATTGATGTAACCCAGGATTATACAGGGGAGTACATTATGGCAACAGGGCAATTCCGCTCTTATAATCAACACGAGGAAAAGAAAAACAGGCTGGTACTTTCCGTGTTTGTCAGAGAGGTGTCATTTGTAGAGGAAGAGCTAGATGGAGCAAAAACAAATACCATTTTGCTAGATGGATACATTTGCAAACGCCCAATCTATCGAAAAACTCCATTGGGAAGAGAGATAGCGGACCTACTTTTGGCAGTCAATAGACCTTATGGCAAATCGGATTACATACCATGCATCTGCTGGGGCAGGAACGCCAGATTTGCTTCAGGTTTTGAAGTGGGTGAGCATGTGCAGGTGTTAGGCAGAATTCAAAGTAGAGAGTATGTAAAAAAATTGTCGGAAACAGAAACAGAGAAACGGATTGCATATGAAGTTTCTGTAAGTAAATTAGAGTGTGTCGTACATTGACATTAAAGGGAAATAGTGCTAAAATCCTGTAAAAAGGTTGATTTTTGTTAGAGGAGGAGTAAGATGGCTATTTTTACAGGAGCAGGTGTTGCGATTATCACACCATTCCATGCGGACGGAAGTATTAATTATAACAAATTAGAAGAATTAATCGATTTCCATTGTAATAATGGAACAGATAGTATTATCATATGTGGAACCACAGGGGAATCTGCAACATTATCAGAAGCGGAACATGTGGAATGCATTAAAAAGGCAGTAGAGTTTACAAGAGGAAGAATTCCTGTTGTGGCAGGAACCGGGTCTAACTCCACACAAACAGCAATTGAATTGTCAGTAGCTGCAGTGGAAGCCGGAGTAGATGGTCTTTTGGTTGTAACTCCATATTACAATAAAGCAACACAGCAAGGATTGATAGGGCATTATACAGCCATTGCAAAAGAAGCAAAAGCACCGATTATTATGTACAGTGTGGCTAGCAGAACAGGTTGTAATATTGAGCCTGCAACAGCGGCAACATTGGTGAAAAACGTAGACAATATTGTTGGTATCAAGGAAGCATCCGGAAATATTTCTCAGATTGCGAAAATCATGAATTTGACGGATGGAAAGATTGATTTATATTCGGGAAATGATGATCAGATTGTACCGATTTTGTCACTTGGCGGTCTTGGTGTTATCTCTGTATTATCAAACGTTGCACCGAAGGAGACACACGACATCTGTGCAAAATGGTTTGCTGGCGATGTAAAGGGCAGTGCTCAGTTACAGCTTAAAGCACTTCCACTTGTGGACGCATTATTCAGTGAAGTGAATCCAATTCCGGTAAAGAAGGCTGTAAGTCTTATGGGGCACGATGTAGGAGGCCTGCGCATGCCACTGACAGAACTTACAAAAGCCAACGAAGAAAAGCTTGTAAAAGCGATGAAAGAGTTTGGGATTTTATAGAATGTGAGAAAATGGGAGTTTGTTTTGCAAACTCCCTCTTTTTATGATACCATACCATTATGGAATACTTAGGGAGGATAAAAACATGGTGAAATTGATTATGCATGGCTGCAATGGGAAAATGGGCCAGGTCATTAGTAAAATTGTAAAAGAGGATTCCGGCGTAGAGATGGTAGCCGGAATTGATAAATACACAGGAATCGCAAACGATTATCCGGTGTTCGAGAGCGTCGGGCAATGTGACGTGGAGGCAGACGTAATCATTGATTTTTCAAATGCTTCTGCAGTAGACGAATTACTGGATTATTGCGTTGAAAAAAATATGCCGGTTGTTCTTTGTACCACCGGTTTGACCGAGGAACAATTAGAGAAAGTAAGGAAAGCGAGCGAAAAGGTAGCAGTACTGAAATCGGCCAATATGTCATTGGGTGTAAATATGCTCTTGAAATTGTTGCAGGATGCGGCTAAGGTATTGGCACCGGCGGGATTTGATATCGAGCTTGTTGAAAAACACCACAATCAAAAAGTAGATGCGCCAAGTGGTACGGCTTTAGCACTGGCTGATTCTATTAATCATGCTTTAAACGATGAATATACATATAATTACGACCGCAGTCAGGTTCGTCAGAAACGTGAGAAGAAAGAGATTGGAATTATGGCAGTACGTGGCGGCACCATTGTGGGAGAGCATGAGGTGATTTTTGCCGGGGAAGATGAGGTAATTGAGTTCAAGCATACCGCATATTCAAAAGCAGTGTTTGGAAAGGGAGCAGTAGAGGCAGGAAAGTTCTTAAAAGGAAAAGGACCGGGTCTTTACGACATGAAGGACGTCATTGGATTTTAAGAAAGGTGATATGATGAGAGATTTAGAAGAAAAATATTTAGAAAGACTTTCTGAGCTATATCCTACTATTTCAGCAGCTTCAGCAGAAATTATTAATTTGCAATCTATTTTAAATCTTCCTAAGGGGACAGAACATTTTTTGACAGATATTCATGGAGAATACGAAGCATTTTTGCATGTGTTAAAAAATGGTTCCGGTTCGGTGAGAAGAAAGATTGACGAAGTATTTGGGAATACTTTGAGTAGCAAGGATAAAAAGGCTTTGGCTACGCTTATTTACTACCCAAAAGAAAAGATAAAACAGGTCATCAAGACGGAAGAAAATATGGCAGATTGGTATAAGATTACCTTATATCGTTTGATTGAAATCAGTAAATGTGTGGCAGAAAAGTATTCTCGCTCTAAAGTGAGAAAAGCGTTGCCTCAGGATTTTGCGTATATTATCGAAGAATTGATTACGGAAAAAGCAGAATCGATTGATAAGGAATCTTATTATAACGAGATTGTACATACTATCATTCGACTGGATAGAGCAGAAGCTTTTATTGTTGCCATGAGCGAGTTGATTCAGAGATTGACGGTTGACCATTTGCATATTATCGGTGACATTTTCGATCGTGGTCCGGGCCCGCATATTATTATGGACCGTTTGTTAAAATATCACTCCGTAGACATTCAATGGGGCAATCATGACGTATTGTGGATGGGAGCAGCGGCAGGACAGAAAGCATGTATTGCAAACGTAATCCGTAATTGCGCACGTTATGCCAATATGGATGTTTTGGAAGAAGGATATGGCATCAATTTACTTCCGCTAGCTACATTTGCAAATGAAGTCTATCATGATGATCCGTGCGAATGCTTCAAATTACGCGGAGATACGGATTACAATAAGTTGGAAGTAGAAACAGATATTAGAATGCATAAGGCCATTGCGATTATGCAGTTTAAACTGGAAGGCCAGCTGATTATGGCCAATCCGGAATTTGCCATGGAATCCAGACTTCTTTTGGATAAAATCAATTATGAAAAAGGTACCATTATGATTGATGGAAAGGAATATGAGTTGTTAGACAACTACTTCCCAACAATCGATCCGAAGGACCCATATCGCTTGACTCCGGAAGAAGAGGATATTATGGAGCGTTTGGAAAAGGCATTTCTTGGATGTGAGAAATTACAGGAACATGCCAGATTCCTGCTTACCAAGGGAAGCCTATATAAGGTGTACAATTCCAACCTGTTATATCATGGTTGCATTCCGCTGAATGAAGACGGAACCTTTAAGGAAGTTCTTATCTTTGGCAAGAAGTTTCATGGGAAAATGCTCTATGAAAAATTAGACAGTTATATCCGAAAAGGTTTCTTTGCCTTAAACAAAAGAGACAGAGAGAACGGGAAGAATGTGATGTGGTATATCTGGCAGCACAAAGATTCTCCGTTGTTCGGCAAGGATAAGATGACCACTTTTGAGCGTTATTTTGTTGCCGATAAGGAAACTCATAAAGAAACAAAAAATGCGTATTATAAGTTAATCGAGAATGAAAAGGTTGTAGATTCTATCTTAGAAGAATTCGGTCTGGATGTAAACGAGTCCCATATTGTTAATGGGCATGTACCGGTAAAAAGAGGAGAAAAACCGGTGAAGTGTAACGGAAAGGTTCTGGTGATTGATGGTGGATTTGCAAAAGCATATCAGAAAGAGACAGGACTTGCAGGATACACATTGATTTACAACTCTTACGGAATGATTCTCGTGGCTCATGAGCCTTTTGAATCTGCGGAAAAAGCCATACTGGAAGAAACGGATATTCATTCCGAAAGTATGACCGTAAATCGGACCATTTATCGTAAATATGTAGGTGATACAGATATTGGCCGAGAGATTAAAGAGAACATTAAAGATTTGGAAAAACTCTTAGAAGCCTATCGTTCCGGAGAACTTAGCGAACGAGTGTAAAAATCTCCCAATTGGAAATGTGGTATATATTTGGAGAAACTGTAAATATTACTATCAAGAAGTAATTCTTACAAAATTAATATATTGCTACATGAAAGGGAGACAAATATGAGAAAGTTCAAAAAAGTAATGTTATCAGTACTATGCGTAGGGGTGATTTTAGGAACAACTGCATGTGGCTCCAACAATGGTGCCAATGATGATGCGGCCAATGATACAACTACACAGCAAAATGATGCAAATAATGTTGGCGGAACCAGCAATGGGGGAACCGACAATACAACGGGAGATAACAACAATGGTGGTGCCATAGATGATTTAGGTAATGCTGTTGGTGATGGTATCAATGATGTTGGCGATGGTGTAAAGGATATTACCGATGATGTGACAGGTAATGATCAGAATAACACAAATGGTAACACAGATGACAACACTGACATGACAAACGATGCTACAAATGGCACAGCGAATCATAATCGATAGAATGTAGTGTGATTTTTAAAGAGTGCAACAGGATGTTGTACTCTTTTTTTGCACATTAATCAAAAACATGCTATACTGACTACATATTTTGCAAAAACGGAGAAAACTATGAAATTCAGACCATGTATTGATATACACAACGGAAAAGTAAAACAGATTGTAGGTGGTTCCTTGAAAGACGAAGGGAATCAAGCAATCACAAATTTTGCCTCAGAACAAGATGCGTCCTTTTATGCTGAAATGTATAAAAAAGATGAGCTTGCAGGTGGACATGTTATCCTGCTTAATTCCAAGGAATCCGAATATTATGAAGCGACAAAGGCCCAAGCTTTCAAGGCATTAAATGCATATCCAAACGGCCTACAGATTGGCGGAGGAATTACAGCAGAGAATGCTAGGGAATATATAGAAGCAGGGGCAAGCCATGTGATTGTGACCTCTTATGTGTTTAAGGATGGCGAGATTCAATGGGACAACCTGCGAAAACTTGTAGGAGAGGTTGGAAAAGAGCATGTGGTATTAGACCTCAGTTGTCGCAAAAAAGATGGTAGGTATTACGTGGTAACAAACCGTTGGCAGACATTTACGCAAGTCCAAGTGACAGCAGAGTTGTTAGAGGAATTGGCGGAATACTGCGATGAGTTTTTGGTTCACGGCGTAGATGTGGAAGGAAAATCATCTGGAGTGGAATTGGAATTAGTAAAGATACTGTCAGATTGGAATGGAATCCCAATCACTTATGCCGGTGGCATCGGCAGCATGGAAGATTTAAGAGAATTTGAAAATGCAAGCAAAGGGAAGTTGGATTTCACCATTGGAAGTGCATTAGATTTGTTCGGTGGGAAAATTTCCTATGATATTGTGGCGAAGTTGTGAGAAAAGTGTAAAGAATCTGTAAATTGGTTGAACATAAAAGAAGATAATGTTAAAATAAAATTTAAGGTAAATTTTGGACAAAACAAGGAGTAATTAAATGGGCTTTTTAGAAAAGATTTTTGGAACACATAGTCAAAATGAATTAAAACGTATCTATCCGATTGCTGATCGTATTGAGGCGATGGACGAAGATATGCAAAAACTGACGGATGAAGAACTTCGAAATAAAACAAGAGAGTTTAAAGAAAGATTAGCAGACGGAGAGACGTTGGATGACATTCTACCGGAAGCGTATGCAGTGGTAAGAGAAGCTGCATGGAGAGCCATCGGTTTAAAACATTACCGCGTACAATTGATTGGTGGTATTATTCTTCACCAAGGACGTATTGCCGAGATGAAGACTGGGGAAGGTAAAACATTGGTGTCCACACTTCCGGCATACTTAAATGCTCTTACCGGAAATGGTGTTCACATCGTAACAGTCAACGACTATCTTGCAAAACGTGATGCGGACTGGATGGGAGAAGTTCATAGATTCCTTGGACTTACAGTTGGTGTGGTTCTGAATGAGATGGAAAATGATGCCCGTAGAGAAGCATATAACTGTGACATTACCTATGTAACCAATAATGAACTTGGTTTCGATTATCTGAGAGATAACATGGTGATTTACAAAGAACAGTTGGTACAAAGAGGACTGCATTATGCAATCATCGATGAAGTGGACTCTGTATTAATCGACGAGGCAAGAACACCGCTGATTATTTCCGGACAAAGCGGAAAGTCAACAAAATTATATGAAGCCTGTGATATTTTGGCTCGCCAGTTGATTCGCGGTGAAGCAAGTGGTGAATTTTCGAAAATGAATGCTATCATGGGTGAAGAAATCACAGAAACCGGTGATTTCATTGTCAGTGAAAAAGAGAAACAGGTGAACCTGACAGAAGATGGTGTGAGAAAGGTAGAGCAGTTCTTCCATATCGAGAACTTGGCTGACCCAGAACACCTGGAAATTCAACATAATATTATTTTGGCCCTTCGTGCCCACAACTTAATGTTCAAAGACCAGAACTATGTGGTCACTGAAGATGGACAAGTTATGATTGTAGATGAGTTTACGGGACGTATTATGCCGGGACGCCGTTACTCAGATGGGCTTCATCAGGCAATTGAAGCAAAGGAACATGTGAAGGTAAGACGTGAAAGTAAGACACTTGCTACCATTACATTCCAGAATCTGTTTAATAAATTTGAAAAGAAATGTGGTATGACAGGTACTGCCCTTACTGAAGAACAGGAATTCCGTGATATTTACGGAATGGACGTGGTAGAAGTTCCGACCAATGTTCCAGTTCAAAGACAAGACCTGGATGATGCTGTATACAAGACACAGAAAGAAAAATTCATTGCTGTATGTGATGAGATTGAAAGAGCACATGCAAATGGTCAACCAGTTTTGGTTGGTACGATTACCATTGAAACTTCAGAACTTCTTAGCTTGATGCTTCGCAAGAGAGGGATTAAGCATAACGTATTGAATGCCAAATATCATGCAATGGAAGCTGAGATTGTAGCGCAGGCAGGTGTGCACGGTGCTGTAACCATCGCTACCAACATGGCAGGTCGTGGTACGGATATTAAGTTGGACGAAGAAGCCAGAGCAGCAGGGGGACTTAAGATTATCGGTACAGAGCGTCATGAATCCAGACGTATTGACAATCAGCTCCGAGGACGTGCCGGTCGTCAGGGAGACCCAGGTGAATCCAGATTCTATATTTCGCTGGAAGATGACTTGATGAGATTATTCGGCTCCGAGAGACTGATGGGAATATTTAATACCCTAGGAGTGGCGGACGGAGAACAGATTGAGCATAAGATGCTTTCCGATGCAATCGAAAAGGCACAGAAAAAGATAGAAAGCAATCACTTTGGAGTTCGTAAGAACCTGTTAGAGTACGACCAGGTTATGAACGAGCAAAGAGAGATTATTTACGAAGAAAGACGCCGTGTATTAGACGGAGAAAGTATGCGGGATTCTATTTACAACATGCTGACAGAGTATGTGGAGAGAACCGTAGATTTGTATGCTTCCCCAGAAGCTGAGTCAGATGAATGGGATTTAGAAACATTGAATGTGGAATTAGATAAGTCTCTTCTCCTTCCACCGGTGACATTTGAAGAAGTAAAAGAAATGTCACAAAAAGAAATGAAGCATATGTTAAAGGAGCGTGCCGTAAAAGGATATGAAGCAAAAGAAGCAGAGTTTCCGGAGGCAGAGCAACTTCGTGAAATTGAACGTGTCATCCTTCTGAAAGTAATTGATAGAAAATGGATGGATCACATTGATGATATGGACCAGCTACGTCAAGGTATTGGACTGCAGTCATATGGTCAGAAGAACCCATTGGTAGAATACAAGATGCTGGGATATGATATGTTCGGCGAGATGACCGATGGTATCGGTGAGGATACAGTTCGCTTGCTGTTCCATGTTCGTTTAGAGCAGAAGGTGGAGAGAGAGCAGGTTGCGAAAGTAACCGGAACCAATAAGGATGAAAGTCTTGCCCGTGCACCAAAGAAACGTGAGGACAAGAAGATTTATCCAAATGATCCATGTCCATGTGGAAGTGGAAAGAAATATAAACAATGCTGTGGCAGAAAATAGAGGTGAGAACGTGGTCGAATTAGACAATTACAAAGTAAGATTGAATTCCTACGAAGAACCACTGAAGGAAATGAGGGATTCACTTTGACCTGTCTGGTAAGGAAAAACGGGTTGAAGAGTTAGAACGCAAGATAGAAGAACCGGGATTTTGGGATAATGCTGAAAACTCTCAGCATGTGATGAAAGAATTAAAGAGTTTGAAAGACTTTATCGAAACCGCAGATGGCCTTATGACAAGTTTTGAAGACATTGGTCTGTTAATTGAGATGGCCTATGAAGAAAATGATGAAAGTCTGATTCCTGAGATTGAGGAAGAACTGAATGTTTTCGAAGAATGCTTCGAAAACATCCGCATTCAGACCCTTCTTTCCGGAGAATACGATAAAGATAATGCCATTGTTACCTTGCACGCAGGTGCAGGTGGAACAGAGTCCTGTGACTGGGCCAACATGCTTTACCGCATGTATACCCGATGGGCGGAACGCAAAGGGTTTTCCGTACAGGTGCTGGATTTTCTGGATGGTGATGTTGCGGGGATTAAGGCCATTACATTCCAGGTAAACGGAGAAAATGCATATGGATATTTAAAATCTGAAAAAGGGGTACACCGTTTGGTGCGTATTTCTCCTTTTAATGCAGCAGGAAAAAGGCAGACTTCCTTTGCATCTTGCGACGTGGTACCGGATATTGAGGATGACATTGATATTGAAATCAATGATGATGATTTGAAGATTGACACCTACCGTGCAAGTGGTGCAGGAGGACAGCATGTCAACAAGACATCTTCCGCAATCCGTATTACACACCTTCCAACGGGAATCGTGGTACAGTGTCAAAATGAACGTTCTCAACATAACAATAAAGAAAAAGCCATGCAGATGTTAAAGGCAAAGCTGTATTTGTTGAAAGAACAGGAGCAGGCAGAAAAAGTGTCGGATATACGAGGGGAAATCAAGGAGATTGGATTTGGCAATCAGATTCGTTCGTATGTTATGCAGCCATATACGCTGGTGAAAGACCACAGAACCAATGTGGAAATCGGTAACGTAACCAGCGTGCTGGATGGAAATATTGATTTATTTATGAATGCCTATTTAAAGGCGCAGAATATATAAAGCAGGAGGCAGAGAGTAAACGTCATGATAAAAATTGCAGTATTAGGATACGGAACAGTAGGTTCAGGGGTAGTAGAAGTCATCCATACAAATGGAACAGTGATCAATCAGAGAATTGGTGATACATTGGAAATCAAATATGTGTTAGACTTACGAGATTTCCCGGGAACACCTGTAGAGAATCTGATTACACATAATTTTGAGGATATTGTAAATGATGAAGAAATAAAGATTGTAGTGGAAGTAATGGGAGGTATCGAGCCTGCTTACACATTTGTAAAGAGAAGTCTTTTGGCAGGCAAGAGTGTTGCTACATCCAACAAAGCGTTGGTTGCGAAGCATGGTGCAGAATTATTGGCGATTGCCAAAGAAAAGAATATTAATTTCTTGTATGAAGCAAGTGTTGGCGGAGGTATCCCAATTATTCGTCCACTGGCATCGTCACTCACAGGCGATGTGATTGAAGAGATTACAGGTATATTAAATGGTACAACCAACTATATGATGAGTAAGATGTATCACGAAGATGCAGATTACGATGCGGTATTGAAGGAAGCACAGGCAATGGGCTACGCAGAGAGAGACCCAAGCGCTGACGTGGAGGGACATGATGCCTGCAGAAAGATTGCCATTCTTTCTTCCATTATTTCAGGAAAACAAGTGGATTTCGAGGATATTTATACAGAAGGTATTACAGAAATCACATTAGAGGATATTCAGTATGCAAAAGCAATGGATATGAAGATTAAGTTACTTGCTTCATGCAAACGCTCCGGTGACAAACTGTGTGCTATTGTTGCGCCGCACCTTGTATCTAAGAATCATCCTCTTTATAACATCGAGGATGTGTTCAATGCTATTTTTGTAAAAGGAAATATGCTTGGCGATTCCATGTTCTATGGAAGCGGAGCAGGAAAACTTCCGACAGCCAGTGCGGTGGTAGGCGATATTGTGGAAGCCGCAAAGAATCCAAACCGCAGTATGATGGCAACCTGGGATGCTGAAAAATTAGCATTGGAAGAAAAGTCAGAAACCAGAAAGAAATTCTTTGTACGCGTAAAAGGTACAGGGGAAGCATTAAAAGTTGAGTTAGCAAAAGTGTTTGGTAAGATTCAGATTATCAAACTTGCAAATGTGGACGATGAATTTGGTTTCATTACAGATGTGATGAGTGAAGGAAATTATGAAGGGTGCGCAAAACAATTTCCACAGATTTGTCATATGATAAGAGTGGAAGCTTAGACGCAAAAGAGATGTAGGGGGCAGAATCAGTGAAATATATCATTGTATTAGGCGATGGAATGGCAGATGAGCCAATAGAAGTACTTGGCGGAAAGACGCCGCTCCAAGTGGCAGATAAAAAAGCAATGGATGCATTGGCAAAAAGCGCAGAATCCGGGCTTGCATATATGGTTCCGGAGGGCATGAGTCCAGGAAGCGACACCGCCAATTTATCAGTGTCAGGGTATAATCCGAAGATTTATTATACAGGACGCTCGCCTCTTGAGGCGCTTAGTATCGGAGTGGATATGAAACCAACGGATGTTTCCCTTCGGTGCAATGTAGTGACCTTATCAGAAGAGGAAGAGGCATACGAAGACAAAAGAGTCATGGACCATAGCTCTAGTGAAATCAGCACAGAAGAAGCGGCTGTATTGGTGGAAGCATTGAAGGAAGGCCTGAAAAAAGAAGGGTACGAGTTCTATGTGGGAACTAGCTACCGCCATCTTTTAGTATGGGCAAATGGGAAAGTGGTGGAACTGACTCCGCCACACGACATCTTGACACAGAGAATCGGGGATTATCTTCCAGAGGATCCGGTGCTTCGTGACATGATGAAAAAGAGCTACGATATATTGGTAAATCATCCGATTAATTTAAAGAGAAAAGAACAGGGACTTAATCCTGCAAATTCAGCATGGTTCTGGGGCGCAGGTACAAGACCGGCGCTGAAGTCATTTGAAGAAAAGACCGGAAAACGAGGTGTTATGATTTCTGCGGTAGACCTGTTAAAAGGGATTGCTGTGGGAACTGGTATGGATAATATATCTGTAGAAGGGGCAAATGGTGGCCTTCATACCAATTATGAAGGAAAGGCAAGAGCAGCCTTGGATGCACTCTTAAACAAGGGGTATGATTTTGCTTATATCCACGTAGAGGCTCCGGATGAGATGGGACATCAAGGCCTTGTAAATGAAAAGATAGAGGCTATTGAAAAACTGGATAAACATGTGGTACAGGTGTTAATAGAAGAATTGGATCAATCGGGGGAAGATTACCGAATGCTCATTCTTCCGGACCATCCCACACCGATTCGTATTCGTACCCACTCTAATGGTCCGGTACCATATTTGCTTTACGATAATCGAAAAAAACTTGGAGGTCAAGAAAATTATAGCGAAGAAACAGCGAAAGAAAGCCAGCTTGTTTGGAAAGATGGCTACAAGCTGATTGACCACTTGTTGGAGGACTAACCTTATGTTGATTGTGAAGAAATTTGGCGGAAGCTCCGTTGCAAATAAAGAAAGAATTTTCAATGTAGCTAGACGCTGTATCGAAGATTATAAGAAAGGCCACGACATTGTTGTGGTTCTTTCTGCTATGGGAGATACTACAGATGAACTTTTAGCACTTGCAAAGAGTATCAATCCAGATGCCTCAAAAAGAGAGATGGATATGCTTCTTACTACAGGGGAGCAGGTATCTGTGTCCCTTATGGCCATGGCTATGCAAGCACTGGGAGTTCCGGCTATATCCTTGAATGGATTTCAGGTAAAAATGAATTGTACTTCTCGCTATGGTAATGCCAGATTCAAACGTATCGATACAGAACGTATTGAGAACGAACTGGAAGCGAAGAAGATTGTGATTGTTACCGGTTTCCAAGGTGTGAATAAGTATGACGACTATGCTACGCTGGGACGCGGAGGTTCCGATACAACAGCAGTTGCCCTAGCAGCGGCACTTCATGCGGACAAATGTGAGATTTACACAGATGTAGATGGAGTATTTACGGCAGACCCACGTGTGGTTCCGGATGCAAGAAAAATCGAAGAGATTACATACGATGAGATGTTGGAACTCGCCACA
Organism: Faecalimonas sp.; assembly: GCA_045545895.1. Classification (GTDB taxonomy): domain Bacteria; phylum Bacillota; class Clostridia; order Lachnospirales; family Lachnospiraceae; genus Faecalimonas. The sequence continues at coordinate 35,107 of JAZQBW010000070.1, forward strand.
TCAGGGGCCAAGGTATTGCACAGCCGCTCCGTGGAATTGGCGAAGAAATATGGTGTACAGATGGTGGTACGCTCAAGCTTAAATGATTCAGAAGGTACAACGGTCAAGGAGGTAGTGAAGATGGAAAAAATGTTAATTACCGGTGTTGCGGCAGACAAAAATACTGCAAGAATTTCCGTAATAGGAGTGGAAGACAAACCAGGTACAGCGTTTAAAGTATTCCATAGATTGGCAAAGAACGGAATCAATATTGATATTATTCTGCAATCTGTAGGACGTGATGGTACAAAGGATATTTCCTTCACTGTTTCTCAGGATGACCTCAAAGATGGAATTCGTGTGCTAGAGGAAAATAAAGAGGCTCTTGGCATCCAAGAGATTACATACAATGAAAATGTTGCCAAGGTAGCTATCGTAGGTGCAGGTATGATGAGTAATCCAGGTGTAGCTTCTCAGATGTTTGAGGCACTCTATAGTTATGGAGTGAATATTAATATGATTTCCACATCGGAGATAAGAATTACAGTACTCATTGATGAGAAGGACGTGGACCGGGCGGTGAGAGCCATCCATGAGAAGTTCTCATTGGGAGAATAGGGATAAATTCAATGGCGATGCGCCAAAATGGAAAACCCACGAGCTGCAACTCGTGGGTTTTCTTGTCTAATTAATTTGGAAGGAAGACAATTTTAATTTATGTATTGACTTTGCTTTTTTGGTAAATTATAATTAAGTAAATCGTAAATAAGTAAATTTTAAATAAGCAAATTTGCATGATTAAAACGGAGGTCTTGGTATGTTTATCGGTAGAGAAAAAGAACTTGAGAATTTAGACAAGCTGTATACTTCAGAAAAATTTGAATTCGCAGTAATATATGGTCGCAGACGTGTCGGCAAAACTGCTATTATTAACGAATTTACAAAAGAGAAACCTTCTATTTGTTTTACCGGTGTTGAAACAAACGAAAAACAAAACCTAGAGAACTTTAGCAAATGTATTTTGGAATATGTGACAAAGAAACCTGCAAATACTTCTTTCGATTCATTTCAAACTGCATTAGAGTTTGTTTTTGACTTAGCTGAAGAAGAAAGAATCGTATTAGTAATTGACGAGTATCCATATGTGGCTCGTGCTTCTAAAAGTTTGGCTTCTACATTGCAATTATTAATTGACAAATATAAAGATACTTCCAAATTGTTTCTTATTCTTTGCGGTTCTTCTATGTCTTATATGGAAGATCAAGTGCTTGCGTACAAAGCACCACTATACGGTCGTAGAACTGCTCAGTTTAAAGTACAACCATTTGAATTTCAGGAAGCATGCAAATATTTCAATCAATTATCAGATGAAGATAAGGCATTGGCTTATGGCATTGTAGGTGGTACACCTCAATATCTATTGCAATTAAATGACAAATTATCCATCGAAGATAATATTAAAAATATGTATCTCAATCCAGCATCTTCTATTTATGAAGAACCACAGAACTTATTAAAACAAGAAGTGCGTGAGCCAGCAATTTATAATGCCATCATTGCTGCTATTGCTAGCGGATACTCAAAAATGTCAGAAATATCCACAAAGGTTGGAGAAGAAAGTAGCGTATGTGCAACTTATATTAAAAACTTAATTTCATTAGGAATAGTAAAAAAAGAGACACCTTTCGGTGAAGATTCTGCGCGAAAGACGATTTATTCTATTGAAGATAATATGTTCCGTTTCTGGTATCGATTTGTTCCGGAAAACACATCGATCATCTCACGTGGCGCAACAGACCTTGCTTATAATCGAATTAAGCCACATTTGTCGGATTATATGGGTGGCGTGTTTGAAGATATTTGCAAGCAATATCTGTGGGCACTCTTGTTAAGTGGTAAATGTGCGATTGATTTTGCTGACATTGGAAGATGGTGGGGAACTGATTCAAAGACCAGACAACAGGTTGAAATTGATATGATGGGAATAGCGGATAAAAATACAGCTCTTTTTGGAGAATGCAAGTGGACGAATGAAAATGTTGACTTGAGTGTATTGGAGAACTTGATAGAAAAGAGCCAGTTGTTCCATTATAAAAATAAGCATTACTATTTGTTTGCTAAAAATGGATTCACAAAAGGATGTGTAGAGAAAGCAGATGAGATGGGAAATGTAACATTAATAAAATATAAGGACATGATTGGCTTTGTAGCAAATTAGATTCTATAATTTTAGCGGGGATTATCCCCGCTAATATTTTTGCCTGGATTCATTCCACTCGAATGGACAATCCCTTGAAAAACAAGTTCTATTTATTGGTAATCACCCGAATCTTTTCAGGCAGGCAACCGGCGGTAATCTCATGTTGCAGGAAGATTGGCTCTCCGTCTGTGTGAACAGGCATAGCTTGCTCGGCGTGAATCTGAATGTGTTTACAAGTATAGAGATGTACACCTTTAAATGGTGTATGCCATCCGAAAAGTGCCAACGGAATCAAGCAAAGCACTTTCAGTTTTGAAACATTGGCGGCAACCAACACGTCAAGTTTATCGTCATTGTTTTTTGCTTTCGGACAGAATTTTACTCCGCCCCCTTCGTACTTGTTGTTCATAAGAGCTACAAAGTAGGTGTTTGGGAAGGAAATTGTTTTTTCATGATCCAAAGTAATGGTAACCATGCAAGGTTTTGTCACAAACAAGCGATGAAGGGCAATGCATACATAAGTGAGTTTTCCTAATTTCAGTTTGTTTAGGAAATATTTCACATGGGACACTACGGCTTCGTGACAGATATCGGCGTCAAAGCCCATACCGCTACTTACTGCAAAGCGTCTGTCTTTGTTTTTATATGTAATTTTGCCCACATTCATTTCATGGATATGAGGTTGTTTCAAGATGTTCTCCAAGGCTTCCACCGGGTCTGTAGGAAGTTCCAGGCCTCTAGCGAAATCATTGCTGGAGCCTATTGGGATATAACCGAAAAGGGTCTTTTCAAAATCCTGTATTCCGTTTACCACTTCATTGACAGTACCATCTCCGCCAAGGGCAACCACAACATGTTTCTCTCCATCGGATGTAATCTTAGAGGTGATCTTGGTTGCATGCTTTTGATATTTGGTAAAGTATACTTCATAAGGAACATTTCTCTTTTTTAAAATCGATTCCAGGTTTCCCCAAACTTTTTTTCCCAGTCCCGAGCGGGCATTAGGATTTACGATAAATGTGTACATTAGAATTTCCTCCTTTGTTACTGTATCTATTATAACAGTTAGAACGTGGTGCAACAAGATTTATATTCCATAGGGGTACATTTCATATACCGTTTAAAAATCTGACTGTAGTAGGAAGGACTGGAAAATCCTACCTGAGCCGCCACCTCAGTAATGCTGGAGGCTTCCGATAATAAAGGAAGGCTCTTTTGAATTCTGAGGTAAAGAATATAGTCAAAAATAGTAATCCCCATATGTTTCTTGAAAAAACGGCAACATTCACTTTTGCAAATGGTTGCGGATTTTGCAACATCCTCCAAAGAAATGTCCTGATTGTAATGCGCTTCAATATAGGAAATGATATCGCGAAGTCTTTGTAGGTGTTGCGTTGTTTTTACATGGCTATTTGGCTGCGCGGAAAAGTGATGATAGAGCTTTTGCCAAATGGTCATAAGTAGTATTTGAACACGTAGCTCCAAATCATCGGTTGGAGCTTGTGACAACTCATATATTTCTCTCATGCAGGTGAGTACCTCTTGTTGCCAAGCTACTTCATCTTTTAATAGCAGAGAAGACCAAGCCTCATTGGAAGTAATGTAATTCACATACTTGCTTTGCAGGATGCTATTTTCATATCCATACAGAAAGCGTGGATGGAAGGTGATAGATAGATAAGTACACTCTTCCTCATTGGTCATGTGACCGGAGTGGAGAGAGTTACTATTTCCGAATAAACCCTCACCTTTGCATAAGATATAAGTGTGGTCGTTAATTTGATATTCCATTTGTCCGGATAGAATCAAGGTCAATTCTACCTCCGGATGCCAGTGCCAAAGGAAAAATCCTTGCTCGTAGGCCTGAATCTTTTCAATGCTGATATTTACAGGGAAGGCATAATTCCCATGCTCTTTCAATTCTTTCTGATTTTTTTGAGTGATAATCTGCATAAATCTCAATATCCTTATAAAAACGTCCAATATTGTTATTGATGAAAGTGGAAAATCTCACTATCATTATAAATATAAAGCCAAACAATCAGATTTGCAAGTAAAAGGAGGTTAAATGTAACATGTTAGAGAAATTAAGAACGGAATTTGAAAAGAAATTTGGGAAACTGGAAGATGCCCGTACCTATTTTGCACCGGGACGTGTGAATTTAATCGGGGAGCATACAGACTACAACGGAGGCCATGTATTTCCATGTGCATTGACCCTTGGGACATACGGAGTTGCCAGAAAGAGAGAGGATAAAAAGCTACGCTTCTATTCCATGAATTTTGAGAATTTAGGGATTATCCAGTCAGATTTAGATGATCTTACCCCATCAAAAAAAGCAGGATGGACCAATTATCCAAAGGGGGTAATGTGGGCCTTTGAGGGACGTGGTTTCAAACTTCCATGTGGACTGGATATTTTGATTTACGGTAATATTCCAAACGGCTCAGGGCTTTCTTCCTCTGCATCTTTGGAAGTGCTTACAGGAGTTATCTTGAAAGATATGTTTGGATTTGATGTTTCTATGGTGGAAATCGCCCAAATCGGACAGTATTCGGAGAATCACTTTAACGGATGTAATTGTGGTATTATGGACCAATTTGCAAGTGCCATGGGGAAAAAAGATAATGCCATTTTCCTTGATACGAATACGTTAGAGTTTGAATATGCGCCAGTGGTATTAGAAGACGCAAAAATTGTTATTATCAACAGCAAAGTAAAACATAGCTTAGTGGATTCCGCATACAATGATCGTCGCAATGAATGCGAAACTGCATTGAAAGAGTTGCAGGAAGTGGTTGATATTAAAACACTTGGGGATTTGACAGAGGCAGAATTTGAAGCACACAAGGATGCTATCAAATCAGAAATCAGACAGAAACGAGCAAAACACGCCGTTTATGAAAATCAAAGAGCAATCAAGGCGGTTGGGGCATTGAAGGCAAACGACGTAGAAACATTTGGAAAACTCATGAATGCTTCACACGTTTCTCTGCGTGACGATTACGAAGTGTCTTGTGAAGAAATCGATATCTTAGTAGACCTTGCATGGGCAACAGATGGAGTGGTAGGCTCCCGTATTACTGGTGGCGGATTTGGTGGCTGCACAGTTAGTATTGTGAAAAATGAGGCAGTGGACACCTTCGTGGAAACCATCGGTGCAAAATACGAGGAAGCAGTGGGTCACAAAGCAGAGTTTTATGTTGTGGATATTGGAAATGGCGCTGGTGTTTTAAACTAAGAGTTGAAAAATGATAGGATTTTTTACAGGAGGATACAGACATGTTTTTTGAAAATATTAACAAATTGGTGCAATACGGCATTCATACTGGATTGACACCAGAGTGTGAACGTATTTACACCATCAACTTATTGCTAGATTTATTCCAAGAAGATAACTACGAGGATGTGGATATTGAAGGAAAAGAGATTGTATTAGAAGATGTGTTGAAAGTGCTTTTGGATGAAGCGGTAGCAAGAGGCATTATTGAAGACAGCATCGTATACCGGGATTTGTTTGACACCAAGATGATGAATTGCCTCATGCCAAGACCGGCTCAGGTGCAAGAAGAATTTTCGGAAAGATATGGGGTGTCACCAAGGGAAGCTACAGATTATTTTTATAAATTGAGCCAGGACAGTGACTATATTCGCCGTTACCGCATTGCAAAAGACCGCAAGTGGAAGGTGGACAGTGAGTATGGGGAGATTGATATTACCATCAACTTGTCCAAACCGGAAAAGGACCCGAAAGCTATTGCAGCAGCGAAAAATGCAAAGGCCAGCAGTTATCCAAAATGCTTGCTTTGTATGGAAAACGAAGGGTATGCTGGACGTGTCAATCATCCGGCAAGAGAGAACCATCGTATTATGCCGATTACAGTGAATGACAGTCCATGGGGATTTCAATATTCTCCATATGTGTACTACAACGAGCACTGCATCGTGTTTAATGGTCAGCACACACCAATGAAAATTGAAAAGAATACTTATGTGAAATTATTTGACTTTGTAAAATTATTCCCGCATTACTTCCTTGGTTCCAATGCCGACCTTCCGATTGTTGGTGGTTCTATTTTAAGTCACGACCACTATCAAGGCGGCAACTATACATTTGCCATGGCAAAAGCACCAATCGAAGAAAGGTTTGAGATCAAAGGTTTTGAAGACGTGGAAGTTGGCATTGTAAAATGGCCGTTGTCTGTACTTCGTCTTCGTAGCACAGACGAAACTCGTTTGATTGAACTCGGTACACATGTGTTAGACGCATGGAGAGGTTATACAGACGAAGCTGCGTTTGTATTTGCAGAGACAGATGGGGAAATGCACAATACGATTACTCCGATTGCGAGAAAAGTGGGAGATACATACGAACTGGATTTGGCACTTCGTAACAACATTACCACAGAAGAGCATCCGCTTGGAGTCTACCATCCACATGCCCAGTGGCATAACATCAAGAAAGAGAATATTGGTCTCATCGAAGTAATGGGTCTGGCTGTGCTTCCGGCACGTCTGAAGGATGAGATGGAAGTGTTGGCCGATTATTTAGTATCCGGAAAAGATGTTAGAAGCAATGAAAAGATTGAAAAGCATGCTGATTGGGGAGAAACATTTGTGGGGAAATATGATAGAATCACAAGGGAAAACGTCATGTCAATTTTGGAAGAAGAAGTTGGTATCGTGTTTACACATGTGTTAGAAGACGCAGGTGTGTTCAAATGCACAGAAGAAGGCAGAGAAGCTTTCAGAAGATTTATTGCCACGTTGTAGGAGGAAAATAATCATGCAAACAAGAAGTTTTGGAAAAGGGAAAAATGGAGAGGAATCCACACTGTACACCTTTGAAAATAAAAATGGAATGGTGATGGAGGTTACCGATTTTGGGGCAACACTTTATTCATTGTTGGTGCCGGACAAAGATGGGAACCCTGTAGATGTGGTTTTGGGATATGACGACCCACAAGGTTATATGGGACCAAGTGGAACCGGTTTTGGTGCAACCATCGGAAGAAATGGGAACCGTATCGGAAAGGCACAGTTTACCTTGAACGGAAAAACATATGAATTAGATAAAAACAACAATGGAAATAATTTGCATAGCGGATTGGATTACTATCATCACCGTATGTGGAAGGTAAAAGAAACCACTGAAAGCAGTATTACATTTTCACTTCACAGTCCGGATGGCGACCAGGGATTTCCAGGAAATTTTCAGGTGGATGTAACGTATACCCTTACCGATGACAATGAGCTGAAGATTGATTACAACGGAGTGTCTGATGCAGATACCATTGTAAACATGACAAACCATAGCTACTTCAACTTAAACGGACACGCTTCGGGATGCATTGAGGGGCACGAACTTTGGATGGATGCAGATGGATTTACACCAACAGATGCGGAACTTATCCCAACCGGTGAGATTGCTTCTGTAGAAGGCACACCCATGGACTTCCGTGTAAAGAAATCAGTGGGAAGAGATATGGATGCTGATTTCGAAGCATTGAAATTTGGTGCAGGATACGACCATAACTGGTGTCTCAATAACAATGGGAAATTTGCCAAAGTGATTGAGCTTTCTTCTGATGTGAGCGGCATTACAATGGAAGTTTACACAGATCTTCCGGGAGTCCAGATTTATGCAGGTAATTACTTAGACAAGGAGCCGGGAAAAGGCGGAATCTTCTATAATAAGCGCCAGGGTATTTGCTTTGAGACACAAGGATATCCGGATTCTATGAATCATGATAATTTCCCAAGTGTTGTTTGTAAAGCTGGGGAAACATATAAGACAACGACGGTTTATAAATTTGTATAATGAGTCACAAAAAAGGTCACTTCAAAGCGAAGTGACCTTTTGTAGGTTCAAAATGGACCTGAGGGGAATCGAACCCCTGTCCGAAAGCCTATCCCTTAAGGCATCTCCCATCACAGTCATTATTTTGACATTCCCTCCATAAACCGCCTAATGACAGGCTGTTCACTTTAGTAGCTTCATAGATTCTTCCATCTCCGCAAAGCTTAGGAAACGAAGTGCCTCACCTGGATGAAGCCGGATACTTAAGCAGTGAGCGACTTAAGGCCGACTGCTGCCACTAGGCAGCGTACGCTAAATTATCGTTTGCGTTTAATTTTAAAATACGGATTGTTACGCGGTCCCGTACCGCGGATGGCTTCCTTAACTTCAAAACCCCCGTCGAAACCAGTACAAGCCCTAAAGTGTGTTGCCTGGTTCGCAAACGTAGTGTTATTATATGTGGAGTTTTTTAAAATGTCAAGGGAGTATAGGACGATTTATATTGACAAAAGATGCAAAAAGTGGTTATATGAACATATGAACAATTATTCATATGTTGGAGGTATTACTATGAACCATACAGAAGAAAAACATGGGCATCACCACGAACATGCACATTGCGGTTGTGGCTGCGACCATGAGCATGATCACGAACATACACATTGTAGTTGTGGCTGCGGTCATGAACATCATCATGTACATAAAGAAGACAGAGCAAAAGTGTTTCTACAGATAGGAGTCAGCGTACTATTATTTCTACTAGGAATCTTGTTAAAGAATATGATTCCGGCAGTATCTCTTGCCAGTTTTGTGGTTGCATATGTGATCTTGGGAAGAGAGATTCTGATGCATGCAGGAAGGAATATCTTGAAAGGCCAGTTTTTAGATGAAAATTTCTTAATGAGTATTGCAACAATAGCCGCGTTTGCAATCGGAGATTATGCAGAGGCAGTAGGTGTGATGCTGTTTTTCCGTGTAGGCGAGTTGTTTGAGGATGTTGCAGTGGAAAAGAGCCGCAGTCAGATTATGGAAGCTGTGGATATGCGCCCGGAAGTTGTTCATCTGATTCAAGGAAGAGAAATACAGGTGATTCCGGCGAAAGAAGCTAAGGTTGGAGATTTGCTTTTGGTAAGGCCGGGAGATCGGATTCCGCTAGACGGGGTTGTCATGCATGGCGAGAGTCGAATCGATACAGCTCCGGTTACAGGGGAACCGGTGCCGGTAAAGGTTACGGAAGGAGATACGGTCATTTCAGGATGCGTGAATACTTCAGGTGCCATTCATATCCAAGTGGAGAAAATTCTAGAGGACTCTATGGTGAGTCGCATTTTGCATTCAGTGGAACATGCAGCAGAGAGCAAACCAAAGATTGACCGTTTTATTACAAGATTTGCCCGTGTCTATACCCCGTTTGTGGTGGCGCTTGCATTGGCAACGGCAATCTTGCCATCTGTCATTACAGGTGATTGGAAATTCTGGATTTATACGGCAATAACCTTCTTGGTAATCAGTTGTCCTTGTGCGTTAGTGCTTAGCGTACCGTTGGCATTTTTCTCAGGGATTGGTGCAGGGTCTAAAAAAGGGATTTTATTCAAAAGTGGATTTGCATTAGAAACGCTGAAGCATGTAAGGGCAGTGGTAATGGATAAGACGGGAACCATTACAAAGGGGAATTTTGAAGTGCAAGAATGTGTATCTCTCAGTGAATATAAGGACGTTCAGATTCTTACGCTGGCCGCAAGCTGTGAAATGGATTCCACACATCCTATTGGATATAGTATTGTGACCAAAGCGAAGCAACATTTTCTGGATTTGGAAAGGCCACAGGAGGTGGAGGAAATCTCCGGAAAGGGTGTTTGTGCAAAATTAGAGGCGGGAGAAGTGCTCTGTGGCAATCAAGAATTGTTGGAGATGTATCATGTGGACGTGGAAGAACAGGAACGCGCCACTTACGGAACAGAAGTATTTGTTGCATTAAATGGAGAACTGCTTGGCTATTTGGTGATCGCAGATACAGTTAAGATGGAAGCCAAGATGGCAGTTGAGAAAATGAAGGGAAGCGGACTTAAGACAGTGATGCTGACCGGTGATACCAGCCAGTGTGCCAAGGAGGTTGCAGAGCAGACCGGTGTGGAAGAATACTATGCAAAACTTCTACCGGAAGAAAAAGTGGAGAGACTTGGGGAAGTCAGAAAACAGTATGGTCCAGTCATGTTTGTGGGAGATGGAATCAATGATGCTCCGGTTCTTGCAGGTGCAGATGTGGGTGCTGCAATGGGAAGTGGCGCAGATGCAGCCATTGAGGCGGCGGATGTTGTGTTTATGACTTCTTCTGTGGAAGCGATTTATGAGGCGATTGCACTTGCAAAGGCCACAAATCGCATGGCAATGGAGAACGTGGTGTTCGCACTGGCAGTGAAGGCTGCGGTCATGATTCTGGGATTATTTGGGCTTGCCAATATGTGGATGGCTGTGTTTGCAGACACAGGTGTGGCAATGCTTTGTGTTTTGAATTCTGTGCGAATTTTACGAAGAAAATAAGGTTGAAAAAATGTAAGACATCATTCATAATTGAGGGTAGTGAATATCATTATGAATGATGTTTTTTAGTAGAAAGGGAACCAGAGTTGCATGAATAAAAATAGAACGGAAAATATGGTAGAGATAGAATGCTGCGAGGCATATCATGTGCATACGAATTTAGTTCATCAGATAGAGGATGGCATGCCAAGTGAGGAGATTATGGCAAGTTTGGCAGAGTTTTATAAAGTGTTTGGTGACGCCACACGAATCAAGATTTTGTGCGTGTTATTTCAATCTGAACTGTGCGTGTGCGATTTGGCAGAGGTGACGGGGATGACGCAATCCGCCATTTCCCATCAGCTTCGTATTCTGAAACAGATGAAGCTTGTGAAGAATAGAAGAGATGGGAAAATTGTATACTATTCTCTTGCAGATGCACATATCCAAAGCATCTTGAATCAAGGAATGGAGCATATTGCAGAGTAATCTGAATGACCAAAGTAAGCGTACATTTAGAATGGAGGAAAATAGAAATGAAACGAGCAAGAGTGGGACTTATCCTCCTGACAGTAGTGTTATTGGCAGGATGTGGGTCTAATATAAAAGATGGTATTACACATTTGGAAGAAAAAAACTATCAGGCAGCAGTGGAATGTTTTGAAAAAGAGATTGGGGAAAAGAAGAATCTTGGTGAGGCGTATCGTGGAATGGGAATTGCACAATATGAATTAGGAGATTATTTGGCTGCAGTAGATGCTTTTGAAAACGCATTAAAGAATGAGGCAGAGAAGACAGCGACTATTTATCACTTAATGGGAGCAAGTTGTTTGCAGTTAAACGAATACGAAGAAGCGCTGAAGTTTTATGGTCAGGCTCTGAAGATGACAGATTGTACAGGAGAGATGAAACAGGAGATTCTCTTTAATGAGATTGCTATTTATCAGGAATTGGGTGACTGGGAAGTAGTGAAGGAGAAAGTTTCAGCATATGTAGAGGCCTATCCGGATGATGAGCGGATGGATAAAACCGTAGAATTTCTGGAGACGAGATAAATTGGAGTATATAAGGAGACTTTCATGGCAGCAATGATTGAATTGAATGAAATACAAGAGAAAGTCATTTTAGTTGGCGTTAGCACAAGTGATCAGGATGACACGCAGAAATCTTTAGATGAATTAGAGGAATTGGCGGCCACAGCAGGTGCAATTACAGTGGGAAGAGTGGTGCAGAATCTGGATCAGATTCATCCAACAACCTACGTTGGCAAAGGGAAATTAGAGGAAATCAAGGACCTGCTTTGGGAAACGGAGGCAACTGGGATTATCTGTGATGACGAACTCAGTCCCATCCAATTGGGAAACATGGAGGATGCGCTGGATACCAAGGTCATGGACCGTACCTTGATTATCTTGGACATCTTTGCGGGGCGTGCATCCACCAATGAAGGCAAGATTCAGGTGGAACTTGCCCAGTTAAAGTATAGACAATCCAGATTGACCGGTCTTGGGAAATCTCTTTCCAGGCTGGGTGGTGGAATTGGTACAAGAGGTCCAGGTGAGAAAAAACTGGAGATGGACCGGCGACTGATTAAAAATCGTATTGCACAGCTGAACCGGGAATTGAAGGATGTAAAAAGACATCGTGAGATTACAAGAGAACAGCGGAGCAGGAATAAAGTTCCGGTGGTTGCTATTGTAGGATATACCAATGCAGGGAAATCCACACTGTTAAACCATTTGACGGGAGCAGGAGTATTGGAAGAGGATAAGCTGTTTGCCACCTTGGATCCTACCACACGGAATCTGAAACTGCCAAGCAAGCAGGAAATATTGATTACGGATACGGTAGGATTTATCCGAAAACTTCCCCATCATCTGATTGAAGCTTTTCGAAGCACCTTGGAGGAAGCAAAGTATGCAGATATCATTCTCCACGTGGTGGATGCATCCAATCCACAGGTGGATGAGCAGATGTATATTGTCTATGAGACACTGCAGAATCTGGAAGTGAAAAATAAGCCGATTATTACTGCATTTAACAAGCAAGACAAGCTTCTTGGAGAACCGATTTTAAGGGACTTTAAAGCAGACCATATTGTGAGAATCTCAGCAAAGACCGGTGCAGGTCTGGATGAATTACAGTCAGTAATCGAGGAGGTACTCCGGGGCCAAAAGGTTCTCATTGAAAAACTGTATCCTTATGCAGAGGCAGGGAAGATTCAGTTGATTCGAAAGTATGGAGAACTTTTAGAGGAATCCTACCAGGAAGAGGGGATTTTCGCCAAAGGTTATGTGCCGATGGAAATTTATGAAAGAGTGAGATAAGATGAAAAATTATCAGATTACACAGTGGTGTCATCATTTTATAAGAGAGCATGTAAAGAAAGGCGATTTATGTATGGACGCCACAGCAGGAAATGGAAATGACACCTTGCTGCTTTGTGAATTGGTGGGTGAAACAGGAAAAGTGTTTGCTTTTGATATTCAAGAACAGGCAGTTGAAAATACAAAAAGGCGTCTGGAAGAAGGTGGCGTCTTAGAACGGGCAGAGGTACTTTTGGATAGTCACACCAATATGAGTCGTTACGCCAGGGAGGATTCTGTAAGTTGCATTGTATTTAATTTTGGCTACCTTCCTGGGGGAGACCATAATCTGGCAACACGAAAGGAATCCAGCGTAGCCGCAATCCATGAAGGTCTCAGACTACTGAAAAAAGGCGGCATCATGAGTCTTTGTATCTATAGTGGCGGTGATAGTGGCTTTGAAGAGCGAGATGGGATTTTGGCAGAATTGAAACAGTTGAATCCCAAAAAGTATCTTGTAGTTTTAAGCGAGTATTACAACAGGCCTAACAATCCGCCTATTCCGGTACTTGTTCTAAAATTATAATTAGGAGGAGAATATGAGCCTGCAATTTATCATGGGACCTTCCGGTTCGGGAAAGTCCCATTACTTATATGAAAAAGTGACGGAAGAGTCATTGCAAAATCCGAATAAGAACTACTTTGTAATTGTACCGGACCAGTTTACCATGCAAACCCAAAAGGACCTTGTGATGGCAAGTCCGAGAAAAGGGATTATGAATGTGGACGTGCTTAGTTTCAATCGTCTTGCCTATCGCATTTTTGAAGAAACCGGTGGGAATCCGGGACAGGTTCTCAGTGATGTGGGAAAAAGTTTTGTTCTGCGAAAAGTTGCGGAGGATTATGAGTCTGAACTGAATCTTCTAAGAAGTAATATGAAAAAGACTGGTTTTATCGGAGAGTTAAAGGCAGTTATCTCTGAGTTTATCCGCTATGATATCAGTGGCAATACCTTAGAACAAATGATGAGAGAAGTTGGTCCAACTACCAATCTTTATCACAAATTAAAGGATATTCACACCATATATCAAGGTTTTTGTCAGTATTTGCAAGGCAAGTACGTGATGGGGGAAGAACTGCTGGATTTACTTTGCCGTGTGGTTCCAAAATCTACTATGTTGAAAAACAGCGTGGTTGTGTTGGATGGGTTTACCAGATTCACGCCAGTACAAAACCGGCTTCTTGGGGAACTTTTATCCGTGTGCGAAAAGGTTATGGTAACCGTGACCGTAAGCCCTCATAAAAAGACCATGCCCCTCTTTGATTTGAGTGAGAAAATGATAGAGTCATTTGGCAAGATTGCCAGGGAGCGTCATGTGGACATAGAAGCGCCGGTGCAACTTTATGAAAAGCCGGTTTATCGTTTCCGTGACAATCCGGCCCTTGGTTTTTTAGAGTCTCATTTGTTCCGCTATACAAGGGAAACTTATGATGAGAAACAGGAGCAGATCCAGATATTCAGTGGAAAGAATCCAAAAGAAGAGATCGATTTTGTAGCTCAGGAAATTCGGCGTCTGGTACGTACAGAAGGTATGCATTATAGCGAAATAGCTGTGATTAACAGCCATATGGATGCCTATGCAGATCATACGGAAAAAATCTTTGCGAACTATGATATTCCTGTTTTCATGGATCACAAAAGAAGTATTTTGTTAAACTCTTTCGTAGAGTATTTGCGCAGCCTTCTGGCTATGGCAGAACAGAATTTTACATATGAAAGTGTATTCCGTTATCTGCGAACCGATTTGACAGAGTTTACGAGAGAAGAGGTAGACCTTTTAGAGAATTATTGTGTAGCACTGGGAATCCGGGGCTATAAAAAATGGCAGGAAACCTGGATTCGCAGAAGCAGAGGAATGGAAGAAGCGGAACTGGCTGTCATTAATGATATCAGGAGGCGTTTTGTTCAGAGTATAGAAACCGTTATGGATGTGCTTAAGAGTCGCTCTAAGACGGTAGAAAGTGTGACAAGAGCACTTCATCAATTCCTTTGGGAGAATGAATTACAGCAAAGAGTAAAAGCATATGAAGATATGTTTGAAGTCCAAGGGGAATTGGCATTAGCCAAGGAGTATGCCCAGATTTACAAGATTGTAATGGATCTTTTTGACCAATTTGTAGAACTACTTGGGGATGAAAAACTGTCCATCAAAGAGTACTGTGATTTGTTGGATGCAGGTTTGGAGGAAGCAAAAGTAGGAATCATTCCACCAAGTCTGGATCAGGTAGTTGTGGGTGACATCGAAAGAACACGTATTAAGGATGTGAAGGTTCTTTTCTTTGTGGGAATCAACGACAGTTATATTCCGGGAAAGGCAAATGCAGGGGGACTTTTGTCAGAACGGGATCGAGAGAGATTTGAGGAGAAGGGGATTACGCTTGCCCCGAGTGCAAAGGAAAAGTCATTTATTCAGAAGTACTATTTATATCTGATTTTGACCAAGCCTTCCAAGCAGGTGGTGCTCACTTATAGTAGAGCCACATCGGAGGGAGGTTCTCTTCGTCCTGCATATTTGATTATGGATTTACAAAAACTGTATCCTCAGATGAAGGTTCAGAAGATAGAACGGTCGGTATTAGAGCGAGAGCTTACAAAGCGAAGTGGCATCGCATATTTGGTGGAAGGCTTGCAGAATAAGCATGAAGGATTGAGCCGAGAATGGCAGGAACTTTATAGCTGGTATAAAAGTAGGCCGGAGTGGAGCCGACAGATTGAGCAGATTGTTGAGGCAGCTTTCTATCATAAACCAAGTGAGAGGCTGGCAAAAGAGGTGGCAGAGAAATTATATGGCACCCTTTTGTCCAATAGTGTAAGCAGACTGGAGAGATTCTCGGCATGTGCCTTTGCGCATTTTCTTACCTATGGCCTGCGCCTGCAAGAACGAGAGGTGTACCAATTTCAGGCAGTGGATTTGGGGAATTTATTCCATGGTGCCATGGAACGTTTTTCTAAGAAAATGGAGCAGGAGGGCTTCACCTGGATTACCGTAAATGAGGAACAAAAGGACAGATGGATTGAGGAGAGTGTGGAGGAGTGTATTGTGGATTACGGCAATACCATTCTCTATAGCACTGCCAGAAATGAATATATGATTACCAGATTGAAACGAATGATGAGGCGTACTGTCTGGGCATTGACCAAGCAGTTGGAGAAAGGTGATTTTCTTCCGAAGGGTTATGAGATCGTCTATGACAGTGGTTCTATTCCTCTGGAAGAATATCATGCCATGCGGCTTTACGGAAAGATTGACCGAGTGGATGTGTGCGAGACAGAGGAACAGGTATATGTGAAGGTGATCGATTACAAAACCGGGGTAAAAGCCTTTGATTTGGGTGAACTTTATCATGGGTTGCAGATGCAGTTGGTAATCTACATGAATGCAGCAATGGAACTGGAGCAGAAAAAGCATCCGGGCAAGGTGGTTGTACCTGCGGGCATGTTTTACTATCAGATGAAAGACCCGATTATAGATAAAGGAGAGGAACTTTTAAAGGCACTTCGACCGGATGGGGTTGTCAATGCATCGGCAGAAGTATTGGAACACTTAGAGCATGGGCTTGAGGGCCAGTCTCTCATTCTTCCAATTGGACGAAATAAGGATGGAAGTCTTTCCAAGACATCAAAGGTGTTAAGGGAAGAGGACTTGAAAATGATTTCCCAATTTGCAGAACAAAAGACGAAAGAGATTGGGGAGAGAATTTTACAGGGAGAGGTAGAAGTATCTCCATATGTTATGGGGGATCGGACAGGTTGTAGTTATTGTCCGTATAAAGGAGTCTGTGGATTTGATGAAAAGATTCCGGGATACGAATACCGTAACCTTGGGAAAATCAGCAAAGAAGAGGCGCTGGAAAGTATGAGAGAGGAGGCGAAGGCGTGGGAATCCAATTTACAAGAGAACAACAACAAGTAATTGACCTACGTGACCGAAATATTTTGGTATCCGCGGCTGCCGGTTCTGGAAAAACGGCAGTTTTGGTGGAACGGATTATTGCCAGACTTACAAAAGATGAGTCTCCCATTGATGTGGACCGACTTCTCATTGTAACTTATACGGAAGCGGCGGCTTCTGAGATGAAGGAACGTATTCGCAATGCAATTGAGAAGGCATTGGAGGAGCGCCCGGAGGATGTACATCTGCAAAGGCAATCCACTTTGATTCACCATGCTCAGGTGACAACCATCCATAGCTTTTGCTTGTCCGTGATTCGGGATTACTTTCATACCATTGATTTGGATCCGGGATTTCGCATAGGAGAAGAAGGGGAACTAAAACTTCTCAAAAGAGATGTGCTTGAGGAATTGCTGGAAGAATATTTTACAGAAGGAACTCCTGCTTTTTTGGATTTTGTGGAATCTTTCGCGTCCGGGAAAAATGACAAGAAGTTAGAAGAACTTGTATTGCAGCTATACGAATATTCCAGAAGTTATCCGAATCCGGAAAGGTGGCTGGATACCAACGCGGCTCAGTATCAGGTGGAGTCTGTAGAGGAACTTGAGAAGACGGAATTTGTTTCCTATTTCATGAAGGACATCCAGCGGTTGTTAAAGGATTTAGAAGAAAATGTCATGTTCGCCCAGGAACTTTGCAGGGAAGAAGATGGTCCGGCAGCCTATCAAAAAACACTGGAATCGGATTTGAATCTGATTGTACACTTAAGACGTGCAAGTACCTACAGGGAATTGAGTGAGGCACTTTCAAAACTAAAATGGGATAGACTATCTTCCAACCGGGACAAGATGGTTTCCGAGGAAAAAATCGCAATGGTGAAAAGCATCCGTGAGGAATGTAAAAAGACGGTGAACGCGATTGTGGAAGACTATTTCTATGACTCACCGGAGGCACTCTGGCATGATATGAAAGCGGCCAAGACCAACATGGATGTGCTTGGAGATTTGGTGAAGGCTTTTGCAAATGCATATGCACAGAAGAAGCAGAGCAAGAATATGATTGACTTTGGGGATATGGAGCATTATGCACTTCGGATCTTGACGAAAGAGGTGGATGGAAGGTTTCTTCCAAGTGCTGTGGCGGAAGAATATCAAGAAAAGTTCCTGGAAGTCATGATTGATGAGTATCAGGATAGTAACCTGATACAGGAGGCGATTTTGACCAGCGTTTCTACCGTTTCCAAAGGGAAATATAATATTTTTATGGTAGGGGATGTGAAGCAGAGCATTTATCGTTTCCGACTGTCCAGACCGGAACTGTTCATGGGGAAATACAGTACTTACTCCAGTGAAAGTGGGCCGGAGCAGAAGATTGATTTGCATAAGAATTTCCGTAGCAGGAGAGAAGTCTTAGAGAGCACCAATTTTATCTTTGAACAGATTATGACAAAGGGATTTGGAGGAATTGCTTATGATGATCATGCTGCTCTTTATGTAGGGGCTGATTATGAGGATAAACCAGGAAATGAAACAGAGGTTTGTCTGATGGATGCTTCTGATTTGTCCCAAGGAGAAACGGTGCGGGAATTGGAAGCCAGGGCAGTTGCAAGGAAAATTAAGAAAATAGTGGGAAGCCATTTGGTTTTTGATAAGCATACAGGGCTATACAGAGGAGCAGAGTATCGTGATGTGGTAATACTGGTGCGCAGTTTGAAAAGTTTTGCAGACACCTATTTGCGTGTACTGGGCGAAGAAGGGGTACCTGTTTACAGCAGCTCCAAAGAAGGCTATTTCGAAACAAGGGAGATTCAGAGTCTGTTGGATTATCTTCGCATTCTGGACAATCCAAGGCAGGATATTTCTTTTGCAGCGGTTTTGACCTCACCTTTTGTTAACCTTTCCAGTGAGGATTTGGCAAGGATTCAAAGTGAAAGTAAGGGGAAAACCTTTTATGAGAAGGCATGTGCCTATGCGGCTTGTGGTGGTGAAAAGGGTACTGGAGCTGTGTCATCTGAAGTCTTGCAAAAGAAACTGCAGGATTTTCTAAAGCAGTATGAGGGATTTCGCCGGCAGATTCCTTATACAGCAATCCATGTATTGCTCTGGAAAATGATAGAAGAGACCGGCTATGGCAATTATGTTGCAGCGCTTCCGGGAGGAGAACAGAGGGCTGCTAATTTAGAAATGCTCATTGAAAAGGCGATTGCTTTTGAGGCTACCAGTTACAAAGGGCTATTTCATTTTGTCCGTTATATCGAACAACTGCATAAATATGATGTGGACTATGGTGAGGCAAATGTAATAGAAGAGTCTACAGATGTGGTGCGTCTTATGAGTATTCATAAAAGTAAGGGGTTGGAATTCCCTATCGTATTTGTAGTTGGGATGGATAAACTGTTCAATATGCAGGATGCAAGAGCTAGTATGGTCATCCACCCAGAATTTGGTGTGGGATTGGATGCTATAGATTTGGAATCCAGAACCAAGTCTCCTACCTTATTGAAGCGAATGATTCAGAAAGAGGTACAGAAGGAGTCGGTGGCAGAAGAACTTCGGATTCTTTATGTTGCCATGACTCGAGCAAAAGAAAAGCTGATTTTAACGGGTGTGATTTCCAACTTAGGAAGCCAGCTTCAAGGCCTTTTGGGGCTGCGTAGCCAGACCGAGATGCCCCTAAGCTATACTCGCATCATGAAGGCGAGATCATATTTTGATTGGGTCATACCTGCACTGTATCGAAACCAAGTTTTTGCAAATGTGCTTAATAGACTTGGGCTGAATGTACCATTTCAAAATCCTCTTTATAAGAAAGAACTTCCAATGGTGGTAACATGGATAGAACAGGAAGAGTTGCTTATGGAGGAGCTGGAAGAAACATTTCGAGATGGGGTGACAAAACAAATCTTAAAAGCATGGGATACGAATCAGGTATATGATGCAGATGTGAGAAGACAAGTGGAGGAACAGTTTGCATTCGACTACCCGTATGCGTCGGATTCCAAGACAAAGCAGAAGGTTTCTGTTTCCGAACTGAAGAAAAAAGCATATTTGGAGGATGAGGAAATAGAGGAGGTAGTGGTGATTCCACTTTTGCCGAAGTTTTTGCAAAAAGACAAAGAACTTTCCGGTGCATCACGGGGAACTGCCTACCATCGTGTGTTGGAACTTTTGGATTTTACCAAAGAATATGATGTGACAGCACTTCAGAAAGCCATTGCTAATATGGTAGAAAAGGAATTGCTGACAGAAGAAATGGCGGAGTGTGTGGAAGCAGACCATATTTTAAAATTCTTGGATTCCACCATTGGACAACGTGTGCAAAGTGCAAGTAGACGAGGACAATTTCATACGGAGCAGCCATTCGTTTTGGCAGATGACAAATATGTGAAGGAAGGAACTTCAGAGGCAATGACCTTGGTTCAGGGAATCATCGACGTTTATTTTGAAGAAGATGGGGAGTTGGTAGTTTTGGATTACAAGACAGACCGAGTCCCATGCTTAGATGAGTTGAAAAGAAGATACCAGGTTCAGTTGGACTATTATGCAAAGGCGCTTTTACAGCTTACAGGCAAACAAGTAAAAGAGAAGGTGATTTATTCTTTTGCATTGGAAGCAGAAATCGAGGTGTAGTAGGTGGACATCATTATAATCTATTTGTGTTTGGTAAATGTAGTGGCTTTTGGGCTTTACGGACTAGACAAGCGGAAAGCAATCAAGAAGAAAAAAGACAAAAGCTGTAGAAGAATCCCGGAAAAGGTGCTCCTTTGTTGGGCCATCATAGGTGGATCCGTGGGTTCCTATGTGGGGATGCGGTTTTACAACCATAAGACCAAAAAACCAATATTTTTCATTGGGATTCCGGTGATATTGGGAATTCAGGTAGCCATAGCAGTGTATTTGTGGGGTTTTTTGTTTTAAATTCGGCTGGATGTCATGTGGTGAGTGAATAGGGATAGGAAAAATGGAAATCCTTTTATCAGTATAGAAAGGGGATTTGATTATGCCTTCACAGAAAAAGAAAAATGACGAAATAGAAAAAATGAAGTATGAAATTGCAGAAGAATTAGGCCTTTTAGATAAAGTCTTAGAAGGTGGTTGGCGTTCGCTTACATCCAAGGAGACAGGCAGAATTGGTGGACTCATTACAAAAAAGCGTCGTGAATTACAAAAAACAGAAGAAAATTAAACTATTGTGAACAATCTGTGGATAACCTTGAAAAATAGAATATGATTTGCTATAATCATAAAATCGAAAATCAACAGGTGAGATTATGAGTAACAAGATACAAATACAGAATGGACAGGCCGATGGCTATACAGCCAAGGAAGCCATGAGACGTGTGGTAGAGGCAATGCAGGTCAGAACCGCTCATGCAATAGAGGTCTTCGCCATAGAAGATGAAAAAGGATTGGAAGCGGAGAGTCTTTTGTTTGTAAAGATGTTCATGCGCTTCTTACATAAGAACCAAGGAAGAGTGTTACTTCTTGCAGAGAATGATATTATGCTCTCGGAATTGGTGCAATACGTGAAAGAGAATTATGAAAAGATTCGTGTGGTAGAGATTGCCAATTTGGTGGAGCACGGTATTTCAGCAGATATGATATTGAACCGCATCAATGGTGCAGAGGCGGAATACATTATTGCAGCCCTGCCTACAGAAGTTCAGGATGATTTTATCGGTCAGTACCGAAGTGCTCTGGATGCGAAGATTTGGTTTGGCATTGGTACCCATTTAAAACAGAAGGAATCACATTGGTTTCAAAAGCTTCGGAGTGTACTGCTTCGATATTTTTCCAAAAAAGAAAAATAAATGACATAGAAAATTGAGGAAATAACCAAAAAAATGTTATTTCCTCTTTCTTTTTTTGTCATTTTGCATTATCATATAGAAAGGTGTAGGCATTTTTGTGTTTTTTCACAAAAACACATTGGGCAATATGCATAGAAGAAAACGTACGGAGGAAAGAACATGATATCAAATCAAATACTTCAAAGTACAATCGATGGGCTCAAATCAATCACCAGAATTGATTTGTGTATAATGGATACAGAAGGGAAGGTCATAGCGACCACCTATTCGGAGACGGGAGAATATGGGGCATCTGTTCGTGCATTTGTAGAATCTCCTGCAGATAGCCAAGTGATACAAGGATGCCAATTTTTTAAGATTTATGATGAATATCATTTGGAATATGTGCTACTGGTTTATGGTGGAAGCGAGGATGCTTATACCATTGGAAAATTGGCGGCATTCCAGCTTCAAAGTTTGTTAGTGGCATATAAGGAACGGTTTGACAAAGATAATTTTGTCAAGAACTTACTTCTTGATAATCTTTTATTGGTGGATATTTACAATCGTGCTAAGAAATTACGAATTGACACCGATGTAAAACGTGCTATCTTTGTGATACAGATTTTGTCAGAAAAAGACATGAATATGCTGGAGAGGGTACGTACGTTATTAAACGGAGACGGCAACGAATTTATTACAGCAGTAGATGAAAAGAATATTATTGTAGTCAGAAGAATGGGAGCCAATGAGGGGTACACAGAGGCAGAAAAAGCTGCCCATGAGATGCTGGATGTATTGAAAAAAGAAGGCGTGGAAGATGTACACGTGGCCTATGGAACCATTGTTCATGACATCAAAGAAGTATCCAAGTCTTACAAAGAAGCAAAGCTTGCTTTGGATGTAGGGAAGATCTTCTTTAGTGAAAAAGACATCATAGCATATAATACCTTGGGAATTGGACGCTTAATCTATCAATTGCCGATTCCACTTTGTAAGATGTTTATTCGAGAGGTTTTTGAGGGGAAATCTCCAGATGATTTTGATGAGGAAACGCTGGTTACCATCAACAAGTTTTTTGAGAATAGTTTGAATGTGTCAGAAACATCCAGACAGTTATACATCCATAGAAATACATTGGTATACAGATTAGACAAGATTCAAAAAAGTACAGGTCTGGATTTGCGTGTATTTGAAGATGCAATTACATTTAAGATTGCACTTATGGTTGTGAAGTATATGAAATACATGGAGACATTGGAGTATTAATAATTAGGAGGCGCATATGATAGAATTAAGGAAAGTAACGAAAGAGTACTCGAAGGGCATAGCTGCCCTCAATGGTGTCAGTCTCAAGATTGAACAGGGAGAGTTTGTATTTATCGTAGGGGATAGTGGCTCCGGTAAGTCCACTTTGATTCGTCTTTTGATGAAGGAATTGGAGCCAACAGGCGGTGACATCCGCGTAATGGGAGAAAAGTTAAGTGAGTTAGAACACAAGGAGATTCCATTTTATCGTAGAAAAATCGGAGTCGTGTTCCAAGATTTCCGTCTTTTAAAAGATAGGAATGTATACGAGAACATTGCTTTTGCCCTTCGTGTTACAGAGGCACCAAGCCGTGTGATTAAGAAAAAAGTGCCTGCCGCTCTTTCATTGGTAGGTTTGGCTCAGAAATATAAATCCTATCCAAAAGAATTATCAGGAGGAGAGCAGCAGCGTGTTGCTATTGCAAGAGCCATTGTAAATGAGCCTTCCATTTTGCTTGCAGATGAGCCCACCGGTAATCTGGATCCGGTAAACTCATGGGAGATTATGAAGCTTTTGGAAGAGGCAAACGAAAGAGGAACCACAGTAATCGTAGTTACTCATAATCATGAAATTGTGAAAACAATGAAAAAACGCGTCATTACAATGCAAAAGGGGATCATTGTAAGTGATGAAAAGGTGGGTGTATAAATGAGATTCGGTACAGTAAAATACTCGGTAAAACAAGGGGTTAAGAATATTGCAAGAAACAGAATGTTCTCCATCGCATCCATTGCGACTATGGCGGCATGTATTTTCCTGTTTGGAATATTCTTTTCGATTATTAGGAACTTTAGCCACATTGTAGAAA
This sequence comes from Faecalimonas sp., assembly GCA_045545895.1. Lineage (GTDB taxonomy): Bacteria > Bacillota > Clostridia > Lachnospirales > Lachnospiraceae > Faecalimonas. The sequence continues at coordinate 58,772 of JAZQBW010000070.1, forward strand.
AGGCAGAAGAAGGCGTAGCAATTGTGGTTTTATTCGATGAAGAAGCCACAGATGAACGTGTAGAGAAGATTGGAAAACAGCTTTCCAAACATGAAGGTGTCTTGGAAGTCAAATATGTTTCCGCAGAAGAAGCATGGGAAGAATTCCAAAAGAGTTATCTGGCTGACAATCCGGAATTAGCAGAAGGATTTGCAGATGACAATCCATTGGCCAATTCGGACAACTATGAAGTTTATTTAGAGTCTGTGGAGAATCAAGAAGAGGTTGTTGCTTTTGCAGAGAGTCTGGAAGGGGTTCGTAAAGTTAACAAATCAGACGTGGTAGCTAAGACATTAGAGAACTTTAACGTATTGCTTACCTATATTTCAGGTGCAATCATTTTAATCCTTCTCATTGTTGCAGTATTTTTGATTAGTAACACCGTATCCATGGGTATTACAATCCGAAGAGAAGAGATTGCTATTATGAAATATATTGGAGCAAAGGATTCTTTCGTAAGAGCACCATTCGTAATCGAAGGTATTCTGATTGGCGTTGTGGGGGCAGCGATTCCACTCATTATACTTTACTTTGCATATGAAAAAGCAGTAAGTGCCATTATCAGTAAGTTTTCTGTATTAAATACAATTCTGGAATTCCTTCCGGTAACAGAAGTATACAAGTTTTTACTTCCAATCGGACTGGCTCTTGGAGTGGGAATTGGATTTATCGGAAGCTTCCTCACCATTCGGAAGCATTTGAAAGCATAGGAGTTTATATGAAACTGGGGAGAAGATTAATAAGTGGGATGCTGGTCTTTGTACTGACAGTCAGTATGGTATTGGCTGTTCAGGCAGAGAATATCAACGATATGAAGAATCAGCAGCAACAGTTGGAAGAACAGCAAAAAGAGGCGGAATCGGAAAAGAAGTCTTTGGCAGCCAGGGTGCAGGAATTGGCATCGTCCATGAAACAGACAGAGAATCGTCTGGAGCAAAAGCGGGCAGAGATTGATGAGGCCGAGCAGGACCTGATTATGGCTAAGATGGAAGAAAGCGAACAATACGAAAGTATGAAGCTTCGTATCCGTTATATGTATGAAAATGGAAATGTGAATCTCATTGAAATTTTCATGGAATCCGACAGTATTGCAGATTTTTTCAACAAAACAGAATATATACAAAAGATGTCTGAGTATGACAGACAAAAACTGGATGAATTTCAAATGACTGTTCGAGCAGTGGAAGAAAAGGAACTGGTGCTTCAGGCGGAGTACGGGGAACTGGAAACATTGCAGGCTTCCTTGGCTCAGCAGAGTGCAGAGGCAAAAGAACTTTTAAGTGCAAAGTCATCAGAATTGGCTAATATTCAATCTCAGTTGAAGGGCATCAAGGATAATATTAAAAAGGCGGAAGATGAAGCAAGAAGAGCGGCAGAGAAAGCGAAAGCGGAAGCGAATAAGAAGCCGGCAAGCAACTCTGGTAGTTCCAATTCGGGAAGTACAGGGAATTCCGGAAGTTCAAGTGGAAGTTCGACCGTAAAGCCACCGGTAGTAAGTGGGAACGGTTACTTTACACATCCATGTCCGGGAATGTCTTATCAATCCAGTTATTTTGGAGAGATTCGTCAGGGTATCGGAGATGACAGACCACACAAAGGTCACGACTATGCTGCTCCAAGAGGAACTCCAATCTACGCGGCGGCAGCAGGCACTGTGCTGATTGCCGGTTATAGTTCTTCTGCAGGTAACTGGGTAGTCATCAGCCATGGCAATGGATTGGTGACCAAGTATATGCACATGTTTGAGAGCCCTTATGTTTCTGCCGGAGATAAGGTGGCAAAAGGGCAACACATAGGCGGTGTGGGAACAACCGGCCAGTCCACCGGTAATCACCTTCATTTTCAAGTAGAAGTAGATGGTGTGGCGGTGAATCCATCAAATTATATGTAGGAAGGTACATACATGGGATATAAAAGAAGTTTTTTGAAAGGGGCGCTGGTTGGCGCCCTTGCTATGTTAGTAATTGTAGGCGTTATCTTAACAAACATATTCGGTTTAGACGGAATCTTGGATACTGCCACGGAACAGAAGATGCAGGTTATTCAAAATATGATTCGAAGCCAATATCTTTACGAGGATGAAGTGGATGAGGAACTGCTTCAGGAGTCTATTATCAAAGGATATGTGGCAGGATTGGGGGATCCTTATTCTGTATATTATGATGAAGCAGAGACACAGAGCCTCAAGGAATCCACATCAGGAGAATTTGGTGGAATCGGTGTAGTCATTACCCAGGAAATAGAGACCCAGATTATTACATTTACCACAGTGTATGACAAGTCGCCGGGACAAAAAGCCGGACTTTTGGATGGAGATATTCTCTACAAGGTGAACGGGGAAGAAGTGACAGGTCAGGATTTGGATACAGTGGTTTCTAAGATTCGTGGAGAAAAAGGAACTACTGTTGAGATTACCGTTTTACGAGGGGAAAACATGGAGGAATTCACCTGCAAGGTGACCAGAGATATTATTGAGGTAAATACGGTAGCCTATGAGATGAAGGAAGAAAACATAGGATATATTCAAGTCTCTGGCTTTGAAACAGTGACATATCGTCAGTTTGAAACTGCATTAACAGAGTTGACAAATCAAGGCATGCAGTCGTTGGTGGTTGACCTTAGAAACAATCCGGGAGGGAATCTGTCTACCGTGTGCGACATGTTAGACTTGATTCTGCCACAGGGAACTATCGTTTCAACCAAAGACAAAAAAGGAAAGGGAGAAGTGATTACTTCAGATGAGGAGCGGCAGCTTAACATCCCGATGGCAGTTTTGATTAATGGAAATAGTGCCAGCGCATCTGAAATCTTTGCAGGAGCCATTCAGGATTACGGAGTTGGTACTTTAGTTGGAACCACAACCTATGGAAAAGGCATTGTGCAGAATATCTATGGCCTGCCGGATGGAACCAGTTTGAAGCTTACTACATCAGAATATTTTACACCGAAGGGAAGAAATATTCACGGCATCGGGATTGAGCCGGATGTGAAGGTTGAATATGTATATAATAAAGACAATCCGGAGGCAGACAATCAATTGGAAGCAGCCCTGGAATGTTTACGAGAAATTTAATGGAATGCAAAGATTTGCATTCCATTTTTTTCTGCCCTGTGTTAAAATATTGTTAATATGTGGTACTGCGTGTTTTTATGCCTTGCCATAATTGTTTTATCGTAAATAAAATTCCAGGAGGAAGAGCAATGATTAATAAATTAGTACAAAACATTAAAAAAACCAATGCACCAATCGTAGTAGGCTTAGACCCAATGTTAAACTACATTCCGGAGCATGTGCAGAAAAAAGCCTTTGCGGAATTTGGAGAGACATTAGAAGGTGCAGCAGAAGCAATCTGGCAATTCAACAAGGAAATCGTGGACAAGACATACGATTTGATTCCGGCAGTGAAACCACAGATTGCCATGTATGAGCAATTTGGAATTCCGGGACTTGTTGCCTTTAAGAAAACAGTTGATTACTGTAAAGAAAAAGGTTTGGTAGTGATCGGTGATATTAAGCGTGGCGATATCGGTTCTACGTCAGCAGCTTACGCTGTTGGACACGTTGGCCGTGTGCAGGTAGGAAGCAAGACCTATGTTCCTTTTGATGAAGATTTCGTAACAGTAAATCCATACCTTGGTTCAGATGGTGTAGACCCATTTATTAAAGTTTGCAAGGAAGAAAACAAAGGTATTTTTGTATTGGTTAAGACTTCTAATCCATCCAGTGGTGAGTTCCAAGATCAGTTAATTAATGGAAAACCATTGTATGAATTGGTTGGGGAAAAAGTTGCTGCATGGGGCGAATCACACATGGGTGATGAATATAGCTATGTTGGTGCAGTAGTTGGAGCAACTTATCCGGAGATGGGAAAAGTACTTCGTAAGGTAATGCCGAAGGCATATATCTTAGTTCCAGGTTACGGCGCACAAGGCGGAAAAGGAAAAGACTTGGTACACTTCTTTAACGAAGACGGACTTGGAGCAATCGTAAACTCCTCACGTGGAATTATCGCAGCTTATAAGCAAGAAGCATATGCAAAGTTCGGTGCTGAAAACTTTGGGGAAGCTTCCAGAGCGGCTGTGGAAGATATGGTTACGGATATCAAGGGCGCGCTTGAAAATAGATAGGAGATTAAAACATGGCAGACAGAAAAAAAGAAAATGCAGTTGTTGTTTCACAGGAACAGATTGCAGCCGGTATTTTCAGTATGTGGCTTCGCACAGAGGCAGCAGAGACTGCAAAACCGGGACAATTCATTTCCATGTATACAAATGATGGAACCAAATTACTTCCAAGACCAATCAGTATCTGTGAAATTGACAAAGAAAATGGAAAGTTACGGGTAGTGTATCGTGTGACCGGTGATAATACAGGTACAGAGCAGTTCTCCAAACTACAAGAAGGAGACAAGGTTCCGGTGATTGGACCTTTGGGAAATGGATTTCCATTGGAAAAAGCGGAAGGTAAAAAAGCTTTTCTTATGGGTGGTGGAATCGGTGTTCCTCCGATTTTGGAACTCGCAAAGCAATTACATTGTGAAAAACAGATTGTGGTGGGCTATCGTGATGAACACACGTTTTTAAGAGAACAGTTTGAAGAAAACGGTACTGTATATATTTCCACAGAAGACGGAAGCGTGGGTACAAAAGGGAATGTGATGAACGCTATTGCAGAAAATGGGTTGACAGCAGATATTATTTACGCCTGTGGTCCGACTCCAATGCTTCGTGCAATTAAGAATTTTGCGGAGGAAAATGGAATCGAATGCTACATTTCCTTAGAAGAAAGAATGGCATGTGGAATCGGTGCTTGCCTTGCATGTGTATGTAAGTCAAAAGAAAAAGACCACCACACCAATGTACACAACAAACGTATCTGTAAAGAAGGTCCGGTATTCTTGTCTACGGAGGTGGAAATCTAATGAACATGAGTGTAAATATTGCAGGGGTAGAGTGGAAGAATCCTGTGACAGTGGCTTCAGGAACATTTGGTTCCGGGGCAGAATTTGATGAATTTGTAGATTTGAATAAGTTGGGTGCGGTGACCACAAAGGGAGTTGCCAACGTGCCTTGGACAGGAAATCCTACACCTCGTGTGGCAGAGACATACGGGGGAATGATGAATGCAATCGGACTTCAAAATCCGGGCATTGACTTGTTCTGCGAAAGAGATATTCCGTTTTTAAAGAAATATGACACAAAGATTATTGTGAACGTCTGCGGACACGCACCGGAAGAATATTTTGCTGTAGTAGAAAGGCTTGCAGATGAGCCAATCGATATGATGGAGATCAACATCTCTTGCCCAAATGTAAATGCGGGCTTTTTGGCGTTTGGACAGGATCCAAAGCAAGTGGAAAAGCTAACAGCGGAGATTAAAAAACTTGCAAAGCAGCCGGTGATTATGAAGCTTACACCGAACGTAACAGATATTACGGAGATTGCCAAAGCGGCAGAGGCTGGCGGTGCAGATGCTGTTTCTTTGATTAATACCTTGACAGGCATGAAGATTGATATCAATCGCCGTACATTTGCAGTAGCCAACAAGACTGCCGGTGTATCCGGTCCGGCAATTCATCCAATTGCAGTTCGTATGGTATACCAGGTGGCAAATGCAGTCAATATTCCAATCATCGGCATGGGAGGGATTGCATCTGCAGAGGATGCAATTGAGATGATTCTGGCAGGAGCAAGTGCGGTGGCTGTTGGTACAGCTAACTTCCATAATCCTGCAGTTACAATGGAGATTGTAGATGGCATAGAAAACTATATGAAGAAAAATGGATTTGATTCAGTCAGTGAAATGGTTGGATTAGTAAAGTAGGGGTTTATGAAAAATAAGAGAGTATGGATAATGATGATGGTCATGGTTCTTGCGATGCTTTGTGGCTGTGGGAATCAAGATGAAAAAGAGCAGAAGATGACAGAAGATATAGGGGAGATTCTGACTGCAGATGCAACGGAAATGGATGGGAAGATAGCAGCCGCAGATGGACCCACCATGCTAGAGTTTGTGGATGTACATGGTGAGATTCATCAGATGGAGGTAAACTCTAACGTGGCACCAAACCTTTATGACAACCAAGGCTTTCTTCACAATGGAAACCGAATGTCATATGGTGGTGAGGATTACAGTTACCGTCTGGGAATCGATGTTTCCCACTATCAGGGAGAGATTGATTGGCAAAAAGTAAAAGCTGCGGGCATCGAATTTGTTTTCGTGCGTTTGGGATACCGAGGCTATGGCCAGGAAGGCGTCTTAAAACTGGATACCAACTTTGAGAAAAATATGAAAGGTGCCCGTGCGGCAGGCTTAGATGTAGGAGTCTACTTCTTTGCACAGGCAGTGAATGAGACGGAAGCCATAGAAGAGGCAGAATTTGTGCTGGAACACTTAATGGAATACGATTTGCAGATGCCGATTGTGTATGATCCTGAGAGTGTTTTGCATGAGGAAGCTAGAACAGACAACGTTACCGAGGAACAGTTTACAAAGAACACAAAGGCGTTTTGCGAAACCATCGAGAAGTCCGGTTATGATGCCATGATATATTGTAATATGACATGGCAGGCATTCAAATTGGATTTGGAAGAGCTAGAGGAATATCCGATTTGGTATGCAGATTATGAAGAATATCCACAGACACCGTACCATTTTGATATATGGCAGTATAGCAACGAAGGAAGCGTGGACGGGATACAAGGGAATGTGGATTTGAATATTCAGATGATAAAGAAATAGATATGATATAGGAGGCCAAAAATGGAAAGTTACAAACAAGAATTTATTGAATTTATGGTAGACAGTAAAGTGTTAAAATTCGGAGATTTTACTTTAAAGAGTGGTAGAAAATCCCCATTTTTCATGAATGCAGGGGGTTACGTAACAGGAGCACAACTGAAAAAGCTAGGTGAATACTATGCAAAGGCAATCTATGCAAGCTATGGGCTTGACTTTGACGTATTATTTGGACCTGCTTACAAAGGAATCCCGATTGCGGTTGTGACAGCGATTGCGTTCCACGAATTATATGGAAAAGAAGTTCGCTATTGTTCAGATAGAAAAGAAGAAAAAGACCATGGTGCAGATAAAGGAAGCTTCCTTGGAACCAAGCTCAAAGACGGTGACCGGGTTGTCATGATCGAAGATGTAACTACTTCAGGTAAATCCATGGAAGAGACGGTTCCAAAGGTACGTGGGGCTGCAGATGTAGAGATTCTTGGACTTATGGTTTCCCTGAATCGTATGGAAGTAGGGCTTGGAGGAAAAGTAAGTGCCTTGGATGAGATTAAAGAGAAATACGGATTCGATGCAAATGCCATTGTTTCTATGGAGGAAGTGGTAGAGCATTTGTACAACAAAGAGTACAATGGGGAAGTCATCATTGACGACACATTAAAAGCAGCAATTGACGCATATTATGAAGAATATGGTGTAAAATAGTAAAATGAGTCGCAGAGTAGGAAAAATTCTATTTGTTTTATATATCATATTTGTATTCTATTTTTTGCTGATTTCTGAAATCTATGGAAGAATCGATAAGATGCAGGAATACCATTATAATCTGGTTCTTTTCCGGGAAATTAAGCGTTTTTGGAATTATCGTGAGCAGTTGGGAATGTTTGCCACAGCCACAAACTTGCTGGGTAACGTTCTCATCTTTCTTCCTTTTGGATTCTTTATGGCAATGGCAAGCAGGTATCGAAGCTTTCTGAGCACCTTGATTTACAGTTTTGCTCTTAGTCTCACCATAGAACTATCCCAGCTTTTTATGAAGGTGGGATGTTTTGATGTAGATGACTTACTGTTGAATACAATAGGTGGAATATTAGGGTTTATAACCTTTTTGATATGCAATGTGATAAGGAGAAACTATGCAAAGAAAAAAAGATGACAGAAGAAAAGATGATAGAAGGACAAGAGGAAACCGAAAATATGGACAGGCGAAGTTAAAACATTCAAAAAGGGGTGTTTTGTCCAGTGGGATTGCTGCAATGGTAGGAATATTGTTGCTGACTATGGTAGTAATCGCCTATACAAGCGGTGGCACAGCAGGCGCTTACATAGGAGGGCTTGGTATTGTAACTGCCATTTTATCCGGAGTTGGTATTTATTTTGGTTTCCGCGGATTAAAAGAAAGAGAGAAGGATTACCTGACCTGTAAGATCGGAATCGGATGTAATATACTCTTTCTTGTTGGATTTATTGGGATCTTTTGCAGGGGGCTATTTTAATGAGTGATGAGAGACAGATAAGAGAACGATACGACCTTACAATAGAAAGAATTCAGTCTATTGTAAAGGAAGAGACGGTAGCACCGGTGTATCGTTCTTATTTTCAATTAACGGCGAAGTTTATTTTGGAAATCCATGAGATTCTCAGGCGTATTCTTACAAAGCCAATGGAACAATGTACTTTGGAAGAATTACAAAAAGAGAATAGGAATCTATATAGTGATATTATAGGTGAAAATTATGAAACAAGCTATGCCAACCCTTCTTACGCAGTGATGAATCTGGGAGAGGAGTTTGGCAGGCTTCTTAGTTTTTTATATACAGAAATTCGTGGCGAGATTGCATATGTGTATGAGAAGAGATTGTTATACCTTACCATCTGTAACGAATTGTTTATTGAGATTTATAATTGTTTTGAGGGGGAAGAGAATCCGAATTACAAAGAACTGAAAGACATTGTATATTGGTATGCAAGTGATTATAGCGATGTGTTTGTGGCGGACCGCATCGAAGAACAACTGAATCCGGATTGTTCCTTTGCAACCGATATTATAATGAATAGTGACCTTTCGGATTTGCGATATTTATACCTATATGGGGAGTATATATCGGAAAATGAATGGAAGACAGCACAGCATTTGAATTCCCTACCGCAGGAAACCATTGACAAAATGGCAGAGGTCTATACAGAGGGATATCGGGTTGGCTTTGAAGTCGCCGGTATCGACTTGACCAAAAAATCGGTTGTAAACATCCGCTATGTAGTAGGGTTTGAGCGAGTGATTCGAAAGGCAATTCAGAATTTTGCCGAAATGGGGTTAAAGCCAACCATCTACCGTGCAGCAGTTAGTGTATTGACCAAAAAACAGCAGCATAAAATAGGTTATTATGGCGGCATTGCGAATAAGCAGTATGAATATGACCATCGTTTGGACCAAGGACTGATTTTGGATAAAAAATTGGTGGAGCGTAAGCTTGATGTGATGAAAAATGCTTACGAGCAGTGGAAAGAACTGGCGGCACAATTTGCAGGACCGGCTGTGATGGAGGTGTTCGGAGAAGAACCGTTTGCACCGGAGCAGAAAGAGGAAGCAATCAAACTTACAGAGCGTGAGGAAAAGCTTTCTGTATTATATGACAGCAAAGCAGGTCAACTGACAAACCAATATATCAAAGGGGATGAGCGTAGTTTTACCATTGTTGCTTATCCAATTCCGGAGATTGGTGATCATTATGCAGAAATCTTTGATGAAGTCATTCGAATCAACACCTTGGATGGGGCTCTTTATGAGACAGTGCAGCAAAGGTTGATTGATGCATTGGATCAGGGAGAATATGTTCACGTTCTGGGAAAAGACAATAACGTGACGGATTTGAAGATTCAATTGTACAAGCTTTCTAATCCGGAAAAAGAGACGATCTTTGAAAACTGTGTGGCAGATGTGAATATCCCGGTAGGAGAAGTGTTTACGACTCCTGTGTTAGAGGGGACAAATGGGGTTCTCTATGTGAGTAAGGTTTATCTAAATGAGCTCCAATATCGGGATTTGAAGATTACATTTACAGATGGAAAGATTACAGATTACACTTGCAGCAATTTTCAGAACCAAGAGGAATGTAGGAAATATATTAAGGAAAATGTGCTTCACAACCATGAAACCTTGCCTCTTGGAGAGTTTGCAATCGGCACCAACACTACAGCATATGTGATTGCAAAGAAATATGCGATTGAAGATAAAATGCCGATTTTGATTGCAGAAAAGATGGGACCTCATTTTGCAGTGGGAGATACTTGCTACAGCTGGAGTGAGGAGAACAAATTATACAATCGAAATGGAAAGGAAATTGTGGCAAAGGACAATTCTATTTCCAGTATGAGAACAGAAGATGTGGCCAAAGCATATTTCCAATGTCATACGGATATTACCATTCCATACGAAGAAATCGGGGAAATTACGGTGGTGACCGGGGCAGGTGAAAGAATTCCTCTTTTAAAAGATGGAAGATTTGTTTTGACAGGGACGGAGATTTTAAATGAACCGCTGGAAAAGGTTGACATTCCCAGTCGGTGTTTGTAAAATAACTTATAAGTATAACTATGTAAATTACAATGGAGGAAATGAGATGGATTATAAGAACGCAGGCGTAGATATTGAGGCAGGTTACAAATCAGTAGAGCTTATGAAAAAACATGTGCAGGCAACCATGAGACCAGAGGTGTTGACAAATATCGGTGGTTTCTCAGGAGCTTTCTCGATGGAAAAATTTAAGGACATGGAAAAACCGACACTCGTATCTGGTACAGACGGAGTAGGGACAAAATTAAAATTAGCGTTCCTTATGGATAAACATGATACAATCGGTATCGATTGCGTAGCAATGTGTGTAAACGATATTGCTTGTGCAGGTGGAGAACCATTATTCTTTTTAGACTATATTGCATGTGGAAAGAATGAACCGGAAAAGATTGCAACGATTGTAAGCGGTGTGGCAGAAGGATGCCTCCAATCCGGTGCAGCATTAATTGGTGGAGAGACAGCAGAGATGCCAGGTTTCTATCCAATTGATGAATATGACTTGGCAGGATTTGCAGTTGGTGTTGTAGATGAAAAAGATTTAATCACAGGAAAAGACTTAAAAGCTGGAGATGTACTTATCGGTATGGCATCTTCAGGTGTACATAGCAATGGTTTTTCTTTGGTGCGTAAGGTATTCTCTATGACAGAAGAATCCTTAAACAGAGAGTACGAAGCTTTGGGATGCTCATTGGGAGAAGCATTATTGGCACCAACAAAGATTTACGTAAAAGCATTACGTACGATTAAAGAAGCAGGCGTAAAGATTAAAGCGTGCAGCCATATTACAGGTGGTGGCTTCTATGAAAATATTCCACGTATGTTAAAAGAAGGAACACATGCGGTTGTGAAAAAGGACAGCTATCCAATTCCACCGATTTTCCAAATGTTAGCAGTGGATGGTGACATCGAAGAACAGATGATGTACAACACATTTAACATGGGACTTGGTATGATTGTGGCAGTAGACGAAAGTGACGTAGAGGCAACTTTGGCAGCCATCAAAGAAGCAGGCGAAGATGGTTACATTGTAGGTCACATCGAAGCAGGAGATAAAGGAGTTACTTTATGCTAAAAGTAGTGGTGTTAGTCTCTGGCGGTGGTACCAATCTTCAGGCGATTATAGATGCTGTGAAGGCGGGAACCATTACGAATACAGAGATTGTAGGCGTTATTAGCAATAATAAAAATGCATATGCTCTGCAGCGCGCAAAGAATGCGGGTATTGCCAGCGTATGTGTTTCACCAAAGGATTTTGCTTCCCGAGCAGAATTTAATCAGGAACTTTTAAGAGTTGTGGATGACTTTGAAGCAGATCTCTTAGTCCTTGCAGGATTTTTAGTAGTGATTCCGGAGATGATGATTGAAAAATATCGCAATCGTATTATCAATATTCATCCATCACTGATTCCGGCATTTTGCGGAACCGGATTTTATGGTCTGAAGGTCCATGAGGCTGCGTTGGAAAAAGGTGTTAAAGTGGTTGGCGCAACCGTTCATTTCGTGGATGAAGGAACGGACACGGGAGCCATTATTTTACAAAAAGCAGTGGAAGTGCTTGAGGGAGATACTCCGGAAGTGCTTCGGCGTCGCGTTATGGAACAGGCGGAATGGAAGATACTCCCATGTGCCATTGACCTGATTGCAAATGGGAAAGTGGAAGTTGTAAATAATAAAGTGGTTATAAAGTAATTTGTTATGAGTAGTGGTTATGATATAATCACTACTCATATATCAATAGGAGGAATACGAATGAAAGTATTAATTGTTGGAAGCGGTGGAAGAGAGCATGCAATCGCATGGAAAGTAGCCCAAAGCGAAAGAGTAGACAAGATTTATTGCGCACCGGGAAATGCCGGGATTGCAGAATTTGCAGAATGTGTAGCAATCGGTGCCATGGAATTTGATAAATTAGTGGCTTTTGCAAAAGAAAAAGAAATCGACCTTACCATTATCGGTATGGACGACCCATTAGTTGGCGGAGTGGTTGATGAATTTGAAAAAGCAGGACTCCGTGTGTTTGGACCACGCAAAAATGCAGCCATTTTGGAAGGCTCCAAAGCATTTTCAAAAGATTTGATGAAAAAGTACAACATTCCAACTGCTGCATATGAAAACTTTGACAATGCAGAAGATGCTCTTACATATTTGGAAACGGCAAAGATGCCAATCGTATTAAAGGCAGACGGACTTGCACTTGGAAAAGGTGTTTTGATTTGCAATACATTGGAAGAAGCCAAAGAGGGCGTTCGCTCTATTATGTTGGATAAACAGTTTGGATCTGCAGGAAACCGCATGGTAATTGAGGAGTTTATGACAGGACGTGAAGTGTCTGTATTATCTTATGTAGATGGCAAGACAATCAAGACCATGACATCTGCACAGGATCACAAACGTGCAAAGGATGGAGACCAGGGATTGAATACAGGAGGCATGGGTACCTTCAGTCCAAGCCCATTCTACACAGAAGAAGTAGACGAATTCTGTAAGAAATACATTTATCAGGCAACGGTAGATGCAATGAGAGCAGAAGGCAGAGAATTTAAGGGAATCATTTTCTTTGGATTGATGCTGACAGCAGATGGACCGAGAGTGTTGGAATACAATGCTCGTTTTGGAGATCCGGAGACTCAGGTTGTTCTCCCACGTATGAAGACAGATATTGTAGATGTGTTTGAAGCATGTATTGACGGAAAACTGGACGAGATTGAATTGGAATTTGAAGACAATGCAGCAGTTTGTGTTGTGCTGGCTTCTGATGGATATCCATTAAAATATGAAAAAGGCTTCCAAATTGAAGGGTTAGATGAGTTTGACAAGCATGAAGGTTATTACTGTTTCCATGCAGGAACCAAATTCGACGGTGATACCATTGTGACAAATGGTGGACGTGTACTTGGTGTTACTGCAAAAGGAAAGGACTTAAAGGAAGCAAGGGCAAACGCCTATGCTGCAACAGAGTGGGTAACCTTTGCAAACAAATATAAGAGAAACGATATCGGAAAAGCGATAGACGAAGCGTAAAGGAGATATGGGAATGAATAATGTTACAGAAATCAGATGGCATGGCCGTGGCGGTCAAGGTGCCAAAACAGCTGCATTATTATTAGCAGATGTTGCATTCCAGACAGGAAAATACGTACAAGGATTTCCGGAATACGGCCCAGAGCGTATGGGAGCACCGATTACAGCATACAACCGTATCAGTGATACTAAGATCCGTGTACATTCTAATATTTATGACCCACAATACGTGGTTGTTGTAGATGAGTCTTTGTTGGAAACCGTAGATGTTACAAAAGGACTGAAGAAAGACGGTGCAATTCTTATTAATACGCAGCGCACCAAAGAGGAGATTATCCCGCACTTAAAAGGATACGAAGGTGATGTATACATCATTGATGCACACAAAGTATCTATGGCTACTATGGGAAAATATTTCCCGAACACACCACTTCTTGCAGCAATCGTAAAAGTGGCAGGCATTATGGAAGAAGAAACATTTTTACGTGAAATGGAAAGCTCTTTCAAACACAAATTTGCCAGCAAGCCAGAAGTTATCGAAGGTAACATGGCAGCTCTGAAAATGGCTATGCAGGAGGTGCAATAATGAAATCAGATATCACAAAATTAGGTGTAAAAACAAAATGGCAGGATTTGACAGAAGGTATGATTATCGTCGGCTCAGGAACATCCAAAGAGTTTAAGACCGGCGAATGGTCTTCTGTAAAACCGGAATTTATTGAAGATAAGTGTAAACAATGCTTACTCTGCGTACCGGTATGTCCGGACAGCTGTATTCCAGTGAAGGACATGAAGCGTATGGCATTTGACTTAGACCACTGCAAAGGATGCGGCATTTGCGTAAAATCATGCCCATTTGGTGCAATTACAATGGAAGGGGTGAAATAGTATGGGAAAAAGAGAACGTTTATCGGGAAATGAAGCAGTAGCAATTGCGCTCCGTCAAATCAATCCGGACGTATTTCCTGCATTCCCTATTACTCCATCTACAGAGATTCCGCAGTACTTTGCATCATTTGTTGCAAATGGACAGGTAGATACAGAATTTATTACGGTGGAAAGTGAACACAGTTCTATGAGTGCCACCATCGGTGCTTCCGCAGCAGGTGCAAGAGCGCTCACAGCAACATCTTCCTGTGGTCTTGCTTATATGTGGGAAGAATTATACATAGCAGCATCCAATCGTTTACCATTGGCATTGGCACTTGTAAACCGTGCACTTTCAGGACCAATCAATATCAACTGTGACCACTCAGACAGTATGGGTGCAAGAGATGCAGGTTGGATTCAGATTTATGCAGAAAACAATCAGGAAGCATATGACAATATGGTGCAGGCATTCCGTATTTCAGAACACAAGGATGTTCGTCTCCCAATCATGATTTGCCAGGATGGTTTCATCACAAGCCATGCAGTAGAAAATATTGAATTATTGGACGATGCAGAGGTGAAGAATTTTGTTGGGGAATATGAACCTGAAAATTACTTATTAAATCCAAAGCAGCCAATGGCAGTTGGACCATATGCAATCACAGATTACTATATGGAAGCAAAACGTAATCAGGCAGAAGCCCTTAAGAACTCTGTAGAAGTTGTAAAAGCAGTAGCAAAAGAATTTGCCGCAATTTCAGGAAGAGAATATGGTCTCTTTGAAGAGTATTGCATGGAAGATGCTGAAAGAGCAGTTGTAATCATCGGTTCTGCAGCAGGTACAACAAAAGATGCCATCGATGCTCTCCGTGCAAAAGGTGAAAAAGTAGGTCTGATTAAGATTCGTTTATACCGTCCATTCCCTGCAGAAGAGATTGCGCAGGCTCTTAAGAATGTAAAAGCAGTTGCAATCATGGACAGAGCAGAAGGTTACTCAAACCATGGTGGACCTTTAGGTGCAGATGTGATGTCAGCAATGTTCCGTGCTCGCTCACAGGCACATGCAGTGAACTACATTTACGGTCTTGGTGGACGCGACGTTCGCGTAGAAGACATGGAAGGTGTATTTGAAGACCTGAAACAAATCATAGCAGACGGCGATGCAGGGGAAACCTATCGCTACATGGGAATCAGAGAGTAGGAGGAAACGTAAGATGGCATATAATTTTAAAGAAACAATGAATAAGCCGGAACGTCTTGCTCCGGGTCATAGAATGTGTGCTGGCTGCGGCGGTACCATCGCAGTAAGAAACGTACTTCGTGGACTTCACGAAGGAGACAAAGCCGTAATCGGTAACGCAACAGGATGCCTTGAGGTATCCACATTTACATACCCATACACAGCATGGGAAGATAGCTACATTCACAATGCATTTGAAAATGCAGGTGCAACACTCAGTGGTGTAGAAGGTGCTTACAACGCATTAAAGAGAAAAGGCAAATTAGACGAAACATACAAGTTCATCACATTCGGTGGTGACGGAGGTACATACGATATCGGTTTCCAATCTCTTTCAGGAGCAATGGAACGTAATCACGATATGGTATATGTATGTTACGACAATGGTGCTTACATGAACACCGGTATCCAACGTTCTTCTGCTACACCAATGTATGCAGATACAACCACAACACCGGTAGGAAGCGAAAGCAATGGTAAGATGCAGAACAGAAAAGATTTGGCAGCAGTGATCGCAGCTCACGATGTTCCATACGTAGCACAGACTACTTTTGTACAAAACTTTAAAGATTTACATATCAAGGCTGAAAAAGCAATTTATACACCGGGCGCAGCATTCCTGAACATCATGGCTCCATGTCCACGTGGATGGAGATACAATACACCGGACATTATGGAAATCTGTAAGTTAGGTGTAGAAACATGTTATTGGCCATTGTTTGAAGTGGTAGAAGGAAAATGGATCTTAAACTATGAGCCGAAGAAGAAACTTCCAATCGAAGAATTCTTAAGTAAACAAGGCAGATTCAAACATTTATTCAAAAAAGGAAATGAACATCTCATCGAAGAATTCCAAAAGGAAGTTGACAGAAGATGGGAAGAATTACAATTTAGATGTTCAAAATAAGCTTATGTTCAACGAATTAACACAAAAAGACATAGACGATATGAAAGCAGAAGTAGAACACCGCAAGTGTGTCGTTCGCAAGGAACTTCTGGAAGATGTAAAGACGGCCCGCGCTCATGGCGACCTAAGCGAGAACTTCGAATACAAAGCTGCAAAGCAGGCAAAGAATCAAAATGAAAGCCGAATCCGCTATTTAGAGAAAATGATCCGTACAGCGGTGGTGATTACAGATGAATCAAAGGCAGACGAAGTTGGTCTTGGGAACGTAATAGAACTTTACTTTGAAGATGACGACGAAGTGGAAGAATTCAAGATTGTTACAACAGTTCGAGGTAACTCCCTTAAGAATCTAATCAGTACAGAGTCACCAATCGGGAAAGCAGTCCTTGGACACAAGGTTGGTGACCGTGTGTGGGTGGAAATTAATAGCAATGCAGGATATTTTATAGAAATTAAAGCCATCAAGGAAGCAGATCCGGATGAAGAGGATGCGTTGCGAAAGTTTTAAAAAAATATATTATTATGAAAACCGAAGAGAAGGAGAATAATTTCATGGAAATGTTATCAATCGCAAGAGAATTACAAGAGAATGCGTACCCAGGGCGTGGTATTATTATTGGTAAGACACCAGATGGCAAAAAAGCAGTGACTGCATACTTCATCATGGGAAGAAGTGAAAATAGTAGAAACCGTGTGTTTGTAACAGAAGGAGAAGGCATCCGCACACAGGCTTTCGATCCATCCAAGCTGACAGACCCAAGCTTAATCATCTACGCGCCGGTTCGTGTTTTAGGAAATAAAACAATCGTAACAAACGGAGACCAGACTGATACTATCTACGATGGTATGGACAGCGGACTTACATTTGAACAATCCTTAAGATGCAGAGAGTTTGAACCAGACGGACCAAACTACACCCCTCGTATCTCAGGTGTGATGCATATTGAAAATGGTACATATGATTACGCAATGTCAATCCTAAAGAGCAACAATGGCAATCCGGACGCTTGCAACCGTTACACATTTGCATATGAGAATCCGGTAGCAGGAGAAGGACATTTCATTCATACATACAAATGCGATGGCAATCCACTTCCAAGCTTTGAGGGAGAACCAAAGTTGATTGGTATGATGGACGACATGGATGCATTTACAGAGATGCTTTGGAACAGCTTGAACGAAGACAACAAAGTTTCTTTATTCGTACGTTACATCGATATTGCAACAGGTGCATACGAAACAAAGATTATCAATAAGAACAAATAGGAGAGCAGAAGATGAAAGAATTAGAATTAAAATATGGATGTAATCCTAATCAAAAACCATCCAAGATCTACATGAACGAAGGGGAGCTTCCAATCAAAGTATTGTGTGGAAGACCAGGATACATTAACTTTTTAGATGCATTTAACGGATGGCAGTTGGTAAAGGAACTTAAGAAAGCAACAGGACTTCCGGCTGCAACTTCTTTCAAACACGTTTCTCCAGCCGGAGCAGCAGTAGGACTTCCATTAGATGAAACGCTGGCTAAAATCTACTGGGTCGACGACTGTGGCGAACTATCACCGCTAGCTTGTGCATACGCAAGAGCAAGAGGTGCAGACAGAATGTCTTCTTTCGGTGATTTCATTTCCTTATCAGATGTTTGTGACGTTGCTACAGCCAAATTAATCAAGCGTGAAGTATCAGATGGAGTAATCGCACCGGGCTATGAACCGGAAGCCTTGGAAATCTTAAAAGCAAAGAAAAAGGGGAACTACGCAGTCATTGAAATTGACCCAGACTATGAGCCAAATCCAATTGAACACAAAGAAGTATTTGGTATTACATTTGAACAAGGAAGAAACGAGCTTGTAATCGATGATGAATTACTTGCAAATGTTGTGACAGACAACAAAGAGATTCCGGAAGAAGCGAAGATTGACCTTGCGATTGCATTAATTACTTTGAAATATACACAATCCAATTCCGTATGTTACGCAAAAGGTGGTCAGGCAATTGGTATCGGTGCGGGACAGCAGTCACGTATTCACTGTACACGTCTTGCAGGACAAAAGGCGGACAACTGGTGGCTTCGTCAATCACCACAGGTATTAGGTTTACAATTTGTAGATGGAATCGGAAGAGCAGATAGAGATAACTCCATTGATTTATACATCGGAGAGGAATACATGGACGTTCTTGCAGAAGGTACATGGCAGAATATTTTCAAAGAAAAGCCACCTGTATTTACAGCAGAAGAAAAACGTGCATGGTTAGACAAGATGGAAAATGTGGCACTTGGCTCAGATGCTTTTTTCCCATTTGGGGATAACATCGAAAGAGCTCATAAGAGTGGCGTGAAATATATTGCACAGCCAGGTGGCTCTGTTCGTGATGACAACGTTATCAGCACATGTAATAAATATGGAATGGCAATGGCATTCACAGGAATCCGCCTGTTCCATCACTAGAATATTTGATTCAGTAAGCGTCATATTGTCTTGGACAGACCCAAGACGATGTGGCGCTTTTTGGCTGAATAGTAACTTTTTGATTATAAAAATAAGAATAAAGGTATTGTATATTTTGAGAATAGCATATATAATATAAAGGTCGAAAATAAAAAGTGCAAAAATTTGGCGTATTAGTCAAACTCAGGGAGGAAAAAGTAATGGGAAAATATTTTGGAACAGATGGTTTTCGTGGAGAAGCAAATGTAAATCTGACGGTAGAACATGCATTTAAAGTGGGAAGATTTCTTGGATGGTACTTTGGACAGGAGAAGAAAGCCAGAGTCGTTATTGGAAAAGACACAAGAAGAAGCAGTTATATGTTTGAAGATGCTTTGTCAGCAGGGCTTACCGCATCAGGTGCGGATGTTTATCTCTTACACGTAACCACAACTCCAAGTGTTTCATATGTAACACGTACAGAGGATTTTGATTGCGGTATTATGATATCTGCAAGCCACAACCCATTTTATGATAATGGTATCAAGTTGATTAATAGCAATGGTCATAAGATGGAAGCAGAAGTAGAAGCTAAGGTAGAAGCATATATTGACGGTGAGATAGAAGAACTTCCATATGCAACCAGAGAAAAAGTAGGGCGCACAGTAGACTATGCAGCAGGAAGAAATCGTTATATCGGCCATCTGATAGCAATGGCTACACGCTCATTTAAAGATAAAAAAGTGGGTCTTGACTGCTCCAATGGTAGTGCATCTTCCATTGCAAAGAGTGTATTTGATGCCTTGGGTGCAAAGACATATGTAATCAACGACGAGCCGGATGGAACCAATATTAATACAAACTGTGGTTCTACTCATATTGAAGTATTACAAGCGTTTGTAAAAGAAAAGAAATTGGATGTGGGATTTGCTTATGATGGAGATGCTGATCGTTGTCTTGCAGTGGATGAAAACGGCAATCTTGTGGATGGAGACCTGATTCTTTATGTATGTGGGAAATACTTAAAAGAACAAGGTAGATTAAACGGAGATACCATTGTTACAACGATTATGTCAAACCTTGGTTTATACAAAGCATGCGACAAAGTTGGTTTGAAATATGAGAAGACTGCAGTTGGTGACAAGTATGTATATGAGAATATGTTGCAGAACAATTTTTCTCTTGGAGGAGAGCAGTCAGGACATATTATTTTCAGCAAATACGCTACAACAGGTGATGGTATCTTAACCTCATTATTACTTATGGAAGTCATGTTAGAAAAGAAACAATCCCTTGGAAAATTAACAGAAGAAGTGAAGATTTACCCGCAGCTTCTGAAGAATGTCAGAGTGGCAGATAAGAAGACTGCAAGAGAGAATCCGGCAGTGGTAGCGGCAATCGCAAAAGTAACAGAAGAACTTGGGGAAGAGGGACGTATCTTAGTGCGTGAAAGTGGTACAGAACCGGTAATTCGTGTGATGGTAGAGGCTGCCACAGATGAGCTTTGTGCAAAATATGTGGATGGAGTCATCGACGTAATTCGTCAAGAAGGATTAATTGTAGAAGTATAAGATTGTTCTAATATTCTTGCAGGAAGCCGCACATACTAGATTAGAAAAGGGAGGAAAAAGTATGTATCAAGCATTGCCAATTACCGATATATACGCAAGAGAAATCTTAGATTCCCGAGGGAATCCGACGATAGAAGTAGAAGTACTGGCAGGAAAAAATGCATGGGGACGGGCAAGCGTTCCATCAGGTGCATCCACAGGACAATTTGAGGCAGTGGAATTACGTGACGGAGCAGAGCGATACCGTGGTTTGGGTGTGGAGACCGCAGTGGAGCATGTGAATAACATTATTGCACCTGCCCTCATCGGAATGGACGTTTTTGAACAGACAGAAATCGACAGAAAAATGATACGCTTAGACGGCACTCCAAACAAATCCCATTTAGGGGCCAATGCCATTCTGGGTGTATCTATGGCTGTGGCGAGAGCGGCGGCAGATGCATTGGAGATTCCTTTGTATCGATATTTCGGAGGTGTGGCCGCAGGGAAAATGCCGGTTCCCATGATGAATATTTTAAATGGGGGAAAGCACGCAGACAATACAGTGGATTTTCAGGAGTTTATGATTATGCCGGTGGGAGCATGCTGCTTCCGGGAAGGGCTTCGCATGGGAGCGGAGATTTACCACACATTAAAAGGTATTTTAAAAGAAAAAGGAATGAGTACCGGGGTTGGAGATGAAGGTGGATTTGCACCGGATTTGCCTGACGCAAAAGAGGTATTGCGTGTGATCGTAGAAGCCATCCAAAAGGCCGGTTACGAGCCGGGAAAAGATGTTGCAATTGCATTGGATGTGGCAGCCACAGAACTGTACGACAAGAGCCAGAAAAAGTATATTTTCGAAGGTGAAGGGAAAATGAGTGGTGCTGCCGTGGTACGTTCTGTTTTTGATATGATAGAATACTACAAAGAGCTAATTCAAGAATTCCCCATTATTTCCATTGAGGATCCATTGGATGAGGAAGATTGGGAAGGCTGGGAAATGATAACCAACTGTCTTGGAAAGAAAGTTCAGTTGGTGGGGGATGACCTGTTTGTTACCAACAAAGAACGCTTGCAAAAAGGAATCGACAGGAAGGCGGCCAATGCAATCCTTGTGAAAGTGAACCAGATTGGGACACTCTCTGAGGCATTTGAAGCAATTGAGCTGGCCAAGGAAGCAGGATATGGCACCATCATATCCCATCGGTCCGGGGAAACAGAAGACAGTATTATCGCAGACATTGCGGTGGCATTTCAGGCTGGACAGATTAAGACAGGGGCGCCTTGCCGTTCGGAACGTGTGGCAAAATACAATCAACTTCTTCGGATAGAAGAGCAATTGGGGAAAATTTAGCAGGAAATCCCAAAAGAAACACTTGCGGAGTAGAATCACTTGTGATAAAATACATGTGTTGTATACTCAGGAGGTGTAAATCATGGAAATCTTAAAAATCATTCTTACAATTTTATTCGTTATAGATTGTATCGTTTTAACGGCACTTGTATTACTTCAGGAAGGAAAGTCAGCAGGCCTTGGTGCAATCAGCGGCGGAGCAGATACATTCTGGGCACAGAACAAAGCCCGTTCTAAAGAAGGTAAGATTGTACTTGTAACTAGAATTACAGCAGTATTATTTATCGTTCTTGCAATTGTTTTGAATTTAGGTGTATTTGCATAAGAATATGATATGAGACATGAAAAGGGGAAATCGATTAACGATTTCCCCTTTATTCATCCCTATTTTCGATTCATAATTTCATCCAGAATGCAGTTGGCCACATCCGTCTTACTCATGATGTCCAATTGCAGTTCCTTGTCTTTTGTAATGATTGTAACCACGTTGGTATCGGTTCCAAATCCAGCACCGGCCACTTTTAAGTTGTTGGCAACAATCATGTCCAGATTCTTCTTTGTCAGCTTCTTGCGAGAGTTTTCCAACATGTTCTCAGTTTCCATAGAAAAACCACACAAAAATTGGTTTGGCTTTTTATGCTCTCCAAGGTGTTTTAAGATATCCTGTGTGCGTTTCAAATCTATTTGCAGTTCTCCATCAGCCTTCTTGACTTTTTCCTCACTAACCACAGCCGGAGTGTAGTCAGCAACGGCAGCAGCCTTGATAATCACATCCTGCTCATCTCCATAGGAAGTAACCGCATCAAACATTTCCTTGGCACTTTTAATCTCTACCACATTTACAAATGGTGGTCTCTTTAGATTGGTTGGGCCAGTTACCAACGTCACCTTGGCGCCACGGAGCATTGCGCAACTTGCAAGGGCATAGCCCATCTTACCTGTAGAGTGGTTGGTAATGTAACGAACTGGATCCAAGGATTCCTGAGTTGGACCGGCAGTAATCAGCACCTTCATCCCAGCCATGTCTTTTTCACAAGCAATCTCTTTTAAAATATAATCCAACAACACTTCCGGTTCCGGCATCTTTCCGGCACCCTCATCTCCACATGCAAGAAAACCATTGGCAGGTTCAATTACCTCAAAGCCATAGTTTTGAAGTGTTTTTATATTGTCCTGAGTAATTGGATTCAAATACATCTGAGTATTCATGGCCGGTGAAACCATCTTCTTGCAGGTGCATGCAAGAACAGTGGTTGTCAGCATATCATCTGCCAATCCATGGGCAAGTTTTGCCATAACATTTGCAGATGCCGGGGCAATCATGACCAGATCCGCCTGCTTAGCAAGGGAAATGTGTTCCACGTTATATTGGAAATTGCGGTCAAATGTATCCACAATACAGCGGTTATTGGTTAAGGTTTCAAACGTGATTGGGTTTATAAAATTGGTTGCATTCTTTGTCATAATGACATGGACATTGCAGTGAAGTTTTACCAGCATGCTTGCAAGGTTTGCAATCTTATATGCGGCGATGCTTCCTGTTACGCCTAAGAGAACGGTCTTTCCTTTTAACATTATTTTTTCCATCCTTTTCTTTGGAGTTTTAGTTATTCTATCACAAAATTGGAAAAAAGTGAAACATCTCTTGTGATTTTTAAAAACGGGGTGTATAATGGCTAAAATTGACAAATTAGAAGGAGGGGGACATGAAAGCGAAAAAACATGACACAAGTTGGATGGTCAGTGTTGCACTTATGGCCGCAATTGTAGTTGTGCTGGCCAATACGCCGCTGGGTATGATTCAGCTACCGATTGTGAAGGCAACTACTGTGCATATACCGGTGATTATTGGAGCTATCTTATTGGGTCCAACGGCAGGAGCTGTTCTGGGCTTTGTGTTTGGAATGTGTTCCCTGATTAGTAATACCATGGCGCCTACCCTGTTGTCCTTTGCATTTTCTCCATTTATGAGCACCACAGGTATATTAGGTGCCATAAAAGCAATCTGGATTTCCGTTGGTTGCCGCGTTCTCATTGGAGTTGTGGCAGGGTGGCTTTGGATTTTGCTTAAGAAGATAAAGTTGAATCAGATTGCCTCATTGGCAATGACCGGATTCGTTGGCTCTATGGTCAATACCGTTACTGTAATGGGAAGCATCTATCTCCTGTTTGCCAAACAGTATGCAGAAGCAAAAGAAGTGGCAATTACAGCTGTGTGGGGGCTGGTAATGGGCACTGTGACCGCATCCGGGATTCCGGAGGCCATTGCAGCGGCAGTGCTGGTGGCCATTGTGACGAAGGTTTTACTGAGGATACGAAAAGAGGCTAGATGAAGCCTCCATCCAGCCCGATAATCTGTCCTGTCACATAAGCAGGACTATTTACTAATTGAATTACGAAATCAGCAACTTCCTGCGGTGTTCCGAAACGACCTGCAGGAATTTCTGTTTCCAGGGCAATCCGTTCCCTGGCATCCAGTTGTGCGTTCATGGCAGTGTCGATGCAGCCGCAGGCAATAGCATTTACCTGGATATTGCTTGGAGCCAGTTCCTTTGCCAAGGCTCTGGTGAGGCCGTGCACACCGGATTTGGAGGCAGAATAGGCAACTTCACAGGAAGCACCTACAGAGCCCCACATGGAAGAAATGTTGATGATTTTCCCCATTTTCTTTGTCACCATCTTAGGAACTGCCAAGCGGCAGCAGTAGAATACAGAGGAAAGGTTGGTCTGAATCAGTCGATTCCACTCTTCATTGGTCATATCCGTGAGAAGACCCATGTGAGCAATGCCTGCGTTGTTTATGAGCACATCTAGGGCATCGCATTTTTGATAAATGGTCTCAAACAGTTGGTTCACAACATCAGGATTTCCGATGTCGCCAATAAGCAAGTCACAGGAGCCACCGGGAATGGTCTCAATCTCTGACTTCACAGCTTCTAATTCTTTTATGGATTGGCTACAGTTAAGGAACACATGGTAGCCGCATTTGGCAAATGTGAGGGCGATGGCACGTCCAATTCCTCTGGAAGCGCCGGTGACCAGTACGTTTTTCTTCATAAATGCAATCCTTCTTTCCGTTTTTTTGTTCAGAATCGGTTGAATATATTATACTATGGAAAAATTATGAATAAAACCCCAAAGTGTAGAAAATAATCCGATTGTATTGGTAGACGATAGGAAATAATTCATTTATAATAAAGAATAGATTAGAAAAGGATGGTACGTAACGTGATAGAAAAAGCGATTGCATTTGCAACACAGGCACACAAAGGACAGTTTCGAAAAGGAACTACGAGACCATATATTATTCATCCTCTGGAGGTGGGAAACATTGTGGCAACCATGACCGATGATGAAGAGATTATCAGTGCGGCGATTCTGCACGATACCATTGAAGATTGTGAGGGCATCAGTGAATCCATGATCTGCCAGGAATTCTCACAGCGGGTGGCCCACTTGGTGGTTCAAGAAAGTGAGGACAAGTCTAAGACCTGGTTGGAGCGAAAAGGGGCAACCATTGCACATTTGAAAAATGCTCCAAGAGAGGTGCAGATGATAGGCTTAGCGGACAAGCTGTCTAACATGCGTGATATCGACCGGGATTATCCGGAATGCGGAGAGGAACTGTGGAACCGGTTTCGGATGAAGGACAAGAAGATGATAGGTTGGTATTATAAAGGGATTCTTTCCTCTCTTCAGGAGGCGCTGGAAGGCGTGCCGGCCTTTGGGGAATATCGTCAATTGGTGGAGAAACATTTCCAATAGGGCAAGGTTTTGCTGCTTATGTTGGCGAAACTAGCCCTTGTCTTAGGGTGAGAAACATTGTATAATTACTAAGGCGAGCGAAGAGAGATATAATGATTAGATTTAAGGAAGAGGGATATATGAAACACATAAGATTGAAACATTGGCAAGTGATTAATATCGGATTGCTGGTTTACGACATATTGGCTGTGAACATTGCATATTTTTTGGCATTGTGGTTCCGCTTTGACTGTCGTATTTCCATGATTCCAGATTATTATATGGACGCATTTTTAGGATTTGCTCCAATCTACACCATAGTCAGTTTGGCTGTATTCTGGCGGGTTAGATTGTACAAAAGTATCTGGAGATTTGCCAGCTATGTAGAGCTGTTACGCGTAGCTACTGCCTCTGTCGCTACCTTTGTGATACAGGTGGCAGGGATTACCGTATTGTTTCAAAGAATGCCGATTTCCTATTACTTTATCGGTGCCATTCTTCAATTTTTTGCAGTACTAGGCATTCGTTTTTCCTACCGGTTTATTCTGTTAGAAAGGCGCCGGAGAGAAAAAGAAGTGGGAACAGATTATACGAGAGTCATGCTCATTGGTGCAGGGATTGCAGGACAGATGATTTTGCGTGACACCATGAAAGCTGTAGAGAATCATGATAAGATATACTGTGTTATCGATGATAACCGGAACAAATGGGGACGTTTTGTGGAAGGTGTTCCGGTAGTAGGTGGACGAGGGGATATCCTTTACAATGTACAAAAATATGACATTAAGAAAATCTACATTGCAATTCCATCCGCCTCTGTGGAGGATAAAAAACAGATCTTAGAGATTTGTAAGGAAACTGGCTGTGAACTAAAGAATCTGCCGGGTATGTATCAACTGCTCAGTGGGGATGTGACAGTCAGCGCCATGAAAGAAGTGGCAATCGAAGACCTGCTTGGCAGGGAACCGATTCGAGTGAATATGGATGAGATTTTTGAGTACATTGCAGGAAAAGTGATTCTGGTAACCGGCGGTGGCGGCTCCATCGGAAGTGAACTTTGCCGACAGATTGCGGCTCACAATCCGAAGCGACTTATCATCTTAGACGTGTATGAAAACAATGCATACGATATTCAACAAGAATTAAAAGATAAATATCCACTGTTAAAAATGGAAGTACTGATTGGCTCCGTACGTGATAGCCGAAGACTTCATGAAGTATTTGAGACCTATAAACCGGAAGTGGTATATCACGCAGCGGCACACAAGCACGTTCCACTGATGGAGCATTCTCCGAATGAGTCTATTAAGAACAACGTCATTGGTACATATAAGACCGCATATGCAGCCATGTTAAGTGGTTGTAAAAAATTTGTACTGATTAGTACAGACAAAGCGGTGAATCCAACCAACATTATGGGTGCAAGTAAG
Source organism: Faecalimonas sp. (assembly GCA_045545895.1). Taxonomy (GTDB): domain Bacteria; phylum Bacillota; class Clostridia; order Lachnospirales; family Lachnospiraceae; genus Faecalimonas. The sequence goes on from JAZQBW010000070.1 coordinate 85,675, forward strand.
CGTCTTTGCGAAATGATTGTCCAGTCCTTTGACAGTATGATTAAAGCTGGAAAGGCAGACCAGATTCCGGCACTGTTTGCACATGCCAAGGATGAGGATGACTATATGAATCGCCTTTCGTGCCCGCAGGAGATTCACACAGAGTTTGTAGCGGTACGATTTGGAAATGTACTGGGAAGTAACGGAAGCGTGATTCCTCTATTTAAGAAGCAGATTGCGGCAGGCGGTCCTGTTACGGTAACACATCCGGATATTATACGTTACTTTATGACCATACCAGAGGCAGTTAGTCTGGTGCTTCAGGCAGGTACCTATGCCAAAGGTGGAGAAATCTTTGTACTGGATATGGGAAGTCCTATGAAGATTGATACATTGGCAAGGAACCTGATCAAACTTTCCGGCCACAAACCAGATGTGGACATTCGAATCGAATATACAGGTCTTCGCCCAGGTGAAAAATTATTTGAAGAAAAACTGATGGCAGAAGAAGGATTGGAAAAGACAGAAAACGAACTGATTCACATTGGTTGTCCAATTCCATTTGATACAGAAGAATTCCTGTCACAATTAGAACTTCTTTTGAAAGCCTGCTACGGCAACAGTAAAGAAATCAGAGAAATTGTGGCTGAGATGGTATCTACCTATCGTCCGGCAGGAGAAAATGGGTCGGAATATAAAGGGAAAGCTTACGAAGAGCAAATGAAAGAAGTAAAGCAGAATTAGGAAGAGCAGCGAGATTCGTCTCGTTGCTTTTTTGTCAAATTTTGCATTTTTTTGTAGGGACGGACTTCCCAAATAAGGAGTAATATGGTAAAATATCCATGGGTTATCTTGATGTAAGGATCATGTCGCAAGACATGACTTCTTGTGTTGGGATTTTTTTATTTTATAGGAATAATTCTTGTGAACATATGGTCCTGGCGCACTTTCTCAAAATAGGAGGAGATTCCCATGGTTTGAATTCGCAAATGATTGCGTGAATAAAAAATAGGAATGAAGAGGTACATCGTGAAAAAGAATTCAGAAAAAATGAAGAAATTCAAGAAAATCTTCGATTCTCATGCAATAAACGTTTACAGAATTTGTCTCTATATTCTTCGGGATGAGGAGAAAGCCGAAGAGATTGCGAAAACTGTTTTTGTTGACTTCTATGAGCATATGGAAGAGGTAAATCCAGAGATGGTGCTCACACACTTGGTAATTGAAGCTAGAAATAAGTCGTACGAATACAAGAAAAGTATGGAGTCTAGAATGGAGGAGTGAGATTGATGGATGACAAGAGAACAACACTGACAGAAGAAGAGTTAAAACTTCTGGAAGAAACAGAACGCTTCCTAGAGGCGATAGATCAAGAACTTGAAGTGGAAAACGTGGAATTGCCGGCAAACATGTATGAGAATATTTGGAAAGAAATCCGCACTCGCGAAGCTGAGCAAGCAAGAGAGAATCTTTGTGACGAAGACAAAGAACTCCTTCGTCTTGGCAGAGCATATAAGAAAAGACATCGGATGCGTAAGTATTTGGTGTTGGTTGCCGCAGTGGTTGCAGTACTGGCACTTGGGATTACCAGTGTAGGTGGACCAGAGAAGATATTTGAGACGTTGAAAATCATGACAATGGGTAGAGAACAGGTTCAAATAAACTCAAATGGAGATGTTCGAGAGGAAGTAGATTGGTCAGAGGATAAAGCCTATGAGGAAATTGAGAAAGAATTTGGATTCTATCCTGTACGCTTGAATTATTTACCGAAGGAGATTGGGTTTATAGAAGGCGAGATAAGTAAGGAAATGCAACTTATCTATATGTTATATGGAAAAGAAGATGATGTAAATATTTCATATCATATTCGTCCGAACTACAGAGAAAGTTCATGGGGTAAGGATATTGAAGATGAACTTCTAGAAGAATATGATATAATTGTCAAAGACGTTAGAGTACAGTTGAGAAAATATCTTGTTGAAGGAGATGAGGAACGTTGGTTCATTGGATTCGAGTATGAGAATACAAGTTATTCCATGCTGCTAATGCATTTAGATAAAAATGAAGTAGAAAAGATTGCCAAAAATTTATATTTTAACTAATCATTTCGTCTGGATGTGAAGGAACTATCTCATTCTTGAGAGATGATTATTAATTGAGTACAAAATATTATGCAAGGAGAAAGAGATTATGAAACGAAAGATAATGGCATTGTTATTGGTAATGATGCTTGGTGTATGTGGAGTATATGTTGATGAATTGGAAGTAAAGGCAGAGGATATGGGTGAAGACCTAGACTATTCTCTTCTTTTGACAGAAGATGCGTTGGTAGGTAGTCAACAGAGCCAGACATGGGGAGTGTACCTTGCAGAAGGGAATTCCATCATTAACAAGATTAGTTCTACAAAGATTGGTGCTGGTGGAAATACGATTGCAGCAAAGAAATGTCAGGTTTCCGTTACGGCGATTGTGGAGAGACTTGTAAATGGAAGTTGGGTTCGGGTAACGTCGTGGACGTCAACCACAACCAGTGGTTATTCGGCTATGGTAAGTAAGAGTCTTACAGTTTCAACAGGATATTACTATCGTGTAAGAAGTGCTCATTATGCGGCATCTGATGTAAGTAGTTCTGGTACAGGAGCACTTTGGATGTAAAATTAATAATCTACATATTATTTTAAAAAGACAACCCTCTGGTGTGATGAAGGAATCATCACGCCGGAGGTTGTTTTATGTCTAAAAATTGCATACAGTAGCATTAAAATTTGTCAGAATTATATGCATTATGTAAATAAATATGTCGAAATATGAAGAAAAATACAGAATTTCGCTCCAATCTAGTAGAATAACTTTGAAAAGACAAAGGAGGGATTCGAATGAATATGGAGCAATTGTTCAGAAAATGCAGATT
>JAZQBW010000071.1:0-4397 GCA_045545895.1 Faecalimonas sp.
CAGTAGAAGTAAAAAATATGGTTATCACAGAATATAACAAGAACCTCTTGTTTAGAGTTGGTAATAACAAAGAAACTTATCTGACAACAGAAAGATTAGCCGTAAACCTGGAAAATATTGACATTACATCCAACAGTAATAGCGTGGTGATTCAAGCAGGTCATACAACTATGAACCTTGATTTGAATATGAAAGACGTGAACCTGTTAAGCTGGACAACAACATCTGATATTGCAACCGGTGCGATTGTAGTTGGTACAGGTGGTGAGCCAACAGTGAATCTTAAGATGGAGAATTGTTTATTTGATGTATCAGGAGCAAAAGGTAGTGCTAAAGCGATTTATGCAAATGATAAGGCTAGTGGAACAATCAATTTAATCAATACAAAGATAACCACAATTGCTGATACACCGATATATAATAATAAGATGACGTTAAGTTTTGATAAGAATGCTACATTTTGGAAGAAAGAAACACAGTCTGTAGCACTGGTTGATGGTGTTCATTACAGCGATATCTATGATGCAGTTGATGCATTAAATAAAGCAGAAGCAGCTACAAGAATGGATATTGTTAAGAACTTTGATTACAAAGTGCAAAATTCAAATTTGATTATTAATAATAGTAAAGTAATGGATGTTGTTGTGGATGGCCATGGACATACAGCAACTGCCAACAAAAATGTAATTTTTATCAATCAAAAAGCGGGAACAGTAAATGTAAAAAATATGGAAATTACCCATACAAATAACATCTTATTCAGAATTGGTGATAAAGATAGCACAGAGAACTATGCATTAACTGTAAACTTCGAAAATATTGATATTACGTCCACAAGTAATAATCCATTAATTCAAGCAGGTCATACAACTATGAACCTTGATTTGAATATGAAAGACGTGAACTTGTTAAGCTGGACAACAACGGTTGCAAAAAATGCAATTGATATTGGTACAAAGGGTACTCCAACAGTGAATCTTAAGATGACAGATTGTTCGCTTGATGTATCAGAAGCAAAAGAAGGTTCTAAAGCGATTAATGCAAGTAATAATGCTAGTGGAAAAATCATACTCAACAATACCATTATTACACCAAGTGTCGAACAGTCAGTAAATGAAAACAAGATGACGTTAACTATCGAATAACTAAGGAGGATGTAAAATATGAAAAAAATATTAGGGAAGAAATTCGCTATTATCACTGCAAGCATCTGCATTCTCCTATGCATCACAGTAGGATTACTTGTATTCCTAGGAGATAGCAAAAAACAAGTGGATCATTCACCACAAACCTATTCCGTTCTTGTAAAAGATGAATATGACAAACCGATTTCAGATATCCACCTGAAACTCTATTATGGCGGAGGGGAGACTTTAACAAAGTCTCCTGTCCAGACCAATGAAAAAGGTGAGGCGGTATTTGAAGATATCACAGAACCAGATTGTTGGGTGGAAGTAGAAGTTGCACCAGTGGAATTTGAAATCAATGAAAATGCTCGTTTCTATTTCGATGATAATAACGAAACAAACATTATATTGAAAGATAATAAAGATGTTACAGAGTTAGCTAGTTACGAAGCAAGCATCGGTAGAGCAAGATATGCGACTTTCACAGAAGCGTGGGATGTGGCAAACCAATTAACCCAAGATGTCACGATTACGTTAGCAAGTGATATTTCGATTTTTGAAATGGACTTGAAAAATGAAAATGCTATCAATGTAACAATTGATGGTGATGGACACACACTTACTTCTACAGGTGGCAATCATGCATTCAAAATCAATCAAGGAGATTGTGTAATTGAATTCAAGAATATGACTGTTAACCATGAAAATAAAGGTTCATTTATTCAGGATTACTTAGGTAATACAATTAAACTTACAGATGTAAATCTGAATGCAACAGGACCAGAGCTCACATATGCGCTTATTAACACAATGGGAGCTGGATTTACGACAAACTTAGATTTCACAAACGTAAAAGTAAAAGTAGCAGTTGCTTCAAATCCTAGTGATAAAAACTTCGGTATTATTAGAACAGGTAATGCAGGCTGGGAACAGTTTAAAACTGTAAATATTAATTTAACTGGCTGTGAATTTGATACAAGCGCTTCCACAGGAAGAAAAGGTATCATGGTGTTTAATACAACGGTTGGTGAAATGAACATTACTGATTCGAAATTTATCACAAAAGATGATTACGCAATCAAAGCGAATGAACAACCTATTACAATTAAAAATAGTACCTTCTCTTCATTATCTACTGAGTACAACAAAACACCTATCAACCAGAAAGGTTATGTGAATAGTGATAATGAGGCACAAGCAAATAAGTTAGATTACGCAGCAAAAATTGGAGATGAAGAGTATTACACATTAAGTAATGCGGCATTAGCGGCATACACTATGGATGAGGATGTTGTGATTGAACTTACGAATGATACAACTGTAGGTATGGTTGAAATTAACAATGCAAAAGCCAACGATGTCACTATTGATGGAAAGGGTTATACAATCACAAGTAAAGATGATAATCATGCATTCAAAGTTACGCAAAGCTCAGGCGTATTTCTATTGAAAAATGTAACTCTTGATCACCAAAATTATGGTTGTGCACTACAAAATAACGGAAATTCAACAGTCGCAATGGAAGACGTTAACATTTTGGTTACAAATGCGCAAGAAAACCGTTATGCAGTAATAAATCTTCAAGCTGCGGGAGATAACAATATCCTAAATCTTACAAGAGTAAATATTACAGTTGATGTGGATACAGCCGGAAAAGATGCCTATAGCTGTATTGTTAGAACTGGTAATGGAAAAGAAGAAGATGCAAAAACTGTTATGATTTCAATGAAAGATTGCAATATAGATGCAACACGCGCTACAGGCAGAGCAGGTATCATGATTATGGATACAACCACAGCGTATGTGGAATTAACCAATACAAGTATTCAAACGCTGAATGGTTATCCAATTAGAGCAAATCATCAAACAATTGTACTCCAAAACAGTACGCTTAAGAGCAATGAACCATTCTATCATAAGCAGCGTATTGAAGATGGAACAAATGTAATGGAAGAATAGGAGGGTGATACCATGAATACAAAAAGAGCTTTCGGTTTCGTCGGAAAACTGTTACCTTTAGTGGCTATATTACTTTTAGCACTAACAGGTTGTGGTGCTTCTGGAAAAAATTTGAGTATTATTAAAAATGGTGTGACCAATTACTGCATCGTGATTCCAGAAAATCCTGAGGATTTCATTCAGGACAGTGCAATTTCATTGCAAAAGAAAATTTATAAAGAGACAGAAGTTAGTATGAAGATTTTAAGTGACACTGCTGTCACAGATTTGAAGAAAATTTACCTTGGAAATACTTCCTCAGAATTATCCCAAAAAGTAATGTCTGAACTTTCCTATGGATCATACGGTGTGGGAACTTCCGGTGATGAAATGTATGCAGTTGCATACACACAAGCAGATATGAAGAAGGCAGTGAATATCATTAGAGATAAAATGCTGGAAGCACTGAAAAAAGATTCCATCAAGATTGAAGCATTTGAAGAAGTAAAGGATGTGCGAGATGAATTAACAGATGTTCCAGTCTATGTTACTGAAAAAGGAACAACAGTATTTAACGCAGGTTCTGAATTTTATGAAATTCGTGTAGAAGAAGCAGATTCGAAAGATTTTGCGTCTTATACAAAAGCTCTGAAAGAGAAAGGATATACAGTACATTCTGCGAAGAAGATTGGAAATGCAGAATACTCTGTTTACAAGAATGATAAACATGCATTGTATGTGAATCAATTTGATTCTGCCATGAGAATTGTATACAGTGATATAAAAACGGCGTTTCTTCCAGAGACAGAGCAATCTGCTTTTGAAAAGGTTTGTGATACAAAAGGTTACATGGTAGGTGTGACTGGTGGTGCTGATGAAAATGGTATGTGTTTTGTTTACCTTTTGGCAGATGGAACATTTCTCATTTATGATGGAGGCCTTGATACTCCGGATGCGGACCATCTTTACGAAATTCTTCATCGTGTGGCAGGACAGCATGGAATTAATGAAGTTGTTATTTCTAACTGGATGTTGACACATGCCCATGGTGACCATTGTGGATGCTGGGAACCATTCTTTCGTCAGTATGCTGATAAAGTGAAAATCGATAGAGTGATGTTTAATACAAGTCACTCTGATTTAGGGAATGCCATTAGTGATTCGCAGGAGGAAAGTGCAATGAATAGTGTGAAAACCTATTCACCAGACACAGAACTTGTAAGACTTCATTCTGGACAAGATTTCTGGCTTGCAGATATGAAAGTAGAGGTTTTGTATACGATTGAAGATTTAGAACCGGGTTCATTCGAAGACTATAATGATGCATCTACC
>JAZQBW010000072.1:0-28642 GCA_045545895.1 Faecalimonas sp.
GCTATCATGGGCGGACCGGAATGGAATACAGAAATCTCACCTGGAGTATACAACAGAACAACAGTTACTGTTTCTAACGTACGTTTGGAAGGTGGAGTAAATAAAACTATCGACTTAAGTGACGCGACATGGACAAAGGGAGCAAATGCAGGATTTAGTTGGGCAAATGATTCGGGCGTTGCATCCTATAGCGACGGAGTTGTTACAATTACAAACGGCTTCCGCTATGATGGTCATGAAGTAACCTTCGCAGAACCTGTTACAACAGAAGAAGAACCAGAAGTACCAGGAGTACCGGAAGAAATCTTCCTTTGCATGGATATGGCAATCAACACAACAGGAGGTTGGACAGATCCAATTACAGTGAGATTTTTCAATCACACATACACGGGTTCAGTTGGCGATGCTGGTATTGCAGAGCAAGTAATCACTGCAGACGCAGCACAAGCAACAGAAATCAGATTAAACATAAGTGATTTCTTAGTAGATGGAGAACTGCCAGGATTTGGATTTGCTATCATGGGTGGACCGGAATGGAATACAGAAATCTCACCTGGAGTATACAACAGAACAACAGTTACTGTATCAAATGTTCGTTTAGAAGGTGGTGTAAACAAAACCATTGACTTAAGTAGTGCAGCATGGACAAACGGAGCAAATTCCGGATTTAGCTGGGCAAACAGTTCGGGCGCAGCATCCTATAGCGACGGAGTTGTTACGATTACAAATGGATACCGCTATGACGGTCACGAAGTAACATTTGGGGAAACGGTAACTATGGAAGAGTCAATGGCCGCTGAAGCTAATTGGTTCAGTACAATGGCGTTTCGCATTCGAAAATTTATAACTGAAATTTTTGTTTAATTCATGAAGCTGTCTCATTCATATTCAATTTATGGATGCGACAGCTTCCATAATATTATCAGGAGATTAAAGTATGAGAAAATCTGGCGTTTTTATAACAAGTATTTTTGTGTTATTTCTAGTATCCATTCTGGTGCTGGGAGGCTGTGGTAATTCAAAGCAAAATGAACAATTAAACAGCAATGATAAGAACGGGGAAATGTGGGAAAATTTCATTTCTGAAGATATGTTATGTGTGGATTTTCAAGTAACTGAAAACACAACAGAATCTTCTGAAACATGTGATATCGTTCTCCAATCTCTGATTGATGAAGCGTCCTACAAAGAAGTGGGATTTATCGTTAAATGGGAAGGAAAGGAAGAAACCCTTGTAGCCGGACAGGTGTTAGAAGAAACCGAAAAGTATTATATATCAGCAACTATTGAGGATGTTTCTAACAATTTATTTGGCACAGGGATTTGCGTCACACCGTATATTGTTACACCAGATGGAAGTCGAGTAGAAGGGAAAGGCAGATATATCAGAGTAGAAGATACATACTTAGATGTTGTTAATGTTCCGGTGCAATTTCATTCTGAGGCTAAAATAAAATCAGAAACCGTCACAGTTAATTACGATGCGGATAATTTTGATTATATTGGAATTGACATAGGCGATGTTTGTACGGAGGATTTTAATATTGATACAACAATAGCAGGCAAGATAATCTGTACCATAAACGAAAGTACAATTGCAGATGGTATGTTTGCCAATTTTAGATTCAAATTAAAAGAGGACGTTACACTTCTGTATCAGGATTCTCTTGAACTGTTTACAATAGCTGCTAATGAGAAATGGAATTGTTCCTACTTTGTGCATACACAAATAGAGCCGGCAATAGTGATTGGAATGAACGACAAAGAACATAAATGGTTACATAACAATGACACCGGTATTACTGGTGGTCATGGTGGCGGCAACTTTTCTTATCATGACAGCGTTTTGAAAATTGCGGATTGTTGGGCACTTGCTGTGCACGAATTACAATTCATAGATGGAGGACAAGAGTTTGATTCTGGTAGAACGCTTCGCATGCAGGTGAAAGCAATTCCGAGTAGAAGCGACATGAATAATCTGAAGCTAGTGTTTTTTAATTGTGATACAACCGGAAGTTTGGCTGACGATAATCTTACGCGCGTTGTAAAAGATGTTGAAAAGCAAGGCGAATGGGTAACTATCGAAATGGAATTGGATATGTTTTTGAATGCTGAAAACAAATTCCCGGGTATGGTAATTGTGACCGGTGGTTATAATGATTGGCAATCGCAGGAAATGTATACTTTTGAAATAAGAAATGTTGAAATATTTTAGGAGCATATCACTTTGATATGCTCCCGTTTTTATTGATTTTGTTTTAATGCACTTCTATATTTGGATGGAGAAATTTGATATTTCTCTTTAAACAAACGACTAAAATGTGCACTGTCACAAAATCCACAGTTATTGGCAATGACTGTAAGCGGATTATTTGTATGTTTCAGCATTGATCTTGCTTGACGTAATCGATAATCCTGTATGTAGTCGATTGGAGGACAGTTAAAAAGTTGTTTAAAATAGCGAATATATGAGGAGCGAGACATACAGGATATTGTGTACAGCGTCTGCAACTCAATTTTTTCTCCATAATTTGAATGGATATATTCTACTGATTTTAGCAGATCGAATAAGTAGCGGTTACTACCATTGTATGATGTCTTTTCTTCCTCCATCATATCACAAATTTTTGCTATCACATACAGTGCAAGATGTTCTTTCTCTTGCTCAATGTTTCCTTTTTCCTCTTTTTCAAGCGAAGCCAATTCGTTGAATATCCTCATTAAATTATAATTTTCTTTGACGTTTATATGGAGAAAATTATTCACGCCGCTTTTTTGATTTCGAATCAGCGGATCAATATTAAATAGAATTTGATATCCGCTTAGATTATTTAAATGCGCTTCATGCTTTTTGAAGAAGTCTTTATTAAAAAGCAGATGAAATATAGAATATTTTTTGGAATCAAATGTATATCCATGGCTAATGCCAGGAGGCATAATAAAAAAATCTCCGGTGGTAATGCGACATGAGGTAGTGTTCATGTGGTGTGTTCCATCACCAGATATTACAATGTTTAACTCATAAAAATTGTGAGTATGCATTGGAGTATAATTATATGTTTCATCATGGAAGTATGCTTGTACCAACTCCTGTGGCTTAAAAACTTTATCTTCCGTATAATGTTTCAATTTATCCATTTGATTACCTCATTTTCTCATAAGAATATAATAATTATACTTTATTAAAAAAGGGTTTTCAATACTTATACTGCAGGAATGATTTTCCATGCAGAATACTTTTGATATTTGGAATTTCCATACAATTTATTAAGATTTTAAGTCAATACAACCTTAAATAGAGTGTGATATTATTTAAACATAATAGACTATAATGCAGACAGAAGGATGTTTTATAAGATGAAGCAATTGTATGAGAATTCAATTAAGATCAAAGGCATTATGGATAAGGCTGTTTGGTTTGTAATTAACAATCAATTGAAGGATAAAAGAGCGTGGGAAGCGTACATAAACGTGTTTAGCACTCGAGAAGATTCAAAGGATGAAAGATGGCGTGGAGAATACTTTGGGAAACAAATGAGAGGCGCATGTTATGCCTATATGTACACGCAAGATGAAGAATTATATGATGTATTAACATGGGCAAGTGAGCGTCTTTTAGAAACGCAGGATGGACTTGGACGTATTTCCACATACACGACAGAAAATGAATTTTGTGGATGGGATATGTGGTGTAGAAAATATGTGCTAACCGGTTTGCAGCACTATCTTCGTATCTGCAAGGATGGAAATTTAAAAGACAGGATTTTAGTGGCTTGTTGCAGACACCTTGATTATATTATCGGTAAAATCGGTGATGGAAAGATTGATATCTCGACTACATCTAAGTGGTGGGGAGCCGTAAATTCTAGTACAATCCTGGAACCAACAGTTGAGTTGTACAAGATGACACGATATGAAAGATATTTAGATTTTGCAAAGTACATTATTTCCAGAGGTGGAAGTAGCGATTGCAATTTGGTTCAGTTGGCTTTGGAGAATGAACTCATGCCATATCAATATCCGGTAACTAAGGCATATGAGATGATGTCGTTCTACGAAGGTCTTTTGGCATATTATGAGGTTACAGGAGACAAAACATATTTTGATGCTGCAGATCGATTTTTTGAGGCAATTGCCAAGAGTGATATCACGATTATTGGTTGTTCAGGCTGTACGCACGAACTGTTTGACCATTCAGCAATGATGCAGACCGAACCGGCTGATAATATTATGCAAGAGACATGTGTTACGGTTACATGGATTCGCGTTATGGCGAGAATGTATCTACTAACAAAAGATGCAAAATACATAGACAGAATCGAACAGTCGGGTTATAACGCGTTGTATGGAAGCCTTAATACAAAAAGCTGTAAACAGTTGGAATTAGTGTCTCGGGAATATTTGGAACCAAAAACATTTGACAGTTATTCACCGCTATATATGAATACTCGTGGTCGTGGTGTTGGTGGTTATTTGAAATTTGCAAATGGGGAGTACGGTGGCTGTTGTGTTGCAATAGGAGCTTGCGGCATTTCTCTAATACCATTGACTGCGGTGATGTATGATGAGGAAAACATCTACATCAACCAACAATTTAATGGTGAAGTTGTAGTAGAAGATGCGGAAGGACAGGAAATCAAATTGGAATTTGTCAGTGATTATCCGACCGCAACCACATGTAAGGTAACTGTTCGTTGCGAAAGAGAAAGTTCTTTGAATTTTAATATCAGAAAACCTGGTTGGTGTGAGGCGATGATTGTAGACGGAGAACAGATTCAATCAGAAGGATATTACAAAGTGTCTGGCCAATATCAAGATGGTGATGAGATTGTCTTTGCTTGGCCGGCGACTTTGAAAGTACATCGGTTGAATGAAAAAGTGGCGTTTACGTATGGTGCAATCACTTTGGCATGCGACACTGCAAAAAGTGAAAGAGATATTAAGGAGCCGGTGATTGTCTCTGATGAACCTGCTTATCAAGTTTTGATTCCACAAGAGGATGAACTTGTAAGAATAGAATGTGACACATGTAACGGAAAAATTTTACTTACGGATTATCAATCCTGTGGTAAAGACTGGTTATCAGAAAAGAATATCATAACCGTTTGGTTAAATACAAAGTAAATCTAAAAACATTTAGGAGGAGTAACAACATGAAAAGAAAATCAATTATTACACTTGCAATGGCGGCAATATTGGCATTATCGTCTATTTCTCTTACCGGTTGCGGTAATGGTGGTAGCAATAAGGCAGATGCGACCAAGACACATTTATCGGTTTTGAATTACGATGGAGGAATTGGTTCAGAATGGCTTAAAAGAGCAGCAGAAAAATTTGAAGCAAAATATGCGGATGTTTCTTTTGAAGAAGGCAAAAAAGGAGTTGTTATTGATATTACAAATAACAAAAATGATGGTACCCAAGGTGTAACAAGCACTTCTTTTGCAGTATGGTTTTCAGAAAGTAACGTATATAATGATTTAATTGCCTCAGGACAGGTTGTTGAAATCACAGACATTGTGACAGAGTCTTTATCAGAAGCATCTAACGGTGTAGAAACAGGAACGATTGAAGATAAGTTATCTGAAGCACACAAAGAAGCTTTGACAGCAATCGACGGAAAGTATTACTGTCTTCCACACTATGAAGTATATACAGGTCTTGTTTATGATGTGGATTTGTTTGATGAATATGGATACTATTTCAGTGAAACCGGTAGCTTTACAAATGTAGCGGAAGAAAAAACGGTTGGACCGGATGGAGTTAGAGGAACAAAAGATGATGGCCTTCCTTCTTCTTATGAAGAACTGTATACGCTGATGGATCAAATGGTAGCTGATGGAGTTACTCCATTTACATGGGTAGGACAACACGAAAATTATGCCAATGACTTATTTGCAGGGCTTCAAGCGGCTTATGCAGGCAAAGATGAACTTTTACTTAATGTTACGTTTGACAGTAGCGCAACAAACACACCTGCAACGATTGTAGAGTTTGAAGGAAATAAAGCGGTAGAGAAAAAAGTAGACATTACTAGCGAAAACGGATATTTGATGTCACAACAAGCTGCTAAATATTATGCATATGAATTATTTGAAAAAATCATGTCTAACGATAGTTATCACACGAAGTTAGATAAATCCACATCTCACTTAGATACACAAGAAAAATTTATCTTGAGTAGCTTGAAAGCGGGAGAAAGTCCGATTGCCATGATGGTTGAAGGAACTTACTGGTATAATGAAGCAACAGAAGCATTAAAACGTTCTGTGAATACATACAAGGAACAGGCAGAAGGAAGAAGATTCGGTTGGATGCCACTTCCGGTACAATATTCCGGAAGTGTAACAGAAGGTAACGGACATAAAAACACAGTGTTGGAAACATTAAATTCCTTTGCTTTTATTAATGCAAAATACAAAGATGATGAAGCGATTTGCAAACTTGCAAAATTGTTCTTACAATTCTGCTACACAGATGAATCATTAGTTGATTTTTCTATTACGACAGGACTTCCAAAAGGTGTTAATTATATTATTCCGGAAGATAAACTAGCAGAAATAGACAACTATTTCCAGAAAGATTTATTAGAAACAAAGATGAATTCAGATGTTGTATATCCATATTCAGCTCATCCTATTTTTATTAATGATCAAGGAAGCTTCATGTTCCAACAGGGTTCGGAATTTTGGGCTGCAACAATTGGCGGAGAAAAATTTGCTAATTATTTTGCGGCAAATAAAGTCGGCATAACGGCAAAAGAATATTTTGTTAACGCTGCAATCGATCAAAAAACATGGGAAGAAAAGTATGGAGAATTTTTAAAATAATCCAAGAAACTTGCGGTGAAAGGAGATTTTTATGAAACCAAATAAGAAACGTAAAAAAATGGGTAGAGGGAAAAATATATTCTATTGGAGTATACTAGCCTTTCCTCTTTTGCAATTTGTAATTTTTTATATTGGTGTGAATTTAAACTCCTTCGCACTTGCGTTTCAAAAATTTGATTATACGGGAAATGGTTATTCATTTATAGGATTCGAGAATTTATTTCAGAATTTTTTAGATGTATTTAAAGATTTTCAGGAAACAAAATATCTACAAACAGCGGTATGGAATTCCGTGTTGGTGTTTATTCTTGGACTTGTTATTGGTTTATCTCTTGGCTTACTTTTTTCATATTACATATATAAAAAATGCGCCTTGAGTAAATTTTATAAGACTATTTTGTTTTTACCTTATATTATTTCAAGCATTACACTAGTTATTATTTACAAATATTTTGTTGAGCAAGCAGTGCCAGAAGTGGTCTTGAAGATATTTAATATTGAAATGGAAGGTTTGCTGAGTAATCAGAATACAGAGTTTGGCGCAATCTTGTTTTTTACCATATGGACGGGCTTTGGAGTGCAAACACTCATCTATAGCAGTTCCATGAGTGGTATTTCCAACGAGATTGTTGAAGCTGCCAAGATAGATGGCATTACACCATTAAAAGAGTTTTTGTTTATTGATATTCCGATTATCGCTCCGACAATTTCGGTGTTTGTCGTATCAAGTGTAGCAACATTATTTGTAAATCAGATGAATTTGTTTAACTTTTATGGAGTGGGAGCGCCTTATGGTGTATATACCATTGGATACTATATATATCGTGGTGTTTCTGTTGCCGGAACAACATTGTCAGATTATCCATATTATGCGGCATTTGGTCTTGTAATGACGATGATTACAATCCCGATTACATTGCTTGTAAGAAAAGTAATGAATAAATTGGATCCAAACGAGGAGTAGATAGCGTATGAAGAAGAAAATATCCATTTTAAATATATTGTTATTTGCTGTTTTAGCAATCTATTCAATCAGCATGATTTATCCTTTGTTCTGGGCTCTGATTACATCAGTGAAGGAGCAATATGATTTCTTAGACAATGTTTTAGGGCTGCCAGCCAAAATTTTGACTGAGAACTTCGCAACGGTTATTGAGTATTTTGAAGTTCCGGCACAAAAGGGAGACATACAGGAATTTCATGGTTTTTGGCAAATGTCTTTAAATACGATTTTATATGTAGGCGGTTGTTCTTTGACATCCACGCTTATTCCGTGTATCACTGCTTATGCAACTGCAAAATTTCCGCAGAAGAGAATGAGCTCTATTATTTATGGGATAGTTATCGTAACGATGATGATACCGATTGTAGGTTCTTATCCGGCAGAAATCGATATGTTACAGAAGCTTGGATTATATAACACATTACTGGGAACTTGGGTACAAAAAGCAAATTTCCTTGGAATGTATTTCTTGGTATTTCACGCCGCATTTAAGGGATTGGCAAAGGACTACTCAGAAGCCGCTGAGATTGATGGCGCCAACGAGTTTACTGTAATGACAAGAATTATGTTACCATTGGTCAAGAATGCTTTCTTTACAGTATTTCTTGTGAAGTTTGTGGAATTTTGGAATGACTATCAGATGCCATTGTTATATTTGCCAAGCAGACCTACGCTGTCTTTTGGTCTGTATTATATTTCGAATAACACTGCGAATATGATAAGTACAGTTCCAATGCGTATGGCAGGATGTATTATTATATTAATACCGATTGTTATTATATTTACCATTTTTAGCGATAAGCTGATGGGTAATATTACTTTAGGTGGAGTAAAGGGATAAAACAAGAAAGGAAGAGAATGCAATGAATAAGAAGAAAATAGTGATAGGAGCAGTTCTTGCATGTATCTGTGTCGCATTGGCGGTTGGATATTTCAATGTAAATTCATTTGCTGAAAAAGCAAGCGTTGTTGATTGTGACATGGAATCCAAATACAGTTATGGAGAAGAATTTGTGATGCCTGATGGAAAAATCTCCTATAAGGGCAAAGAGAAAAAAGCAGAGAGCAAATATGTTGTTTTCCCATCTGGAAAAGCAAATGAAAGCGAAAAAATTGTTTTATCCGAAAAAGGAAAATATGAGGTTGTGTTTAATGCGAAGTTTAATGGTGTTATTGTATCTGCAAAGAAAGAGTTCATCGTTAGCAAATCCCTCCTTGACGTTCAGAACAATAATTCAACAGCCAAGGTAGAGGATGGAAAAATCAATGTGAGCTTGGCTACAGATGATATTTTCACCTATAATGAAGTTTTAGATTTGACTCAATCATCAACAGATGATCCGTTAATTGATTTGGAACTTCATCCAAATGTAATTGGAACAGCAGACGCAATGAGGTTTAAAATTCGCCTGACGGATCTATACGATGATAATAACTATGTTACCATTAGCGTAAATAATTATCCGGAAGCTTGGGCAAACGGTGTCGCATATATTACTGCAGGAGCAGCAAATCAGCCACAGGTTGGAATAGAAAATGTGGATAATCCGGAAAAAACAAGTATTAAAATTGATGATATTTACGGCTATGGTGCGGCAGCAAACTTCTCTATGGTAGGATTACCGAACTCTGATTTGGATACGCATTTGAAGTTGTATTTTGATTATGAAGAAAGAGCGTTTTATGTGGACCGAGAAGCTTATAGTGGTGGTCAACAACGTATTGTAGTAGATCTTGACGATAGAGATATTTTTGGAGATGATACATGGTCAGGATTTACCGATGGTAAAGCGAAAATATCCATTTTTGGCACCAATTATCAAGCGCCTTCATGTAATTTCATGATATCCACAATTAATGGAAACAGTGAGTTTAATGATATGGGTGATGTGAATGCACCGCTTATTACTATTGATTCAGAATACGAATTAGATAAATTGCCGAATGCGTTAGTGGGTAAACCATATAAAGTATTCGAAACACAAGCAGTGGATGTTTATGATGGAAAAATAGAAACGGTTGCATCTGTATATTACAAGTATTTTTCAGAAAAGCCTGTAAAAATGTCGTTAGCAGATGGCAAGTTTACTCCTAATAAAGAGGGAACATATGTCATTGAGTATACAGCGACTGACCACTCAGGCAACGTGGCTACTGAGTTTGTTAAGATACAGGCAATCAAGGCTGAAGGGTTACAAGTTGAATTAAAAGATGCTGTTTCAGAAACCAATACGGGAGTTCCTGTTAAGGTTATTTCTGGTGTTGATTATACAAATCAAACGGGAAATGTAAAGTATTCTATTAAAGCAAAACACAAAAAGACAGACGAAGAAATTAAGATTGATAAAAATACAATGGAATTTCTTTCCATGACAGACGGAGAGTGGGAAGTAGTAGTTACTGTGAAGGATTATGTATCTACAGTAAAGAAGACTTTTGATATTAAATCAAACCATACCACACAACCACAAGTATACGACAAAGTGGCTGTTCCAAAGTATTTTATTTTAGGTGCGACCTACAATATGCCTAATAGCTTTGGTTATGATTTTTCGTCTGGAGAAGGTGTGAAGACGGACATGGATTTGTTCGTTACTGAAAGCCAAAGTGCTGAAAAGCAGATAGAAAAAGGTCAGTATATTCCGGAAAAAGCAGGTGATGTTACACTTACCTATCGATTGACTGTGGATGGAAATGTTTGTGAACGTTCTTATGCAGCTACAGTTGTTGATATTGGATATACAGGTAATTTAGAACTTGCTAAGATGTTTGTTGCGACAAATGGAGAGGCAACAGCAGAAAGCAGTAATACATCTATTACCTATAATATGGGAAAAGATGCAAAACTGGATTTCGTAAATTATGTTCAAGTAAAAGAATTCGCATTTTCTTTCCAAGTTGGCGAAAAGAATGCTTATAACAAAATAAATATTTATTTAACAGATATAGTTACTGACAAGCAAGTAAAACTATCCTATAGGAAAACAGAAGATGGCACTGTATTTAATGTGAATGATGGACCAGATGTAAAAGTAACATCCACATTTGACGACTTAAACAGAAACTTTGCTTTAGAATTTTATAATGATAGTCATCTTGTAGTGCCGGATGCGGATGTAAATGTTGAGGTTAAACAATTCCTTGATGGCAGTAAATTTGAAGGATTTACAGACTCTGTTGCTTTGTTTGCGGTTGAACTGGAAGGTGTTTCAGGAGCATCGCAACTTCTTATAAACAATGTAAATGGACACACTATGAACTCATCTAGAATGGACAGATTCGCACCACAGATTATTGTGGAAACAAAAGCGGGAGACAGAGGTAAAGGTGAAAAGGTTGAGTTAAAAGGCGCATTTGCTTACGATGTTATCAATCCAATTTCAACAATGACTTTAGATGTGACTGGTCCGGATGGTAAATATATTACGGATGAAAATGGTGTTGTACTTGATGGCACACAGGACCCTACAAAGGACATAAGCTTCGAATTAAAGGAATATGGTGACTTTACTATCAGATATGTCATAGCAGATGGTAAGGGTACTACCGACACATATGTATATGCTATTACAGCGAAAGATGTTACCAGACCGTCAATCGAAATCAAGAAACATAAAGAGACTGCGAACAAGGGTGCAACAGTTAAGGTGGCCGAAACAAAAGTGGAAGATAACATAACAAAAGAATGTACAGTAGAGGTCTATGTATTTGATCCGGAAGGTATCAATGTCAATGTTACAGACGGTGCATTTGAGGCAACCAAGTCAGGTACATATACTGTAAGATATATTGCATTAGATGAAAATGGAAACTGTACTTTTGCTTCCTATGAAATTGTTGTAAAGTAGGTGAAAAATATGAAAAAATTACGTCAACTATTAATATTTATCTTGGTTATCGGCTTGGTTTTAGGAAGCATAGGTTGTTCGCCGGATAAAGAAACATCAAGCAATGGATTAACTGTTGTAAAAGGGACATATCTTGTAGATGAAGGTGTATCAAAATATAAAATTGTTGTTCCAAAGCAGGAAAGTGGTTTGATAACAATTGCCGCTTCGGAATTCAACAAATTCTTTTCGGAATCAACGGGAGTAACGCTCCCGGTGGTTACCGATGATGAGATAAAAGATGGAGATAAGTATATCTCTATTGGAGAAACCACAGTTTTAAAAGAAACAGATATTACTTATGAATTTGACGAGCTGGGTAGAGATGGCTATAAGATTGTCACAAAGGGTGATAATCTGTATCTAATCGGTGGAGGAGAATATGGTTCATTGTATGCTGTGTATGAATTGCTTGAATATCTTATTGATTATGATTTCTTTGCTGAAGATTGTTATACACTTGCCAAAGGTGTTACCCAGGTTCCATTATATCAATTTGACTTAACTGATATCCCGGATATCGATTATCGAATTGCAGCTGATGGGATTGTTATAGGAGATACTTACACGCTTTATCGATTGAGACAAAGACCAAACAGTGAAATGTTTGTTACTGTGAAAAATCAGTGGACACATAACTCCTTGGAGTATGTACAAGATGCACCGGAGGCAAATGCAAACTGGTACAATCGAGACAAAACTCAATTATGTTATACAGCTCACGGCGATGAAGCAGAGTATAAGAAACTGTTAAATGCTTGTTTCACTACCATGAAAGAGGAATTAATAAATACTCCTGACAGAACATCGATTATGCTTACAAATGAGGATAATTATGATGTGTGTGAATGTGATGCATGTAATAAAGTAGTAGAAGAATACGGTGCAATATCGGCATCAATCATTTTATTTATCAATGATTTAAATGCCATGGTTCGAGAGTGGTTTGAGACAGAGGAAGGAAAACCATATGCAAGAGATTTAAGAATTGTCTTCTTTGCATACACCGGTTATGAGGCAGCTCCGGTAACTTATAATGCAGAAACTGATGAATATAAGCCAAATAAAGATATTCATCTTGATGAAGGTGTGTATTGTCAGCTTGCTATCATTAAGAACGATTATTATCGTACAATGACAGATAAAGCAAATGCAGAATATTATAAAAATTTACGTGGTTGGTCTGCGTTGGCTGGAGAGAATCTGTACCTTTGGCTTTACAGTACAAACTTCTTTTATTATCTAGCACCATATGATTGCTTTGATTCATTTGCTGAAAGTTATCGTATAGCGACAGATCTTAATGCATTTTATATGTTTGATCAGCGTCAGACTGATGAAAGAGGCGCGTTAACCGGTTGGTCATATTTGAAATCATATATTTGCAGCAAATTAGCATGGGATGCAGATCAAGATATAGGAGAGTTAATTGATAAATTCTTCGAGGGTTATTTCGGACCGGCTTCTTCTGATATGAGAGCAATATTTGACCAGTTGCGTACTCTTACAAATTATAATAAGGAGCATAATGAATTAGGTGGCGATTCGTCTATCTATTTCCAACTTGCTTCAGATGTTTATTGGCCAAAAGATGTTCTGAAACAGTGGTTTGATTACTATGACAAAGCAGAGGAAAGCATTGCAGGCTTAAAAGAAGATAATCCTGCGATGTATCAGCAATATCATGACCATATTATGGCAGAAAAACTGTCAACATTGTATTTGTATGTAGAATGTTATAATTTTAATACAAGTGCAGATGTAATTGATGCATATAAGGCAGAATTTAAAGAAATTGCTGACCACTTTAATGTCACTCAAGTCAGTGAAGGAAAAAATATATCAAATCTCTACGATAAGTGGGGGATGGGATACTAAAACAATAAGGTAGTCTTCAGTTAACGGGGGCTACCTTATTTCAACAGGAGAGAATAGTATGGCTATAAAAAACATTCCAACATTTTATAATCAAGATAATTTTGTTTTTATTCCTGCGTGTTGCTATGCGGGAAATCAGTTTCGCGTTTTGAAATATAGCTATCCACCATTGTTTAAGCCTGATAATGCAAGAATTGATATGCCCATTACAATTTCAGATGTTCCAAGACTGGAACCTGACGGAAGCGGGAAGATTGAAGTAACCACGGGGGATGCGGCAACGCCATGCGTTGGTGTGTTTTCACCTTCTGAAAAAAGAGGTATTCTTGTGTTTACGGTACAACAAATTGATGGTAAAAATGTTGGTCTTGCATATGAAAATGGGGAAATTCGCATTACGTGGCCTGCAAAAAGAGAAAAAGTATATCGTATGTGCTCGCTGAGCGACAATGAGACTACGTGGACTGATGAACCTCCAGAAATTCCGTGTCATATATTGGAATTTGCTTGTGATAGTTTATCACAGTTTTACCGAGTGTTTTTTGAAAATCGCAAAATCATGGGATTGGACTGTCAAAGACCGGAGCCACTGTCATATGATAAACAATTCGAGATACAACGAGACAAATTTAACACGATGAACTGGAATGAGGCTCTTGGAATGTATCAAGTTGGTACGACCGACCATCGTTTTCAGGTGTGGCAGCCTGGATGGGTTGGTGGAGCAATGAGTGGATATCCTCTTATGAAATTAGGTGGAGAAATTGAATTTGAGCGTGAGATGAAAACGTTATCTTTCTTGTTTTCAACTCAATGTGAAAGTGGATTTTTCCATAGTGTAGTAGATAAAGATGGAAATCCGTTGGGTGATGGTTTAGATATGAAAGGTGCTGAACATTGGCATCTGATTCGCAAATCTGCGGATGTACTTTATTTTCTCTTTAAGCATTTTAAGTTGATGCAAGAGAGAAATATTGAGATTCCACATAATTTTGTGGAGGGCGCAAGAAAAGCAGCAGATGGGTTCGTCCGGTTGTTTCATAAGTATGGACAGTTTGGTCAAATTGTGGATGTGCACACAGGCGAAATTTGTGTGGGCGGTTCTACCTGCGGAGCCATTGCACCTGCAGGATTGGCAGAAGCTTATCGATTTTTTGAAAACCCTGAATATTTGCGCGTAGCTCGAGAGAGTGCAGAGGCTTATTATCAGAATTCGTTGTGTAAAGGATATACTACCGGTGGTCCAGGAGACATGCTCCAATGTGTTGACTCCGAAAGTGCTTTTGGTCTTCTGGAAAGTTTTGTTGTTTTGTACGATGTTACCAATGATGAGAAATGGCTTAAGTATGCGAAAGAAAATGCACACTACTGCAGTAGCTGGGTAGTAAGTTATAATTATCTTTTCCCAAGTGATAGTGAGTTTGGTCGTCTTGGAATGAAGACGGTGGGAAGTGTGTTTGCAAATCTTCAAAACAAGCATTCAGCCCCTGGTATTTGTACGTTGTCAGGCGATAGTTTATATAAACTTTGGAAATGGACAGAAGATCCGTTATATCTGGAACTTATTAAAGATATTGCGCTTACAATTGGACAATATATGTCTACAGATGATAGACCGATTTACGACTGGGAACCTGATGCGACCCGCATGCCACAAGGTTTTATTAATGAACGTGTTAATATGTCTGATTGGGAAGGGACAGATAAAATAGGCGGCGTATTTAATGGGAGTTGTTGGTCGGAAACAAGCAATCTGCTTGCATTAGCTGAAGTCATACCTATGCTATAAAGGAGAAAAACATGAAATATTATATTGGCGCCGATCTTGGAACGTCGGCATTAAAACTTTTGCTTGTAGATCATACCGGCAATATTATAAAAGAAGTTTCACGTGCTTATGAAGTGAGTTTTCCTAATCCGGGATGGAGTGAACAAAGTCCAGAGGCTTGGTGGGATGCTTTTGTTTCGGCAGTGAAAGAAATCACACAGAACCTTGATATATCTGAAGTTGTCGGTATTGGCGTGGGCGGACAAATGCATGGACTTGTTATTCTTGATGAACATGACAAGGTAATACGACCTGCCATTTTGTGGAATGATGGTCGTACAAACAAGGAAACAGAATATCTTAACGAGGTTGTTGGTAAGCAGAAGCTATCTCAGTTTACGGCAAACATCGCATTTGCAGGCTTTACTGCACCGAAAATATTGTGGCTCAAAAATAATGAACCTGAAAATTACGCGAAAATTTGTAAGATTATGCTTCCAAAGGACTACATAAACTATAGGCTTACAGGGGTCCATTGCACTGATTATTCTGACGCTTCCGGAATGCTTTTATTAGATGTTAAGAACAAAGAGTGGTCAAAAGAGATGCTCGATATCTGTGGTATAAACGAAAATCAAATGCCTACTTTATTTGAAAGTTTTGAAGTTGTTGGCACTTTGTTACCTGAGGTTGCATCACAACTTGGCATTGACAGTGGCATAAGGGTTGTTGCAGGTGCTGGAGACAATGCAGCGGCAGCAATTGGTACAGGCACTGTATCTGATGGAAACTGTAATATATCGCTTGGAACATCCGGAACAGTATTTATATCGTCTGACAAATTTTCAGTGGATAAAAATAATGCATTGCATTCGTTTTGTCACGCAAATGGCGATTATCATTTGATGGCATGTATTCTTTCAGCGGCATCTTGCAACAAATGGTTTTGTGAAGAAATTCTTAACACCACCGACTATAATAAGGAACAGTATCCTATAACGGATGATGATCTTGGCAGAAACGATGTATTTTTCCTGCCGTATCTCATGGGGGAACGCAGTCCGATTAACGATACCGATGCAAGAGGAACATTTATCGGAATGAGAATGGATACCAAACGCAAAGACATGTTTTTGGCAGTGCTGGAAGGCGTGGCATTTGCGATACGTGATAATTTTGAGATAGCAAAAGAACAGAATATTAATATCAATTGTAGTAGTTTGTGCGGTGGTGGTGCGAAATCAGAACTGTGGCAAAAAATTCTTTGTAATATACTTAATGTTGATATCGCGCTATTGCAGACAGAACAAGGTCCTGGTTATGGGGCGACGATGCTTGCAATGGTTGGATGCGGTGAGTTTCAAAGTGTAAAAGAATGTGTAAATGCATTTGTAAAAGTGAAAAACACAATAACACCGGAACCGGAAATTGTTGCTCGTTATGAACAACAATATAGCAAATTCAAGGAAATTTATCCTTCGTTAAAAAACACATTTAAAAAAATAAAGTGAGGTAATCGTGATGAGTGAAATTTTTAAGAACATCCCAACTATCAAATTTGAAGGAACAGAAAGTGAAAATCCGTTGGCATTTAAATTCTATGATGCTGACCGTGTTATTATGGGTAAAACAATGCGTGAACACCTGCCTTTTGCTATGGCTTGGTGGCATAACCTTTGTGCTGCTGGTACTGATATGTTTGGAAGAGATACTGCCGACAAGTCCTTCGGCGCAGAAAAAGGCACTATGGAGCACGCAAAAGCTAAAGTGGATGCAGGCTTTGAATTTATGCAAAAGCTTGGTATAGAATATTTCTGCTTTCACGATGTTGATTTAATTCCTGAGGCGGAAGATATCAAGGAAACGAATAGACGCCTTGATGAGATTACAGATTATATACTTGAGAAAATGCAAGAAACAGGTATTAAATGTCTTTGGGGTACGGCAAATATGTTTTCAAATCCTCGTTTTATGAATGGAGCAGGCTCTACAAATTCAGCTGATGTTTTCTGTTTTGCAGCAGCTCAAGTCAAAAAGGCGTTAGATTTAACTGTAAAGCTTGGCGGAAAAGGTTATGTTTTCTGGGGCGGAAGAGAAGGTTATGAAACATTACTCAATACTGATATGAAGTTTGAGCAGGAAAACATTGCTCGTCTTATGAAAATGGCGGTTGAGTATGGACGTTCCATCGGATTTGAAGGCGACTTTTATATAGAACCAAAACCAAAGGAGCCAATGAAGCATCAATATGATTTTGATGCTGCAACCGCAATCGGATTTTTGCGTCAGTATGGACTTGATAAGGATTTCAAAATGAATATTGAAGCAAATCATGCAACGTTGGCAGGTCATACATTCCAACACGATTTGCGCGTTTCTGCTATAAACGGCATGCTCGGCTCAATTGATGCAAACCAAGGGGATATGCTTCTTGGTTGGGACACTGACGAGTTCCCATCAAACGTTTACGATGCAACAATGTGTATGTATGAAGTTTTAAAAGCGGGAGGTCTTACGGGTGGATTCAATTTCGATTCAAAAACACGAAGACCAAGTTACACTGCCAAAGATATGTTCCATGCTTTTATACTTGGTATGGACACCTTTGCATTAGGTCTTATTAAAGCGGCAGAAATTATTGAAGATGGAAGAATTGATTCATTCATAAATGAAAGATATTCTTCATTCAAAACAGGTATCGGTAAAAGCATAGTGGAGGGTGCTACTTCTCTTGAAGAACTTGCAAAAATCGCCGAAGATATGGGAGCTCCGGAATTACCATCAAGTGGCAGACAGGAGTATTTGCAAAGTATCATAAACGAAATTATGTTTAAATAGGAAAAAAAGAGAATCTGTTAAGGAGGAATTCATATGAAAAAAGTAGTATTACTAGGAGATTCAATCCGTCTAATCGGATATGGTCAAAAGGTTGCAGAAATGTTACAACCTGAATGTGAAGTGTGGCAGCCAGAGGATAACTGTAGATTTGCAAAATATACATTGCGTATGTTATTTGAGTTCAAAGAGCAGATTCAAGGAGCAGATGTAATTCATTGGAATAATGGACTTTGGGATGCCTGTGATATCTTTGGAGACGGTTCATTTACAACATTAGACGAATATACAAACAATATGCTTCGCATTGCGGACATTCTTTTACAGTATGGAAAGAAAGTGATTTTTGCAACGACAACACCAACCCATCCGGATTATCCATATCATGAATTAGAACGCATCAAGCTTTATAACGACACCTTAGTGCCTAAACTTCAAGAGAAAGGTGTTATTATCAACGATTTATTTGCAATCATGGAGGAGCATAGAATAGATGGTATTCGTGAAGATGATCAGATTCATTTGAATGACTATGGAATTGCGTTGTGTGTGGAACAAGTTGTAAAGACTATTCGCGAAGCATTTACGAAATAAAGTATATTACAGGATGCACTATTAATCGTATTAGGAATGACAAAGAGGATGTGATTATCTCACATCCTCTATCTTTTTCTCTATCTTTTTCTCAAGGCTTGCTGGATTTTTCATAAATTTTCGCATTTGACGAAGGGACATTGCGTAGTAGAGCCCATCACAGAAGCGCTCGTCAGATACCAAACCGAATCCCATATGTTTTTCATGAACTGTTTCGTTTCCCTGAACCACAGAAATCTTTTTCTCTTTTCCCATGGCAAAGAATAGTCCGGTTGTTCCGAAATTATACACATGGTGGAATACATGATTGATTCCCAGGGATTTCAAGTTTGTAATAAAAAGCGATGTGTGAAATGGACTTAATTCTACGATGAATTTTGGCATAATACTGTGTTTATCCATCCACATCAGTGTATTAATTACAATTTTAATAAGTGGTCCCGGAATGACATTCATGAGCACTCGCAGGAGTTTATCAACGCCGTTTTCGCCAACCCGCTTAGTTGTTTCTTTTTCCACAGCTTCATTGACAATCTGTGCAACCTCTAATATATTTTCCGTTCCATCAAAACAAAGTTTAATCGTAGTTCCGGTGCTTCCGTCTTTTAAAGTAGGATGTACCACAAAGCTTACCCAAATCTTAGGTCTTGCATATATCTTTCCATTCATAACAAAGCGATTGAGCTGAGGTCTCAGTGCCATCAGTCTTACAAAAGCGGCGATGACAATGACCATGTAGGACATTTTAATGCCTTGTTCCGCCTTTTCCTTAATATATGTATCCCACACGTCGCATGGAAATGTATCTTCATACATATTCATAGAGTCTGTACGGGTTTTCATAATGTATGGCATGATTTTATCCATTGGGTCTAAGCTACGGATAACTCTGCCATCGGGTCTTCTTCCAAACATAACAAATCCTTTCAAAATAAAAAATGATATAGATTTCATAAACTTTATAAAAATTTTATGAAATCTATATCATTATACATAATTCGACAAAAAAGGACAAGTTTTTTCTCTTATTCTTCGTCTTCTAATTCTTCGAATTCTTGCTCGTCTAACCATTCATCAAATGCGTCAGCAGCAGCTTCGTATTCGTCGTCATCTTCAATGTTCTCTAAGGTTGGTTCACCGTCTTCTGTTTCTACATAGCGGTAGATGTATACATCACCGTCTTCTTCGCTGCCGTCTTCTGCAAGTGGGAGCAGGGCGATATATTCTTTCCCTTCTACCTCATAGATGGTAAGTACTGCACATTCTAATTCTTCATCATTATCCAATGTTAATGTTACAGTTACTTCTTCGTTGCATCCGCAGTTGCAATCATGATCGTGTTTACTCATAATGAAATCTCCTTTAAAATGTTTGATTCGATATTCTTACTCTATCAGACGTAGGAAAGAATTGCAAGGGGCAAAACTATTGACTTTATGGGAAAAAAGAATAAAATAAAATGAGAGCATATTGATGTTAAGACAGAAGGGAGCTATATTCAAATGAGAAAGATTTTTGGAGTACTTTTGATTGCAATATTGTGTGTGTTTTCTGTATCGGCATGTGACAAGCCGGAGAAAGTTATAAATGAGAATCCTGAAATGGTTGTCGGGGAAGAGGAATTAGAGGAAGCGGAAGTCTATACATTTGGTTTTAGTTGTCTCACCATGGATAATCCGTATTTTATTGCTTTGGAAAAAGCTCTTAAGGACAATCTTGAGGCGGAAGGCCATACTTTGATTACAAAGGACGCAAAAAGCGATTTTGAGCTTCAAAATGAACAGATTGATGAGCTTATTGAAGCAGAGGTGGATGCCGTTTTTGTGGCTCCGGTGGATTGGATCGAGATAGAACCTTCTTTGGATAAACTGAAGGAGAATGGAATCCCGATTATCAATTTGGATACACAGGTCCAAGCCTTTGATAAAATAGATGCTTATGTGGGTTCTAATAATAGTAAGGCGGGCTATATGTGTGGCAAGGATCTGCTAGAGCGAATCCCAACAGGTGGCAAGATTATTCTTGTAGAATGCCCGAATCGCAACTCTATTAATGAAAGAATTAAAGGATTTGAGAGGGCAATCGCTAAAAAAGGCTTTGAAGTAGTGGCAAGAATCGATGCAAAAGGGGATTTGGATGTTGCTCTTCCGGAAGTAGAAGCTGCTCTGAGAGAGCATCCGGATGTAGTGGCAATTATGTGTGGAAATGATCCGACTGCCATTGGAGCTGTGGTGGCAGCCAACAACGTGGGTGAAAGAGATTTAATTATCTATGGAATTGATGGCTCACCAGATGTAAAAAAAGAGATTGCAAGGGAAGGGTCACTCATTGTAGCAACAGTAGCACAATCTACAGAGACCATTGGAAAAGAAGCAGTCAGCGTAACTTTGAAGATGCTAGGTGATGAGAAATACAAAGCAATTACTTATATTGATACATTTTTAATTACACAGGACAATGTAGCAGAATATGAGATTAATGCATGGCAATAACGGTGCATGAAAGTCAAATGCATGACAATGATAAGAGGTGCATGATGAAGGTGAAAAAAGGATATCCACTGCCACTAGGAATTTCGGAAAAAGATGAATATATGAATTTTTCTGTAGCAGTTCCCCGTGAAAAAGATTGTATTTTAAAACTATATAAAAAAGGTGGAAAAAAGCCAAAGTTTCAGGTTGAACTGTCTGAAAAGGATTCCGTAGGAGAGATTCGTTTTGTGGCACTTCCAAAATCAGAAGTGCAGGACTTAGAATATTACTATGAGATTGCAGGGGAAACCTTTGTGGATCCGTATGCCAAATCAGTGATAGAAGAAGATGGGATGCATACGCGAGGGAGAGTGGTGTTTGATGATTATGACTGGGAAGGGGATAGACCGCTAGAGATTCCATATGAGGAAGTGATAGCCTATAGCCTTCATGTACGAGGATTTACCATACATTCAAGCTCCAAAGCGAAGAAGAAAGGTACTTTTCCAGGTGTGATTGAGAAGATACCATATTTGCAGGAACTGGGTATCAATCAGATTCAATGCATGCCGGTGTATAGTTTTGTAGAGTCAAAGCGCTATAAGAATTATTGGGGTTATGGAGAAGCTTTTTGCTTTGCAATGAAGAATGTATATGCGTCAGAAAATAGTGCTGAGCATGAGTTGAAGGATATGGCAAAAGCGTGTCACAGAGCTGGAATAGAAGTGGTACTAAACCTGCCATTTACAAGTGAGACACCGAAGCAACTCATTGTGGATTGTTTGCGCTATTATGTGATGGAATACCATGTGGACGGTTTTATTGTTAATCCACACGTTGCACCAATGGATTGCATTTCTACAGACCCATTACTTGGGAAAACAAAAATATTACAGAATAAAGATGAGTTCCAATTTACTATGCGCCGTTTCTTAAAATCAGATGAAGGTATGGTGGGGGACGTGATTGCAAAGCTGCGACAGACTGTCAAAGAAAGCGAAAGCTGTAACTATATTGCGAGCCATAATGGATTTACCCTTCATGACCTTTATTCCTATGGTGTCAAGCATAATGAAGCTAATGGAGAAGAGAATCAGGATGGCCCGAATTATAATCATAGCTGGAACTGTGGTGTGGAAGGACCGACAGATAATGAGGCTGTGATAGCTCTTCGTAGGAGACAAGTTCGAAATGCCTTCTTTTTGTTGCTTTCGGCACAAGGCACACCGTGTATTCTAGCAGGAGATGAATTTGGTAATTCCCAAAAGGGGAATAACAATGTGTATTGTCAGGATAATGAGATAGCATGGCTGGATTGGAATGATTTGGAGCGAGAAAAAGAGCTCTTTTCATATGTAAAAGGTGTTATTGCACTTCGTAAGAAAATGGATATTCTGCATTCTGGAAAACAGCTATGTGGACTTACAGAGACTAATTATGGAGTGCCGGAGATTTCTTATCACGGCGAGCAGGCGTGGAAGGTGCCTAATCGTGTGGATAGTCGGCAGCTTGGAGTATACTATCACAATGAAAACTGTGAAGTAACAGATTGTTTTATTGCATATAATATGCATTGGGAAGAGAAAACCTTTGCCCTTCCGATTCTTCTAAAGGATAGAAAATGGTATCAGATGTTCACAACGGAAGAAGAGACGGGGGAACAAAAAGAAGTTTTAATAGAGAACCAGAAAAAAATCACAATTGGGGCAAGAACAATTGTGATGTTGGTTGGAAGGTAAATTATGAAAATAGCAATCAATACATTTACTTTAAAAATAATTGCAATTGCATCTATGCTGGTGGACCACATAGGTGCAATCTTATTTCCCCAATATCTTGGTCTGCGTATTGTGGGAAGAATTGCCTTTCCTATTTTTGCTTACACATTAGTAGAAGGCTTTATGCACACCCATGATGTAAGAAAATATATGTTGAGGCTGGGGGCTTTGGCTCTGATATCGGAAATACCATTTGATTTGGCTTTTTCCGGTTCTGTATGTAGTTTTGGGCGTCAGAATGTGTTTTTTACATTGTTTTTGGGTATTTTGATGCTTTATCTTATATTGAAGTCAAAAGGTATCATTCAAAGCGTGTTATGTGTGCTTGCTATTTTACTATTCAGTGAATTTTTGAACACGGATTATAGTAGCATGGGTCTCCTTATGATTTACTGGTTTTATCAGTTTAGGGACAATAAGATTATGAAGTTACTTGGAGTTGCGTTCATCAATCTGTTTCTGATGGGCAACATTCAGACTTATGCCGTACTTGCTTTGATTCCGATTGCAATGCATAGTGGCCAGCAGGGCCCAAAATGTAAGACATTTTTTTATGGATTTTATCCGGTGCATTTGATGGTCTTAGTGTTAATTAGATTGATTATGTAGAAAAGGGACGAGAATATGAAAGCATGGAAACATTTTTGTACAATTACATATCATAAATACTTGGTGGCGAAGGGTTGCTTTCGGGTTGGACTCTATAAGCAAGGGATTTTGCATGATATGTCAAAATACAGCTGGATTGAGTTTCGGGTAGGTGCCAAATACTTTCAGGGAACCAGAAGCCCAAATAATGCGGAGCGAGAAGAGATAGGATACTCTTCTGCGTGGCTACATCATAAAGGACGCAACAAACATCATTTTGAATATTGGATTGACTACACCCCGGGGAAAACCGGAACTTTGAGTGGTATGCGGATGCCGGATAAGTATATTGTAGAGATGGTTATGGACCGGATTGCGGCTTGTAAGACGTATCAAAAAGAGGCTTATACGGATTCTAGTCCATTAGAATATTACGAAATGGGCAAGCAGAAGATTACACTTCATGAACACACGAGGGAATTACTAGAGAGACTTTTGAAAATGCTGGCTGAAAAAGGAGAAGAAGAGACGTTTCGATATATTCGGAGAGAAGTTTTGAAAAAGTAGACATTGAAAAAATGTGATTGATTCCACTGTTTATAGTAAAGATTCAATCACATTTTTCTTTGCGTTTACTTTGGATAAACCAGTTGTTCTTCAGAAATAGAGTAGAGTACTTCGTCCAAATATTTTTTCGCAAGATATCTTGCCATAGGTAGGTTCATATCTAGATAGTTTCCGCAGTCTTTTGCAGAAGCTCCAGGTACTTCGTCGTCAAACTGGGCAATAAACTGAAAAAGTTCAATCATCAAATCAACGATATCTTTTGACTCATAGTCTCCTGCAAGTAGGAGATAAAATCCGGTGCGACATCCCATTGGTCCGAAGTAAATGACTTTAGGACCAAATTCCTTGTGGTTGCGTAAGAATGTGGCTGCCAAATGTTCAATAGTGTGCATTTCAGCAGTATTCATAACCGGCTCGTCGTTAGGACTGGTCATTCGAAGGTCGAAAGTGGTGATGATTTCATTTCCCACAGGGTCTTTTCTGGAAACATACACTCCCGGAACTAATTTTATATGGTCGATAGTAAAACTTGTAATTTTTTGCATGGTATTTCTCCTGTTGTTTGAAATTGCGCCACTCATATCATATATGTGCGTGAAAAACATATTTGGATCGACGCATTTGATATAAACATATTATACAGAGAAGGTTCTTACAAAACAAGATGAAACTTTCGTTTTCCTGTGTTATACTATGAAGGTATTTGGAGGAATTTAGAATGAAACTATATATCATAAGACACGGGCAGACAGATTGGAATCGCGCCCGTAGACTGCAGGGGCGTACAGATATCCCATTAAATGAGTGGGGAAGACGTGTGGCCGAGCTAACGAGAGAAGGACTAAAGGATGTAGCGTTTGACATGGCATTTACAAGTCCGCTTATAAGAGCAAAAGAGACTGCAGAGATTATATTAGGAGATAGGAATGTACCTATTATAGAAGATGAGAGAATTATAGAAGTGAATTTTGGCGCGTATGAAGGGGAGAGTTTTCAGTTGGATGACGAGAATCTTCAGAATTTTTTCTCCAAGCCAGAGCTGTATTACGCGGTGAACGGCAGTGAGGCTATGGAAGATATTCTCAAGAGGACAGGAGAGTTTCTTCTGGAACTTTATAAAAATCCAAAGTATGCTGAAAGTACAATTCTAATAGCTACACATGGGGCAGCACTTTGTGGTCTGTTATGTAATATAAAGAAATGGGATAAGGCTGATTTCTGGAAGGGTGGCTTACATAAGAATTGTGGTTTCTCCGTTGTGGAAGTGGAAGATGGGGTGCCGAAGATTTTAGAAGAAGCCTTGATTGCATATGATGAGAGAGAGTTACCAATCCTCGGCTTGACGAGGGCTTAAGAAACGTGTAAACTTAGGAAAGATGATATTTGGAGGAATGAAACATGATTAACGATAAAAAAGTATTATTCAGTGGAATGCAGGCAACAGGGAATCTGACTTTGGGGAATTACCTTGGAGCACTTAAAAACTGGGTTACACTAAGTGATGAATATGAATGTTTTTACAGTGTGGTTGATATGCACTCCATTACAGTAAGACAGGACCCGGCTACCCTTCGTAAAAGAGCAAGAGCCCTTCTGACACTTTATATTGCAGCAGGACTTGATCCGGAAAAGAACTGTATTTATTATCAGTCACATGTATCAGGCCATGCGGAACTTGCATGGATTTTAAATTGCTATACTTATATGGGTGAACTTAATCGTATGACCCAGTTCAAGGACAAATCTTCTAAGCATGCAGATAATATTAATGCAGGTCTGTTTACCTATCCAGTGCTTATGGCAGCAGATATATTGTTGTTCCAGGCAGATGTGGTTCCGGTTGGTATTGACCAGATGCAACATTTGGAGCTAACTCGTGATTTGGCTCAAAGATTCAATGGTATTTATGGTGACGTATTTACCGTTCCGGAAGCATATATTGGAAAAGTTGGGGCGAAGATTATGTCACTTCAAGACCCAACAAAGAAAATGTCTAAATCAGATGAAAATCCAAATGCAAGCATTTACCTTATGGATGACCCGGATACCATTATCCGTAAATGCAAGCGTGCGGTAACAGACTCAGAAGCACAGATTTTATATCGTGATGAACAACCTGGCGTGAAAAACTTAATTGACATTTACAGTGCATGTACCAATAAAGCGCCGCAGGATGTTGTGAAAGAGTTTGAAGGAAGAGGCTATGGCGATTTCAAGATGGCAGTAGGAGAAGCAGTGGTTTCTGTATTAAAGCCACTCCAGGAAGAAGTTGCAAGATTAGAAAAAGATAAAGCCTATATTGATGGCATTATTAAGAATAACGCAGAAAAGGCAAATTATTATGCCATGAAGACCTTGAGAAAGGTACAGAAGAAAGTCGGATTTCCGGAGAGAATTCGATAATCAATATTGGCAGAGTGCCTTAAATACAAAACGGATGGAGTTTAGATTCCATCCGTTTTTCTTTCTCTTCGAATCATGTGTCTGATTTCTGCATTTTCCCATTCGGCTTTTTGTTCTTCTGTTTCCAACGTCAGGCGAGGAACCTTCACCGGTTTGTCATTTTCATCTATGGAAACCATCACTAAGTAAGCCTTGTTAATTAGTTTTCGTTCTCTTTTTATATTTTCTACATATGTTTCTACCAAAACTTCCATAGAAGATGTTCCAACCCATGTAAGTCTTCCGATGATTACCACCATTTCATTTTGAAACGCACCTCTTACAAAGGTAAGGTTGTCTACAGAAGCAGTAATAACATTGGTCATGGCATGACGTTTGGCTACAATCCCTGCAACTTCATCAATCCATTGCATGAGAATACCACCAAATAAACGATTGGCGCCGTTCAAGTGATTAGGACGAACAATTCGTACAGTTTCTACCATAGAGTCAGAGATTTTTTTGTAATTGTCATTTTGATTCATATATACCTCTTTCATATTCAAATACATTCTCTTATTATTTTACACGGAATGCAGAAACTATACAATAAAAAAGTTGCTATTTTACCCCTCTCATGTTAATATAAGCGTTGGTAAATATTGAGTTTAGCATATTTATGGAGGAAATATTAGATGATCAGCACAAGTAATGTTACATTGCGCGTTGGGAAAAAAGCATTATTCGAAGATGTAAATGTGAAATTTACACAAGGCAACTGTTATGGACTCATCGGAGCGAACGGTGCCGGTAAATCTACATTTTTAAAGATTTTATCAGGGAAGCTTGAGCCTACAAAAGGAGAAGTGATTATTACTCCGGGAGAGAGACTTTCATTCTTACAGCAGGACCATTTTAAATATGATGAGTTTATGGTTTTGGATACGGTTATCATGGGAAATCAAAGACTCTATGACATCATGAAGGAAAAAGATGCCCTGTATGCAAAAGAAGATTTTACAGAGGAAGACGGAATCAAAGCAAGTGAACTGGAAGGTGAATTTGCAATGATGGATGGCTGGAATGCAGAATCAGATGCAGCCACACTTCTTAATGGTCTTGGAATTGAGACGGATTTACATTATAAATTGGTAAAAGATTTGACAGGTCCGGAAAAAGTGAAGGTGCTTCTTGCACAGGCTTTATTTGGAAATCCAGATATACTACTTCTTGACGAGCCTACCAACCACTTGGATTTAGATGCCATCGCATGGTTAGAAGAGTTCCTTATTAACTTTGAAAATACAGTTATCGTGGTCTCCCATGACCGTTACTTCTTAAATAAAGTATGTACACAGATTGCAGACATTGACTATGGTAAGATTCAGTTATATGCAGGTAACTATGATTTCTGGTATGAATCAAGCCAGTTATTAATTCGCCAAATGAAGGAAGCAAACCGCAAGAAAGAAGAAAAAATCAAAGAATTGCAGGAATTCATTTCCCGATTCAGTGCAAATGCTTCCAAATCAAAACAGGCAACATCTCGTAAGCGCGCGCTGGAAAAGATTGAACTGGAAGACATTCGTCCATCCAGCAGGAAATATCCTTATATCGACTTTAAACCAAACCGTTCTATCGGAAACGAGGTTCTCTCCGTAGAAGGATTGTCCAAAACCATTGACGGTGTGAAGGTATTAGATAACCTGTCATTTACAATCGGGCGTGAAGATAAAGTTGCTTTTGTAGGCGGAAATGAATTGGCAAAAACCACCTTGTTTAAAATATTGATGGGAGAAATGGAACCGGACGAAGGAACTTACAAATGGGGTGTCACCACTACCCAGGCATACTTCCCGAAAGACAGCTCCCATGAATTTGATAATGAAGATACCATTGTTGAATGGTTGACACAATATTCAGAAGAAAAAGACGTGACTTATGTGCGCGGTTTCTTGGGAAGAATGTTATTCTCAGGCGAAGATGGTGTAAAGAAAGTAAAGGTACTCTCCGGTGGAGAAAAGGTGCGTTGCCTTCTCTCTAAAATGATGATTTCAGGAG
>JAZQBW010000073.1:0-32913 GCA_045545895.1 Faecalimonas sp.
CATCGAGAATCTTAGCGGTGTATCAACAAATACGATAGTTACTATAGAAGGTACGTTTTGCATTTACAACAATGATGGAAATTTAATTGGAAACGATGTAGTAATTATTGAAGAAAGTAGTTTCAAGTATAACGGAAGCCAGTGGGTAGATTATGTTGCACCAACAGAATATTCTACCAAACTAACTGCGGAAGCCGGACAGATTGTATCGACGTCAAGCACAGGAATTTATTTGGGCAGTACAGAAGCGGATAAATGGCTTTCTGAAAATGGTGATCAATGGAATGTAGCATATTTGACGGCGGATAGTTCGGATGCAGATAGCGGAATTTGGTTGGGAGACAAGAAAGTTACAGGAGCAAAACTCCAGAAACATTGGGGATCAAACAACTACTACTATCTAAGTGATTTTGGAACTGCAAATATTAGGGATATAATTACCATCAAAGGAGATTTCTACTCATCAGATAGACTTACGCTGATTCATTTTGAAGAAACTCAAATACAATTTTTTGGTAATCGTTGGTTAGACTGCGAGAAGATTACGACGTTGCAAGAGGGAACTGTTTGTCTTGATACGAACATTTCAAGCACAAGCACTAACTTATATTTGCGTGGTTCCGTGGATGTGCACGAGAATTGTTCGCCGAGTGACGACGATGATTTTGGATGGACTACTGGAATTGGTAGTGTAGGCTTTTGGAAAAATGGTGTAGCATGTACTGGCACGATGAAAAACACTACTAATGGTGGTGGCTGGTACGCAGATTTGGGAGCAGCAGGTGTTCAGGTAGGTGACAAATTAACGATTCAAGGTATATTTGGATACGAGGGTAGTTATGTGCTATTAGAAGAATACAATCTGTGGTATACAAACGCTGGCTGGAAGATTACCGCACCAGCCACGACAGAAACGTATGGGGATTCTAATGGAGATGCGGCTGTTAACAGTATAGACATCGTACGTTTGAAAAGATATCTTGCAGAAGAACCTGTTTCCATATCTAATGCAGACGCAGATGGCAACAAAACTGGTGCTGACGCAAATGCTGTGGATGGTGTCAATGACAGAGACCGAATTAAAATATATGAGTTTATCTTAGAAGGCGCTCAATACACAGTAGGTTCAGATGGATATACAGTAAATTATTTCCCAGTATATTTGGATGATGAAGATATCAAGCTCGGTGCATATCATGGACCGAGAATGTCAGGACAACAAGATTATACATATGATGGCTCGAATTTAACATCGGTAACAAACACAAACAATTTTATGACTGCTGCAGAGTTCGCAAAATATAAGGCTGCAGGACTTAACACCTTGCTTCATGAAGTGGATGGAGCATACAGTTCGCAATCAACAGGACTAGGTTACGGTGTAACGGATGGAAATATGATAACTTATTTCCAACTTGCGAAAGAAGCTGGACTTGATGTTTATGTTACTTCTATGGGTCTGAATTCCTATGTGCGTTCGGCAGTTAGTGGTGCAGGTGCCACATCTGGAGATTTAAATGAAGATGGCAAAGTATCTTCGTCGGAGGTAACAATTGACGAAGCGCTAAAAGGTTGGGATTACAATGGTGACGGAACCATTGGAACGGCAACAATGTCAGAAGTATTCTATTATTCAGATGCTATTATGAATGCAGAGGGCAAGACTATCTTGGAAGCAGATATTGAAGAAATCTTAGATTTCATTGTGACAAATGGATATAAGGATATCTTCAAAGGATTTATGATGCCAGATGAACCGTGGCTTGCAAGCACAGAACGATATTCGAATGCTGTTAGTTTGATTAAGAATGAATGTGCAGAACGAGGGCTTTCTGTTGCGTTCCAAGGCTGTTTATATCCTTCTTACGCGGAAGAAGAACAGATTGGAAATGATTACGAGACTTATATTAATGGATTTGGCAACGTAGCGGGAAGTTTGATGTATGATTCCTATCCATTACAAAATACAAAGAAGTGGTATCAATCTTCTTTCACAAACGTGTTAAATGCAGAATGGCTTACTAATTTGCAGACAGTTGCAACGCAAGGAAAGAAAAACGGTTATACAACTGGTGTTACTTTACAGTCGTGTGGCTATGAATTTGATGGAAGTGGTATATTTCAAAATCAAAGCTACAGACGTGATCCTCAATCTGATGCTGATATGCAGTTCCAGGTATACAGTGCACTCGCTTTCGGTATGAAGAAGATTAACTACTTTACATATTGGGAACATCCAAATCAGAGTAAAGATGGCGAATGGTTCACCAGCAGTATGGTTCAGTATCCAACAGATGGTGGAACAGAAAGCCTAACAACAGATATTTACACCTACGTGCAGAATGCCAATGCAGAGATCACGAAGTTTGACCATGTATTTATGGATTATGATTGGGTTGAAACAAAGGCAAACGGTAGCAGCGATTTGTTTAGTGACCTTACATCGACTAATATCAGTGGAGTTACAGTGAATAGCTATTCGAACGCATCTATCATCAGTCATATGTATGATGAT
Organism: Faecalimonas sp.; assembly: GCA_045545895.1. Taxonomy (GTDB): domain Bacteria; phylum Bacillota; class Clostridia; order Lachnospirales; family Lachnospiraceae; genus Faecalimonas. Next base: position 2,516 of record JAZQBW010000073.1, read on the forward strand.
GAAAAGAATTTAGATGGATATTGGTTAGTAAACGTTGCTGAACCATCAGGTTCCACAACAGCTGCATTGAATGTTACATTCTCAGGCAAGAACAAGGCGATTGTATTTATTGATGGTGAAAAGCAAATTATTGATTTGACAAATGGCGTTTATTCGGCAAATCTTGCAGTAGGAGAAGGTGTATTTATTATTCCATTAAACATTAGTGAATAAATGCTAGGAGGTATCAGACAAAATGAAAAAGAAACGCTATAAAAATACCAAAGCAGAGTGGCTTTGTATCATTGTACTCTGCGCTCCGGCCATCATACATTTGCTTATCTTTTGGTTGGGTGTACAGATTGAGACATTCCGTATGGCGTTCACAGATGTTTATACAAGACAACTGGATATGACAAACTTCGAGTGGGCAATTGACAATTTATTTGCAGGGGCAGCGTCTAGCGATATCGCTTTGGCGCTTCGCAACACTCTGATTTTCTTCGTTGTGCAATGCGCAATGATACCGGTATCCATGTTTTTCGCATATTTGATATTCAGACGTAGCTTTGGACATTCCTATATGCGAATTGCACTTTATCTGCCGGGAGCAGTCAGTGGTATTATGATGGCACTTCTCTATAGTAAGTTGATGGAGTCCACCAGCCCATTGATGCAGTTGATTCAACAGATGAAGGAAAGCGAAGAGCCAATTATTTTCATGGTAAATAATGGAATGCTGTATATTATTCTTTTTGATGTCCTTGTGGGCGTCGGGGGAAACCTTGTGATTTGGCTTGGCGGTATGAGCCGTATTCCATATGACTTGATTGAGTATGGAAAATTAGAAGGAATTCGTCCGATACGTGAATTTGTTTCGGTGGTTTTGCCACTTATCTGGCCAACTTTTGTAACGATGGTGTCACTGCAGATAATCGGAATCTTTGGTGCCAGCGGTTCGGTCTTAGTATTGACAGATGGACAGCATGGTACATACACGTTGGCATTCTGGATGTATAAGATGGTGCAGGCTAGTATGACCAGTGAATATCACCATGTGGCAGCACTTGGTTTGATTTTCACAGTGCTTACTATCCCGCTTGTGGTTATCTTTAGATGGGTTATGAATCGTTTCGGTGAGGAGGTTGAGTATTAATGGAAAACAAGAAAATTAAGATTAAGAAAGACTCTGCACTTCGCCATCGAATTGGTGAAATGAAGCGGAATGGAATTGTACTTAATTTATTTGGATTAGTTCCGCTAATTTGGAGTATTGCTCTCACAGCATTAATTGTGTGGGGACTTAATGTAGCACTTTCGGATCCGAATTGGTATTTGGAAAACTCCAATGCGTTTGTGACAAAGGATGTCACATTAAGAAACTTTGTGGAAGCCATTCAAAAGTTCAAGCAGCAGGTCAGTGACCCGGAAGTGGGCATGCGCTGGGTTGGCTATTGGGAAATGACGTGGAATACAGTTTGGTATAGTGTGGGATGTACTTTTATGAAGATGTTGTCTACCGTATGTTTCGCATATGCCATTGCCAGATTTGAATTTCCGGGAAGAAAGTTCCTGTATGGATTTGTCATTTTGCAGTTGATGCTTCCGATTTACGGACAGACATCTGCGAACTACAGCTTGTTATACAATCTGGGGTTGGTAGATAATGCGGGATTCTTGCTTGGACAGGGAGCAGGACACGGAATGTATTTCCTCATTACATATTCTTTCTTCCGCAATCTCCCGTCGAGCTACGTGGAGGCAGCGAAGATGGATGGAGCAGGACCATTTGTTATATTTTTCAAGGTTATGTTGCCATTGGCAAAATCCATTGTTTCGGCACTTGCGATTATGCTATTTATCGGATGCTGGAACGATTATCAGAACGTTATTATTTATTTAAAATCTTATCCTACACTTTCGGCGGCGCTGTTTTATCTAAAATCACAGGCGTTCAATCTGGGGCTTCAGACGCCATCGTATTTTGCGGGAATATTTATATCAATCTTACCGGTAGCAGTACTGTTTATCGCGTTTAATAAACAGATTATGGAAAATGTATCTATCGGTGGAATCAAAGGTTAACGAGGAGGAAGAACATGAAAAGAAGATTTGTAAAACGAATGACAGCACTTTTGTGTGTGACGGCTATGGTTCTCACTGCATTTACAGCATGTGGCAAGAAACCAGATAAGGTAGATAACAGTGGTTCGGACCAGAACAACTTGAAGATTTTGATGTTTGCAAAGGGTTATGGTACACAGTGGCTTCAGGCAGCAGCAGATGCGTTCGAGAAAAAGAATGAAGGTGTAACAGTAGATATCACATTGGTAAATTCCATGGAAGTTATCCAAGCAGATATTAAGAATACGGAATTCTGTGACACAGACCTGTATTTTGACATCGTAGAGTTAAGTGGACATAAGCTCTTAGAAGAGTACAAATATGCTTATGAGAATTCACAGGCAATGCGTGACTTAACAGCACTTTATAGCAAAGAGATTCCAGGTGAGGGAATCACATATGGAGAGAAGATGAACGATTCTATCCGCTATGCATGTACAGTAGAAGGACGCAACACAGAAGATGCTTCTGATGACAAGTATTATTTTGCACCATATGTAACAGGAGCTATGGGACTTTACTATAACGAAACAGTTATCAACAATGCTCTTGGGGAAGGCAACTGGGAAGTGCCAAATACTACAGATGAGCTGATTGCACTTTGCAAGCGTCTTCAAGAGAAAGAATGCCAGATTCTTCTTCCGGGTTCTATGGACCAATGGACTTCTTCCATTTTCTTGTCTTGGTGGGCACAGTACGAAGGACAGGAAAATTATAGAAAGTTCTTCGAAGGAATCGGATTTGAGAAGAACAGTGGTATGGAAGCAGAGTATTCTGCAAGTATTCTAGAGCAACCGGGACGTTTGGCTTCTCTTGAAGTATCAGATTCTTTGATTTCTTATGAAAACGGATTTGCACCGAAAAATGCAGTAGAAATTAATACAAATAACTTGAACGAATATCAGACGAGATTTACACTTTCCAAATTCAACTACGCATTCTATCCATGTGGTGACTGGCTCATGCAAGAACTTCAGAACAATAGCACCATTGAATCAGATAGTGTAATCAAGATGATGAAGACACCAGTTATCAGTTCTATCATTCATAGTACCAATAGTTACTCCAGAGGACAGGAAAAACGTCTTCCAAATGTAACATCGGATGAAGTGCTTTCACAAGTGGTTGATTATGTGGATGGTAAGGGAGAATTACCTGCAGGTGTAACAGAAGAAGAGGTAGCATTTGTTGCAGAAGCACGTAATACAGTTGGTTCGAAAGCATTGGAACACGTAGCATATGCACCTGCATACTCAAATGCAGCAGATTTGGCGGATGAGTTCTTATTGTTCCTTGCATCTGACGAAGGAATTGAAATTTTTAAAGACAACTGTATTGGTGGTTTTGCACCATTTGACCATGACTACAAAGAGTTAACTGTTACAGAGCAATCTGTGTATGATGCAACAAAAGAAGCTGTATACGTGGATGATTTCTATCATAATGAACTGTTCTATCGTGCGAACGTAAGCGGAATCTCCGTGGGAACAAGCGATACGATTGAGTCACTTCTCTGTAAGCCAAATGGAAAAACAGGAAAAGAAATCTATGACATGATGATTGCAGCTTATGGTGGAGCAAAGTGGAGCACTTACTTAGGTGCAATCAATCGATAAGAAGGATGTGAAATATATGCTAAAAAAATTAACGGCAATAATATGTTCGATAGCATTGATTTTGGGTTCTGTTGCAATTCCACAGATGTATGCGAAGGCTGCTAATTATACAGGGAAACTGACCGTAGAAGGGGCGTTAGCAACATCAAGCAATTCCACGCAGTTTTATATGGAAGGAACAGACGCATATCCAACAGGATACAATAGCGGTGCTTGGCCTGATAGTACTATGATGCCAGCAGATGATGATATTGAAAGTGGAATCTTTGTGGATGGTATCAGAATATCCGATTATTATTCGGCTGGTGAAAACCCGAATAGTGTTCGGTTAAGAAAGTTTAGTGATTCGGGTAAAGATTATTTTATTGAGAGAATACCAAATGTAAAAAATGGTAGTGTAGTAACAATCAAGGGAACCTTCTATACATATGGTGGCTGGATGCAAACGGACGAATTTGACACAACACCAATCGTGTTTGAGGAATCCAGCTTCCAGTGGAACGGAAGCCAATGGGTGGATTATGTGGCCCCAAGTGAACCACAACCATTTACAGGAAAACTGACGATTGTGAATTCATTGGAAACATCAAACAATTCCACGCAGTATTATATGGAAGGAACAGATGCATATCAAACAGGATACAATAGCGGTGCTTGGCCTGATAGTACTATGATGCCGGCAGATGATGATATTGAAAGTGGAATCTTTGTGGATGGTATCAGAATATCTGATTATTATTCGGCTGGTGACAATCCGGATAGTGTTCGGTTAAGAAAGGTCAGTGATTCGGGTAAAGATTATTTTATTGAGAAAATACCAAATGTAAAAAATGGTAGTGTAGTAACAATCAAGGGGACCTTCTATACATATGGTGGCTGGATGCAAACGGACGAATTTGACACAACACCAATCGTGTTTGAGGAATCCAACTTCCAATGGAACGGAAGCCAGTGGGTAGATTATGTTCCAGTAACAAACTATACTGGAAAACTTACCATCGAAAGCGGTAATGCAGGTGATGCAACTTACACTTACATTACATCTACAGATGGAAGAACTACCCTGAGTTGGGATAATCAGTTAAAAGCATTGGATGCGGAAAGTGGTATTTTTGTGGGCGAGACAAAAATCAGTGCCGCATATTTAAAGAAAGTAGACACTAGCATTTATTATATGGGTGGTTTCGGAACTGTTTCTGAAGGTGACATCATTATCATCAAAGGTCTGTTTGGCGTAGATGGCGAGAATGAGACAGTAACCTTCGAAGAATCCAAGATACAATGGAATGGCACCAAGTGGGTTAATTATGTACCGGTAAATCGTTATAGTGGCACTTTGTCATTAGAAGGAGCAGAAGCAGCAGGTACTGCAAAAGGAATCCACTTGAAAGGTACTGACGACATGCCTGCAGGTGGATGGGATATAGAGATTCACCCTATGGATGAGCTTAGTGGTATCTGGTTAAACGATGTAAAACAAACAGGCGGTTATCTGAAGAAAAATGATTTTGATAACTGTTGGTATTTTGTGGACGGTTTTGGTGTTGCAAGCGAAGGCGACACCGTTACCATCAAAGGTAACTTTGGATATGACAATAACGTAGTAACATTAGAGAGGATTACATTGGAATGGGCAGAAGGTTCATGGGCAACCCCTGTTACAGTGACTGAGACAGAAGAAAATGTCACTTTAGATATTGCACCAGATGGAACTGCAACCGGATTTTACGTTACTACTACAGACTCTATGCCGGCTCCGGGTTGGGAGACGATTATTGCGCCAATGCGTGGAAGTGAAAATGGTGTATTTGTAAATGGTTCTGCAACAAAGAGCAATGTTTATTTGAAAAAGATTGCAGACAATAAGTATTATGTTGCTTTGGGCGATATGGGTATTACCGCAGTGGATGGAGATACCGTTGCCATTGCAGGTAAATTCCAATACAACGGGTATGTAGTAGACTTTAATAGTGCAACATTCTACTACAACGGTCAAAAATGGGCAACCACTTATACGCCACCAGTTTATGTGGAGTATGAAGAAGTTACACTGAAGAAATTAAATGCTGTATCATCTTATACGACAGATAAGAACCAATGGATGTTCTATGTGGATGTAGACGGAACGCTTCCGGGTGAAATCGATGCAACTCAATTTCCGAAGGTCTTAGTTTCCGTAGGTGGAACAGACTATGAGATGGTAGCAGCTCATTCCTACCAAGATACTCTTTGGCTTGGGATTTCCAGCGATATCTTGCCACAGTTACCTGGCAAAGATGTGAAAGTTATCGTAAAAGCAGGTAAGTATCTTACTGGAGAAGCTACAGAGGGTATTGAGATTACAGAAGACTTTACAATCTATGTAAATGACTATGGAATGTCAGATAAAAAATTCTTGGCGCCATACGTTCCGGTAGAGAAGGACGTAGTACTTTCTATTGACAGAGACAGTGCTTTCGGTGGTGGAGAAGCTGGTATTTATCTGAATACAGGAGACCATTTTAAGGTTGATAAGACATGGTCTACACTTATCAGAAATGTGGGTTATGATGCGGAAAGTGGTGTGTTCTACAACGGCAAGAAGACAGATGCAATCCTTAAAAAGTTTGAAGATGGAAAGATCTATGTAGATTTACTTTCAGCAGGAATCAGCGCTCAGGATAAAGACCAAGTTGTGATTAAAGGAATGTTCTATCTGGATGACTATGCGGTATCTTACAAGGAATACACATTGTACTACAATGGGAAATCATGGAATGAGACCTATTTCGTTCAAGTAGAAAAGTACGTGGATATCACAGGTGTTTCTGTCAATCAGGTAAGTCAATATCAACCGGAAAAGAATCAGTGGGTGGTTTATCTGAATGTGGAAGGAATGCTTCCGGGCGAAATTGACAAACTGTGGTTTGAAGGATTAGAGATTATTGTAGATGGCAAGAAACTGGACACTTTGACATATCATTCATACAAGGATTGTCTCTACTTTGCTATACCGGGAGAATATCTAAGTGGTGATGCTCCAAATGGAAAAGAGATTACGATAAAGGCCGGAAAGGCTTTATCTGCTAACAGAATTGATGGTATCAATTGGACTAAGGACTTTAGTATCTATACATTCCTTGGAAGATTAACAGAAGAAAAACCGACAGATAACACAAAGTGGCAAGATATTGCAATTAAAAAAATGCCACATGTTATGAACTTCAATAAGGAAGCAAAAACATGGGAATTCTTCCTGACCCCGAACAAAAAACTTTCGGTAGCAGATGGAACAGAGTTTTACAAGTTCCCAATTACGGTAAATGGTAAGAAGATAGAAGTGACGGTAATTCAAGCTGGCGATAATATCTATTTCAACATTCCGGAGGAAGAACTTTCAGGAAGCACCAAGAGTGGTACACTTAAGATTTCTAAGGGTGCCAAGGCGATAGGAAATGCAGGACGAGATGGTATTCGTATTACAGAGGACTTTACGATTTACTTATACAATGGTGTATGGTCGGAGGAACAATTTGATAAGACTACTACAACAGCAATGGGATTTCAGGCAATGCAAAATGGAACTCATGTAACCAATGATGGAAATGATTACTGGAATATTTATTTCTGGACAGATACAAAGATTCCGGGAACATCTTGGTATCAAAGATACGAAGATTTCACTATGTACTATAATGGCAAAGAATATCAGACAAGACTTTGCAAGGCAGATAGTTCTAACGGAAGATTATTCTATTTTATGATAGATACAAAACAAGTTGGAGCAATCAGGGAAGGTGATATTATTACCATGAAGCCTCATACAATCACATGTGGAGGTTATGCAATTGAGTTTACCAATGACTTTGCACTGATTTACCAGGATGGAATCTGGTCAGAATATGTGGAATCAGATGTGCAGGCACCGGCAGACGATAAGATGCTTTGGGAAGTAGCACGTTTTGATAGTGCATATATTCCGATTTCAGAGAATGGTACTGTGAATTTTACTTCCAGCGATAAATACAATAAGATACTGTCTATGGAAGCAATGAAAGATTACACCGTGAGCTTTACATCTACAAAGATGGATGATGAGATGGGGCTTCCGCCGGTTACAATCGTGCTTCGTGGAAATCAGATTGATGAAGAAACTGAGATTTCTACAGGAACCTTATATGGTTATGTTGTTCGCTTTACTGCAAGTGAACAAAAAATCAGCGACGAAGAGTCTGTATGGACAGGAAATATCGGTCTATGGAAGAACGGATACAAGGCAGGTCTAGTAGATCAATATCGTATCGCTTATGTAACAGATTCAGAAAAAGCATACTATGGTATGAACGAGGAATTTGAGTATGAGTTTTCTATCTATAATGTAACAGAAACTTGCGTGTGCATTACAGTTAAGGTGAATGATGAAGTGGTTCTTCGCCATTATGATCACGCTTCTGATGATCCGCTGGATCCTGCAGTAAATGAAGGTACATTTGGTGTATTTGCAGAGAGTCTTGGTGGTATCTATGATGGCGTCTGTGAAGTAGACGAAGTGCTTGCAACCAAGACAGAATGTAAGGCCGGTGAGGCTGTGTGGGTAGCAGGAAGTTATCCATATGTGATGAGTAAGACAGAATTTTCTCTCGATAAGGAAGGCGCAACTGTGGCAAACGGTGTGTTCAAGGCGTCCAAGCCGGGTGAATATACCTTGTCATGTAAGTATGATGGAAAAGATGTGAAACCGGTTACGATTACTGTAACAGAAGCAGAGGTAGAAGCAGAGGAAGGTAATGCAGATACTTCAGTGAGCTGGCCATTAGTTGGTGGCGGTATAGCCGGAGCAGTAGTGATTGCAGTGGGCGGAACAGTTTTGGCCTTGAGAGGAAGAAGGAAGAAGAGAAATGCAGAGTAAAGGTAAACCATTTTACGAGGATGACAGACAAATAGAGATGACAGCATATATGGGTCCCAGACGAGCAGGAAAACGTAATTTCAATGCGGATTATGGTAATCCAAGAGACCCGGAAGAAGGATATCCGAGTTTTTGGACAGACCAAGTGTTTCAAGATTATAAGGATGCAGGATTTACATTCTTAATTCCGGAAGGAGACGCATTCTTTGGAATGCGTCTTACCCCGGAGGGTTGGAACGCTGAGGAAGATTTCACAAAGTGTGATTTGTATCACTTTATGAAAATGGCCCAAAAGCACAATCTTGCGGTATATCCGTCCAGTAAAATCGTGTTAGATAAGATTGCACGTGCATCGGGTAGATTAGGCGAGGAAGATAAAAAGATAGTAGGAACATTTGTAAAGACAGTGAAGGAATACTTCCCGGATACTTGCAAAGGAGTCCTTCTTACAGATGAACCTGCTATTCAGGCGGCGGAAAGAATAGAAGAGACGATTGCTTATATCAAGGAGCTGGTTTCGGATATGGATGTGTTTGTCTCTATGTTCCCAATCTATGGATGTGTTGGCTCTTATGAGGTGACATATGACACGGAAGAATTCCGCAATAAAGCTATTACCATAGATATACGTGAGAAGGCTTATCAGAATTATATTGATACCTATGGCAAGATTATGGGTGAGTTTGCATTTGACTATTATCCAATCATGCACAATGAAAAGGAAGAATTAGCGCCTACATTCTATATGAATCTGGAAATGGCAGCAGAGAGTGGACGAAAGAACGGATTTCCAATTGCAGTTACGTTGCAATCCTTCAGCATGACCAGAGGGTATCGACCGGAAACCGGAAAGGGCGATCTTGTATTTTGCGTTCCGACTTATGAAGATGTCAGATATCAGGTGTATTCTTCTCTGGCGTTTGGTGTAAAGAGAATTGGATACTTTACCTTTTGGCAACATTACAACGAGGGAAGCTGTGAGGTATTCCCGACAGCCATGGTAGTGTACGATGAAGCAGAAGAATGTGGATATCGTAAAACATCCATCTATGATGCGGTGAAGAAGGTCAATGACCAGATCCGACAGTTTGACCACGTATTTTTGCGTTTCGATTGGCGAGGATGTCGCATCGTGAATAAGAGTAATGACGACAATATGACCTTCGTAAAAGGCGGATATACAGGCGGCTCATTGAAAGAAGTATCTGCAAAGCGTGATACGCTTATCGGCTGTATGGAGAACCCAGATGATGGAAGAGAAGGCTACTGGATTGTAAATGCACATAATCCAAGATTTTGTGAATGGAATGAGATAGAGATGAGACTTGACAGAGCAACCCATATTTTGTATTATCGTGCTGGGAGAGAATATAAGGCTAAGCTTGACGAAAATGGAAAATTTACCATACGCTTAGGTGCAGGAGAAGGTATTTTTATCATTCCATATATAGAATAAAAATGAAGGCGGAGAACGATGGCGTTTCCGCCTTGTCTTACAATAGGAGAAAAATATTATGGCAAAATTACATTTAATCGGCAACGCACATTTAGACCCTGTATGGCTTTGGCGATGGCAGGAAGGATTCTCCGAGATTTTGGCAACTTTTCGCAGTGCGTTAGACAGGATGAAGGAATTCCCGGATTTCAAGTTCACAAGTGCCTGTGCAGTGTATTATCAGTGGATTGAAAAGGTAGACCCTGAGATGTTTCGGGAAATACAGGAACGTGTCAAAGAAGGCAGATGGAATATTGTAGGTGGGTGGTTTTTACAGCCAGATTGCAACATCCCATCTGGGGAAAGTTTTGCAAGGCATGGGCTCATCTCTCAGAGATATTTTGAAGAGAAATTCGGCACTACGGCGAAGGTAGGATATAATGTAGATTCCTTCGGACATAATGCTACCCTTCCTCAGATTTTGAAAAAGAGTGGTATGGAAGGTTATGTGTTTATGAGGCCGATGCTAGAAGAGCAGGGCAGAGATGAAACTGTGTTTCTGTGGCAGGCTGCAGACGGAAGCAACTTGCCGGCATACCGAATCCCATATTTTTACAATATTGACACTACTCGTATGGAGGTGTTCGATTGGATACGAGAGAAAGCAGATAAAGAGAATATGGATATGATGGCATTTTACGGTGTGGGCAATCACGGCGGAGGTCCGACTATTGCACTACTTCACGCAATGAGCAAATTGGAGATTGGTGAGAAGGAGTATTCTACTCCAGATACGTATTTTGAGTCAATAGACAAGAATGATTTGCCGATAATTACGGATGAATTGCAACATCATGCCAGGGGTTGTTATAGTGCATGTGCTTCTATTAAGATGGGAAATCGTAAGTGCGAAAATAATCTCTATGTAGCAGAAGTGCTTTGTAGCATGGCGAATGAACTTGTGGGTACTAAGTATCCAAAGAAAAAATTGGACAAGGCGTGGAAGAATGTTTTGACAAACCAGTTTCATGATATACTTGGCGGATGTTCTATTAAAAAGGCGTACGAGGATGCAGCCTATCTGCATGGTGAGACGATGAGTATTACTGAGCAAGAGATGACTCTTGCGATGCAGACTATTGCTCAGAAAATTAATACCTTACACGGAGAAACACTTCCGTATTATAAGATAGGAAGACCTGCCCACTGGATGATTTGGGAAAACGAAAAAATTGGCTCTCCGATTGTGGTATTCAACCCGCATACATGGACGGTTCGCATGCCGATTGAGGCACCGGTCATTGCGACAAAGGTGACAGATGATGAGGATGTGGAAGTACCATTTCAGCTCGTACGCGGTTATTATGTGGATGGTTCTGAGAACCTTATGCAGACCATTTTTATGGCAGAGGTGGAACCAATGGGCTATAAGGTGTATCGCATTTTTGCAGAGCAGAAGAGTGAAAAAGAATTTGAGCAAAAACTCACCGTAACTGAGCATAGTTTGGAAAATGAACGGATACGTGTGGAATTTAGCGAAGAGACCGGAGACGTGAGCCGCATTTACGATAAGAAGAAACAGTGTACTGTGAGTGCCGGAGCATGTAGGGCGGTTGTGCTGGATGAGACGGCAGCAGACACGTGGGCGCATAACAAAGTTTATTTAGGAGAGATGGAAGGGGAGTTTGGCTCGCCGGAATTCTCGATTATCGAAAACGGTGATGTACGCGCAGTTCTTCGTGTGACAAGTTATTACAAGCAATCCGTTTTGAGACGGGATTATATTCTGGAAGTTGACAGTGATGAAGTGAAGGTAAATGTAAAGGTTGACTTCCGGGAGAAAAACAAAACACTCAAATTTGCATTTCCGGCAGGAGCAAATAAGACCATTGCAAAGATACCGTTTGGAAATATTACCAGACCTAACAGATTAGGCGAAGAACCGAGTGGTTCTTGGCTTGCAACAGGTACTCTTGGCATTGCAAATGATGGGAAATATGGATATGATACGACTGACACAGAGGTTCGTCTTACTATTCTGAGAAGTGCTGTATATGCAGACCATTATGGTGTACGTGATGAATTTTGCGAGTATATGGATATGGGAGTTCACGAATGCGCTTATTCGTTATTTCCATATGAAAGCAACGCAAAAGCAGAACGCAGAGCAGAAGAATTAAATATTGGGCTTCGTGCATTAGTTACTAGTTTCCATGAAGGTTCGCTCCCAGAGAGAGGAAGTTGTTTTTTATGTGATGCAGAACATATTGTAGTTACAGCTGTGAAACGTGCGGAGGATGACGAGGAAAAAGTCATTCGTTTCTATGAGGCAGATGGAGAAAATGAAATGGTAGAGATGAGTGTGTTTTGCAAACAAATCAAAACGTCCATTTCACACAATGAAATCAAAACAATCAGGACAGATAATCGAGAAGTTAATCTGATTGAATGGAAGTCTACATCTTTATGAAAGGAACAGATACATGCGGACAATAAAAAAAGAAAGAAATCGGGACTTTATGGTGCTTAACTTATCTGACCCACAACTTAGCAATGATGAGTGGAGAGATGAAGAAAAGAACCGCGAGATTTTGGTGAACACAATAGAAGAATTGGTTGACAGAGTGAAACCGGACTTAATCACTGTGAGTGGTGATGTTGCATGGGCAGGAAATAAAATAGCCTATGAGGCATTGGGAAAATTCCTAGATGGTTTCAAGATACCATGGGCAGTTGTTTGGGGGAATCATGACAACCAAGGTGGACCGGAACTGATCGAAGAGATTGTACAACTTTATGAGAAATTCTCATTTTTCTGTTATGAAAGAGGAGATGAATCGTTAGGAAATGGGAACTATGTGATTGGCATTGAGGAAGATGGTGCTTTGGTAGAAGCTATCATTATGATGGATAGTCACGATAGAATGCCATTTACAGATAAAGATGGTAATGTGGGTGAAGCATGGGCGAAACTCATTCCGGAACAGATTGTGTGGTATCGCGAGCAGATTCAGATGTTACAAGAACTTGGGTGCAAAGAGACGATTTTGATTACACACATCCCTATTTTTGCTTATCGCAGGGCTTTTGAGACGGTAAACAGTGAGGAACTGGTTGGCGTAGGACATGAAGAAGTATCTTGCTATGCAGAAGAAGATGGTATGTTTGAGGCTGTAAAAGAATTGGATTCTACCAAGTATATTATTGTAGGACATGACCATGTGAATAACTGGATGATACCATATGAAGGAGTGCAACTGATATATGCACTAAAAACCGGCCCAGGTTGCTACTGGGAATCGGAACTCAATGGCGGAACTGCAATCCGAATTACGTCAGATGGAGTGGCTGATGTGCATCATGAATTTGTTGCTGTGAATATTTAATCTAGGGGGAGACATGTGCTCTCACCTTTTTGCTGTAAAAAGAAAAAAATTGCTATTTTTAAAAAAATAAGATATTCAAGGCCATATACATCTATGGTATAATGGACAGAAATATTACATTTTATTCCAAATAAAACTGCAAAAGGAGAACAACGATGTTTTTTACAAAACAAAAATTACAATGTAGAGTGGAAGAATTAGGTGGGAGAAGATACTTTGGACATAAGTGTATTGCCCCGTTTGTATCGATGGAAGGAGACCTTCTGGAGGATGAACATTATAAAGAGATTCCTGAAAAGATTGAGGGTGGAGAGTTTAACGTAAACGATATGTTTATCGGACGTAACCGCTATCTTTGGTTAGAAAAAGAAGTAGAGATGCTCCCTGCAAAAGAAGGTTGCCAAGTAGTAGGATGTTTTAATTTCGGGAATACCGGACATGGTGGGAACAGTGGATTTGAGTCCTTACTTTATGTAAACGGAAAACCATATCAAGGTGTGGATACAAACCACGGAGAAGTGTTCTTTACAGGGTTAGAAGGAGAGAATACAAAGCTTACCTTTATGCTTTGGACAGGCCTTGAAGGCGGTGGTGTGCATACGCAATTCTATCACAGATGTCAGCAGGCAGATCTTGCATATTTACATAAAAACACAGATGAACTTTACTATTTCGGGCGTGCCATTTTGGGAAGTTTAGACTGGATGGATGAAGATTCGGAATATTTTGAAAAATTACTGGCAGCACTGGACCGCGCTCTTCTAGTGATTGATTGGGATGGTGAGTCTTTCTACGAGAGTGCTGACAAAGCTCATGAAATACTGATGTCAGAATTAGACCGCATGGAGAAACATACCAATGTGACGGTACACGCAGTAGGACATACCCACATTGACGTGGCATGGCTCTGGAGACTGAAACACACCAGAGAAAAAGCACAACGTTCTTTTGCGACCGTGCTTCGTCTGATGGAAGAGTATGATGAGTATGTATTCTTACAAACACAACCACAATTATATAAGTATATCAAAGAAGACTGTCCGGAAATGTACGAAAAGATTAAAGAAAAAGTAGCCGAAGGAAAGTGGGAAGCAGGCGGCGGTATGTGGGTAGAAGCCGACTGTAACTTATCTTCAGGTGAGTCTTTAGTGCGCCAGTTCTTACATGGTACCAGATTCTTTGAAGAAGAATTTGGTAAAAAATGTGAATATCTCTGGCTTCCAGATGTATTCGGATACAGCTGGGCGTTGCCACAGATTTTGAAACAATGTGAACTGGATACGTTTATGACAACAAAAATCAGTTGGAACCAATACAATACGATTCCGGATGATTTGTTTAAATGGAAAGGAATCGACGGTACAGAGATTCTGACATATTTTGTGGACACACCTGAGGTTGGACATACTCCGAAGCAGAGATTCTCCACCTACAATGGTCTTATTACACCACATGCAGTCATTGGAAACTGGAAGAAGTTTAAGAACAAAGAGTTAACACAGAATACCTTGCTTTCTTATGGATATGGTGATGGTGGCGGCGGTGTGAATCGTGAGATGCTAGAGATGCGTCGCGCTATGGATAAACTTCCTGGTGTACCGAACTTAAAGACCATGCAGGCGACGGATTTCTTCCACAAGATTCATGATGATGTGGCAAATACAGACCGCTACATTCATACATGGGATGGGGAATTATATCTGGAATATCACCGTGGTACCTATACCACTCAAGGTTATAACAAGAAGATGAATCGCTATCTGGAAAACAAGATTGCTCAGGTTGAATGGCTTTCTTCTGTGGCATATATACTTGGTGGCGACTATGCGAAAGAACAGCTTCATGACGCATGGGAATGTGTACTTCTTCATCAATTCCATGACATTATTCCAGGTTCTTCTATTCGTGAAGTATATGAAGATTCTGTAGTGAATTATGAGAAAGCTGATGCCCAGACAGAAGAAGCAAAGAAAGTTGCATTTGACAAGTTGCTTTGCAATGAGGAGCATGTCTGTACAGTGTACTCGACCAACAGTTTTGCCGGAAAGGAAATGGTTCTGATTCCGGAGGCAGAGGACGGGTATTTTGTAGATGGTGCGGGCAACGTGCTTGAAGCGCAGAAGACAGAAGCAGGCTATGAAGTGCTTGTTGATGTGAAACCATTTGCAGGAGTGCAGGTGGAATTTAAGGCATCTTCTGAGAAGAATGAAGCATTGGAAGTATTTCATCTTGATGGAAATGTACTTGAGACACCGATTTACACAATTGAATGGAATGTTAGCGGTCAACTTACACGCATTTTTGATAAAGAAGCAGGACGCGAAGTACTAAGAGAAGGTCAGGAAGGAAATGTACTGGAACTTAGCGAAGATAAACCGATGGCAAACGATGCGTGGGATATCGACATTTACTACACACAAAAGACAACTAAGGTAAATGTAACAGAGGCTCCATGCCTTGTAGAAAATGGCAGCTTAAAAGCGGTGGTTCGTTTTAACTTTGCTTATAACAAGTCAACATTTGCACAAGACATGATTGTGTATGCGAACTCCAGAAGAATTGACTTTAAGACACATGCTGATTGGAGAGAAGACCATAAGTTACTCAAAGTGGCTTTCTATACAGACATCCGTTCTACAAAAGCAACTTACGACATCCAGTTTGGTCATGTAGAGAGACCAACACACTGGAATAACAGTTGGGATGTGGCAAAATTCGAAGTGTGCGGACACAAATGGGCGGACCTTTCAGAGACAGGTTATGGTGTGAGTCTCTTAAATGATTGCAAATATGGTCACAATATCAAAGACAATGCCATGAAATTAACCCTTCTTCGTGCACCAAAGCATCCGGATACACATGCAGATATGGGTGAACATGATTTTACTTACTCATTGTATCCACATATGGGAAGTCTTGTGGAAGGCGGAACTATTGAAGCAGCCAATGAACTCAATCTTCCTGCTCAGGTTGTATGTGGTGCGTTTGCGGATAGCAGATGTATTGCAAAGGTGTCTGATGCAAGCGTACAGATTGATGTTGTGAAAAAGGCAGAGGATGAGGAATGCATCATTGTTCGTATGCACGAATGTCGTGGTGGCAGAAGTAAGGTAACACTTTCATCTGAATATCCAGTGAAGAAAATGGTTCCATGTAATTTATTGGAGCATGATGTGGATGAGGCAATGGATGGTGCAAGTGTAGAACTTGTATTTAAACCATTTGAGATTAAGACATTCAAATTCTATTTTTAGGCTTGGGAGAATAACATTATGGCAGAGAATTTTGGCTACAAAGCAGGAAAAGCGGTAAAGGCATTAGAATTAGAAGATTACTATGTATGGGATTGTTCCGTGATCAAATCAGGTGGCAAATACCACATGTTTTCATCTAGATGGAAAAAAGAACTGGGATTTGGTTGGAACTGGTGTTTTAACGCAGAGGTAATACACTCCGTATCTGACACACCGGAAGGTCCATATGAATTTCAAAATGTAGTCCTTCCACGTCGTGGAAGACAGTATTTTGATGGTATGAATACTCATAACACTTGTATCAAAGAATATAATGGAAAGTTCTATCTCTATTATATGGGTTGTACTTATGGCGGAGATATACCAAATGGACCGGAAGATTATGCCATGGAATATGCGCTAGAGACATGGAATCGCAAGAGAATCGGTGTTGCTGTGGCAGATGATATTAATGGGGAATTTGTAAGACGGGACACTCCCCTCTTAGAACCAAGAGATTGCAGTCACTGGGATTGTACCATTACTACTAATCCAACGGTAGCCATTATGCCAGATGGAAAGACTTATATGATATACAAATCCCGTTCCGCATTTGGAAAACCATTGCAGCTTGGAATTGCAGTGGCAGATACCCCGGACGGAGAGTTTAAGCGTCTTTCCGACGAGCCGATTTTAAACTTCGATGATGAAGACTTACATATTGAGGATCCATTCTTCTGGTACGATGACAAGAAGAAAAAATTCTGTCTGGTTACCAAAGATGATTGTAAGAACGGTTCCACAGGAATCACAGGAGAGTGGGGCGGCGGTTTCTATGCGGAAAGCTTAAATGGTATGGATTTTGAGATTCCGGAAAATCCAACTGTTTATACGAGAACTGTCACATGGGAAGATGGTAGCATAACAAAGCAGGGTAATTTGGAACGTCCATCTATTCTGTTTGATGAAAATGGAAAACCGACACATTTGTTCTGTGCAAGTGGAGATGGAGGTAATCCTTATAATTTTGAGACGACGACTTATATTGTATGTATCAAATTAGAGAGTCAAAGATTACTTGCCGGAGCGTGTGGCAGATTATTGTAAGCGAATTACAGAGATGGGAATCAAACTGGCATTTGAATAACGAATGGTTATGCAAATAGAAACAGAGAGCAAAACTCTCTGTTTTTTAAGTTGTATCGATGGATTTATGTAGTTTTTGTCTTATTGCATGAATTAACTGCATGGATGAATCAACTCCAAATTTACCGCATCGCATATACAACAAATGTGGCTTGCAAATGCTTCCTATATGAAGTAAAATAAAACGCGACAGTAAGGAACGTTTCATAAAGAAAGAGGATGTCTATGAGCATGATAAAGACAGAGAATTTAATATTTGAATATGAAAAACATGATGATGAAGGCAATATCATCGGAACACATCGCGCCATAGACGAGGTGAATTTAGATATACAGCCGGGGCAGTTTATTGCAATTTTAGGCCATAACGGTTCCGGAAAATCCACTCTTGCAAAGCATATGAATGCTATTTTGGCTCCGACTGAAGGGACTATGTGGGTAGATGGAAAAGATACCAAAGAGGAAGATAATATCTGGGATGTGAGACAGACCGCAGGAATGGTTTTTCAGAATCCGGACAATCAGATTATTGGAACAGTGGTAGAGGAAGACGTGGGATTTGGTCCTGAGAATCTAGGCGTTCCGACTGAGGAAATTTGGGAGAGAGTGGAGCAGAGCCTGCAATCTGTGGGAATGATCGAGTATAGACATCACTCACCGAATAAATTATCAGGAGGGCAAAAGCAGCGTGTGGCGATTGCCGGTGTAGTTGCAATGCGACCAAAATGCATTGTACTGGATGAACCGACGGCTATGCTGGATCCAAATGGGAGAAAAGAAGTGCTTCGTACAGTAGAGGAACTTCGAAAAAGAGAAAAGGTAACGGTGATTTTGATTACCCATTATATGGAAGAAGTAATCGGAGCCGACCGTGTTATTGTAATGGATAAAGGTCATGTGGTGATGGACGGTACGACTAGGGAGATTTTTAGTCAGGTAGAACTTCTAAAAAAATACCGTTTGGATGTGCCACAGGTTACACTTCTCGCCTATGAGTTAAAACAAAGAGGTTTTGCGATTCCGGATGGAATCTTGTCTGTGGATGAATTGGTAGTAGCTTTGGAAGGCTGTGGAATGAAAACGGCACAGGTAAAAAAAGTGTTAGCTGGAGGAACTGTAAGGGATGAAGCGGTTGCAGACCAAATATATGGAAATGCAATGACAACAGTCATACAGGAGAATGCTGCACAGAATAGGGAGCAAACTCCGAATCTAAAGTTGGAAAATGTAAGTTATGTATACAGTCCAGATACTGCATATGAACGTAAGGCGCTGAAAGATATTAATCTAGACATTTATGAAGGTCAATTTATTGGAGTGATTGGCCATACAGGTTCCGGCAAATCTACCATGATTCAACATTTGAACGGGCTAATTAGGGCCACAAGTGGAGCGCTTTATTATCAAGGTGAGAATATTTATGCAGAAAAGTATAACTTGCGTGAACTTCGAAACAATGTGGGACTTGTGTTCCAATATCCGGAGCATCAATTGTTTGAAGTGGATGTGTTATCCGATGTTTGTTTTGGACCAAAGAATCAAGGGCTGTCTGAGGAAGAATGTAGGGAGCGTGCCTTGGAAGCACTGCAACTAGTGGGGCTTCCGGAGAAGTATTATGAGAGTTCACCATTTGATTTATCAGGTGGGCAGAAGCGTCGAGTAGCTATTGCCGGAGTTCTGGCTATGAAACCGAAGGTGCTGGTATTGGATGAACCGACAGCAGGTCTTGACCCAAAAGGAAGAGATGAGATTTTGGATCAGATCGCCTATCTTCAGAAAGAGGGGAATCTGACCGTTATTTTAGTCTCCCACAGTATGGAAGACATTGCCAAATATGTGGACCGTATTATTGTGATGAATAAAGGAAGCAAGATGTATGATGGCACACCAAAAGAGGTGTTTGCCAAGTACAGAGAGCTGGAAAAGGTAGGGCTGGCGGCACCACAGGTGACTTATATCATGCATGCACTGGCGGCAAAAGGGGTGCCTGTCAATGTGGAGGCCACTACAATTGGCGAAGCTGCATCTGAGATTGCTATGGTGCTATAAAGGAATAGAAAGAATATGATTAGAGATATTACAATTGGACAATATTATCCTTCGAATAGTAAATTGCATCGTTTGGATCCTAGAGTCAAAATCATGTGTACGCTACTTTATTTAATATCCTTATTTTTGTTTGATAACATTTTAGGATATGTGGTGGCCACTGTGTTTTTAATATGTGTGATTCGAGTATCCAAAGTGCCGTTTAAATTTATTGTTAGAGGGTTGAAACCCATTATTATGTTGCTGATGATTACCGTTTTGTTTAATTTGTTTTTAAACAAAACAGGGGATGTGCTAGTACAATTCTGGGTGTTTCAGATTACAACAGAGGGATTAAGGACGGCAGTGTTTATGGCCATTCGTCTTATTTATTTGATCCTCGGCTCATCGATTATGACATTTACAACGACGCCAAATGCACTGACAGATGGGATTGAGAGTTTATTGAAACCTTTGCAAAAGATAAAGGTTCCGGTACATGAGATTGCCATGATGATGTCCATTGCACTTCGATTTATACCAATCCTATTGGAAGAAACGGACAAGATTATGAAAGCTCAGTTGGCACGAGGTGCAGACTTAGAGAGCGGCAACATGATACAAAAGGCGAAAGCCATGATACCGATTCTGGTTCCACTTTTCGTGTCGGCGTTCCGCCGCGCCAATGATTTGGCTATGGCGATGGAGGCTAGATGTTATCGTGGTGGCGATGGACGTACCAAGATGAAACCGTTGGTTTATACAGGAAAAGATTACGTGGCATATGGGATTACCATTGTATATGTGGTGATCGCAGTGGTTGTCGGCAGGTTGGTAATCTAGGGAAATCCTTTTTGAAGGAGTATATATATGAAGCGAGTGAAGTTAACCATTGCTTACGATGGCACCAATTACTGTGGTTGGCAGGTTCAGCCGAATGGCATTACAGTAGAAGAGGTGCTGAATAAAGCATTACAGAAATTAACAGGAGAAGCTATACAGGTGATTGGTGCCAGTCGCACGGATTCGGGAGTACATGCACTTGGCAATGTGGCTGTATTTGATACGGAGACCACCATACCGGCGGATCGAATTGCAATGGCATTGAATCAGAGGCTACCAGAGGATATTGTAATTACAAAATCCGAACAAGTCTCCCTCAATTTTCATCCGAGATATTGTGATTGTAGTAAAACCTATGAGTATCATATTATCAATACGAGAATCCCGGTTCCGACCAAACGCCTCACGAATTATTTTGTGTCTTATGAACTGGATTTGGATAAGATGCGCAAGGCAGCCGGGTACCTTGTAGGAGAACATGACTTTGTCAGTTTTTGCAATGTGAGAACGGATGTGGAAGATACCGTGCGAAGGATTAAAGCGCTGGACATTCTGCAAAATGGAGATGAGATTACAATCCGCATTACGGGAAATGGTTTCCTCTATAACATGGTGCGTATCATTGTTGGAACTCTCATACGAGTTGGCAGAGGTTTTTATGAACCGGAGAAGGTGAAAGAGATCTTAGAAGCAAAAGACCGCAAGGCGGCTGGAGTGACGGCGCCGGCTCATGGACTGTTCCTAGTGGGAATTGATTATAAATAAAGTAGATGCAACAAAAAACAGGAGCCTTGAATCGCATGATTCAAGACTCCTTGATTTGTGCTTTAAAAGAATACATTGGATCCAATAATGATGCCTTCATACCCGCTACTACCTGCGGCACGGAAACTGAGACAATCCCCAACATTGTTCTTGCCCGCAAGTGCTTCCTGCGCAACTTGTAGGCAGGAATCCTTAATTCCACGTGCTAAGATGCGGTCTACTTTTCCGTCGGTTGCAGGCGGAAACTGACCAGGTTGAAACATCACTCCATATAGAGTGTCTGGGTAGCGAGAGTGCTTCATGCGGTTGACCACAACAGAAGCAACGGCAAGCATACCTTCGTAGTTGGAACTTCCTGCTTCGCACTCAATCAGTGCGGCGAAGATTTCAATATCGGAAGCGGTTGGTGTGGTGTCTATATCCGGCCTAAAAGAGCCAGAACTTCCTGAAGTGGGTTTGGATGGGGTTATAGGTTTTACCTGCTCTTTTAAAGCTTCTTCCGCTTTTTTTGCATCTTCTTTTGCCTTTTTTAATTTGTCTTTATACTCTGTTAATTGGCCAGAGGTTTCACTAATCTGGCTGGATATGGCTTTTTCCTTTTCGCTCAAATCATCTTTCAGTGCGATCAAGTTTTGATGTTCCTGTGCCAACTCGGCCTCTCGCTCCGCAATAGACTCTCTTGTGTTTTTTAACTTTTGAAGTGCCTTGCGGTCATATTCTTGAATGGAAGAAAACATCTCTGCTTTGTATAGAAAATCAGCCATGCTTGCTGAAGTCAATAAGGTTTCCAAAAGTCCTGTATTTCCATTTTCATACATATATTGAATTCGGGTTTTCATAGCTGCATATTGGGCTTCTTCTTCCCCTTTTGCAATGGCCAGTTCTGCCTTTGCATCTTCAATTCGAGTAGTTGTGTTTTTGATTTTTTTAGAGATAGAAGAAACTTCTTTGCTTAATGCATCCAATTTATTATTTAATCCTGAGAGTTCATTTTCCAAATCAGAGGTTGATTGTTCCAATGAGTTCACAGTGTCTGTGGCATATGCAGGCGTAATTACACCAAATAAGAGAGTAATTATAAGTGCAAAAGAAAAATAGCACATGATATATTTTTTGTTTCTGAGCGTCATAAAAAAATCCTTTCGCTTGCTTCTAACTTTTTCCTAGATTATACTATAAATTGCGCTATGAAGCAAATTTTGATATAATCACCGTAATAGTATAAACAAAAAGAGGAATATATATGAATCATAAAATTAAAATGGTGGGACTGGATTTAGATGGAACACTGCTCACCACAGAGAAGAAATTAACCGCTTATACACGGGAAGTTTTGGAAAAGGCTCTTGCACAAGGGATTGAGGTGTTGGTTTCCACAGGAAGACCGATTTCCGGAGTACCCCGGGAAGTACTGGAGATACCGGGGATGAAATATGCCGTTACGTCCAACGGAGCCAGAGTACTGGAACTGTCCACGGGGAATGTGCTTTGTGAAAGCATGCTCTCTATGGAAACGGCGAAGCAGTTGATTGACATTATCAATGATTATGATGCGGTTCTGGAAATTTTTATTGACGGCAAAAGCTATGCAAGAAGGGCAGAATTGCAACACGCTTATGATTATTTTCCACATCCAAGTATGGCCGAGTATATTTTAAGTACTCGTGTTCAGGTGGAAGATATTAAGGAAACATTGTATGAAAAACGATCGTCGGTAGACAAAGTACATGGCATATTTAAAAGCGCGGATGATAAGCGAGATGCGTATCGGCGATTGAGTGAAATACCAGGAGTTGTCATAGCAAGTTCGTTTGGGAACAACTGGGAAATCAATAAAGAAGGAACCGACAAAGGCAAAGGGCTTTTACGGCTTGGTGAGATGCTGGGAATAAAACGGGAAGAAATCATGGCATGCGGTGATGGCATGAATGATTTCGAAATGTTAAAGACGGTTGGCTTTGGTGTGGCCATGGAAAATGGGCATCCAAAGGTAAAAGAAATTGCCGATTATATCACAGTAACCAATGACGAAGATGGTGTAGCAAAAGCAATCGAAAAATTTGCATTACAATAGAAGGGAGAAAAAGGATGTTAGAAATGTTAAAAGTAATTCTTTTAGGAATTGTGGAGGGGATTACAGAGTGGTTACCAATCAGTAGTACAGGACACTTGATTTTGGTAGATGAATTCGTAAAATTGGGGGCAAGTGAAGCCTTTAAGGAAATGTTTAACGTGGTCATTCAGCTTGGGGCAATTATGGCGGTGGTTGTACTATATTTCAACAAGTTGAATCCGTTTTCAAAGAAAAAGTCGAAAAAGGAACGAGTGGAGACCGTTCAGTTATGGGTGAAAGTGGTGGTTGCATGTATTCCAGCAGCTGTTTTGGGCATTCTTTTCGATGATTGGATGGAAGCGCATCTACATAATTATGTTGTAGTTTCGCTCATGTTGGTTCTTTATGGTGTACTGTTTGTTCTTGTGGAAAATTGGAATAAGGGAAATACTCCAAAGGTAACAAAGTTATCAGAACTTTCTTATCAGACAGCGTTAATGATTGGTGCATTCCAAGTGTTATCGCTGATTCCGGGAACTTCCCGTTCGGGAGCAACCATTCTTGGAGCCCTGTTAATTGGAGTTTCTAGATATGTGGCTGCAGAATTCACATTTTTCCTTGCAATTCCGGTTATGTTTGGTGCCAGTGGATTGAAAATCTTGAAATTTGTTATGGAAGGTGGCGGATTCACCGGGATGGAAGCAGCCATGTTAATTTTGGGCTGTGTGGTTGCATTCTTTGTATCTGTACTTGCCATTAAGTTCCTGATGGGCTACATTAAGAAGAATGATTTCAAGGTATTTGGTTATTATCGAATTATACTCGGAGTTTTAGTGTTAGGATATTTTATAATTAATGGATTTTTTGCATAATATACATTAATATGCATGAACAAACTATTGACATTTCAAGGAAATGTAGTAGAATTAAACCCATGATTGAATTTTTATGCAAGATTCAAAGAGATATATTAGGAGGAATAAAACAATGAAAAAATTATTAGCAATTTTAACAGCTTCAGTATGTGTATTTGCAATGGCAGCATGCGGAAGCAAAGAAGACAACACATTAGTTATGGCAACAAATGCAGAGTTTCCACCATACGAATACTACGAAGGTGACGAAATCGTTGGTATCGATGCAGAATTCGCAGCAGCAATCGCTGAAAAACTTGGTATGGAATTAAAGATTGAAGATATGGCATTTGACTCAATCATTCCAGCAGTACAAAGCGGAAAAGCTGACTTTGGTGCAGCAGGTATGACAGTAACAGAAGACAGAATGAAAGAAGTAGATTTCTCTGACTCATACTACACAGGACGTCAGGTAATTATCGTTGCTGAGGGTAACTCGGAAATTGCAGGTCCAGATGATTTGGAAGGAAAGAAAATCGGTGTTCAGCAAGGAACAACAGGTGACATCTATGCGTCAGACGATTATGGCGATGAAAATGTAGAACGTTACAACAAAGGTTTCGAGGCAGTTCAAGCTCTTCAACAAGGAAAAATCGATGCAGTTATTATTGATGACCAACCTGCACAGACATTTGTAAAAGAAACAAAAGGTCTTAAGATTCTTGAAACAGAATACGTAGAAGAAGAATACGCTCTTTGCTTCAAGAAAGAAAGCGAACTTGTAGAAAAAGTAAATGAAGCAATTGAAGAATTAAAAGAAGACGGTACATTTGACAAGATTATCGATAAATATATCGGTGGAGAAGAATAATGGCTGATTTGAAAGATAAGTTTATAACCAATTTCATCGCAGAAGACCGTTGGAAATACATCTGGGATGGACTTGGCGTTACACTGCAGGTAACATTTTTTGCAGTGCTTATGGGAATTGTGCTTGGGCTTTTAATTGCTATCGTACGTTCCACACATGATAAAACAGGAAAGCTCAAATTCTTAAACGGAATCTGTCAGGTCTATCTGACAGTGATACGTGGAACTCCTGTAGTAGTACAACTTTTGATTATTTATTTTGTTATTTTCGGAAGCGTAGATATTAGTAAAGTGTTGGTGGCAGTTTTAGCCTTTGGGATTAACTCTGCGGCGTATGTTGCAGAAATTTTCCGTTCCGGCATTATGTCTATTGATAAAGGACAGTTTGAGGCGGGACGCAGTTTAGGCTTTAATTATGCACAGACCATGATTTACATCATTATGCCACAGGCGTTTAAAAATGTACTTCCGGCGCTTGGTAACGAATTTATCGTATTGTTGAAAGAGACATCCGTATCCGGTTATATTGCATTGCAGGATTTGACAAAGGGTGGAGATATTATTCGAAGCAGAACATACAATGCGTTTATGCCTCTTCTTGCAGTGGCAATCATTTATCTTATTATGGTAATGATTTTTACCAAGTTGGTAAATGCGCTTGAAAGGAGGCTGAGAAACAGTGATCACTAATGGAGATGTATTAATTCGTGTAAATGATTTGCACAAAACATTTAACGAAGACCTTCATGTACTGTGTGGTATCAGCGATGAAATTCGCAAGGGTGAGGTCGTTGTAATCGTAGGACCATCCGGTTCGGGGAAATCCACGTACCTTCGTTCTTTGAACCTGCTAGAAATTCCAACAAGCGGTCAAATCTTCTTTGAAGGTGTAGATATTACAGATAAGAATACGGATATCGACAAACATCGACAAAAAATGGGAATGGTATTCCAACACTTTAACTTGTTCCCACATAAGACCATTTTAGAGAATATTACATTGGCTCCAATTAAGCTCCTTAAGAAAAGCAAAGAGGAAGCAGAGAAGAAGGGAATGGAACTTCTGGAAATGGTAGGGCTCACTGAGAAGGCAAATGCTTATCCGTCGCAGCTTTCAGGTGGTCAGAAACAGAGAATTGCTATTGTACGTTCTCTTGCAATGGAACCGGAAGTAATGCTGTTTGATGAGCCGACTTCTGCGTTGGACCCAGAGATGGTTGGAGAAGTTCTTGAGATTATGAAGAAACTTGCAAAAGATGGCATGACTATGGTAGTGGTAACACATGAGATGGGATTTGCCAAGGAAGTTGCAGACAGAGTTATCTTTATTGATGAAGGTATTATTAAAGAATGCAACACACCAGAAGAATTCTTTGGAAATCCACAAGACCCAAGACTAAAGGACTTTTTAGCGAAAGTATTATAATTTCAAATGATGAAGAATCGTCAGGCTTTTAAGCCTGGCGATTTTGCGTTTGGGGAGATTACCAAAATTCCCAGTGCGAAGGTGGAGATTTTATAGTATAATAAAAAGCGTTACAAGAGAGATAACAATAAAACTAGCAAGAAGAGGAGGGCGTGAACATGAAATATGAGAGAATTGAGACTGGCTTTTTTTTAGAACGCCCGAATCGATTTATTGCATACATAGAGATTGCCGGGCAGAAAGAAACAGTACATGTGAAAAATACAGGGCGCTGTGCAGAATTACTTACACCGGGAGCAGAGGTGTATGTGCAGAAGGCAGATAATCCAGAGCGTAAGACTCAGTGGGATTTGATTGGGGTCAAAAAGGGAAAACGCATGATAAATATGGATTCCCAGATTCCAAATAAAGTGGTAGAAGAGTGGATAAGAAAGGGGAATTTATTTCCAGATGCTACACTCATAAAACCCGAGACTACCTACAAGCAATCCCGGTTTGATTTGTATATAGAAGAGGAAAATCGAAAGATATTTATAGAAGTAAAAGGTGTAACTCTGGAACATGATGGCGTAGTGAAATTTCCCGATGCACCGACGGAGCGCGGGGTAAAGCATCTCAATGAACTTTGCGAGGCTGTGAAAGATGGATATGAGGCCTACGTGTTCTTCGTGATTCAGATGAAGGGGGTGAAGTATTTTACTCCCAACATGAGAATGCATGCTGCATTTGGGGAGGCGCTTCGCAATGCCAAGGAGCAGGGAGTGCATATTCTGGCATATGATTGCAAAGTTACAAAAGATAGTATTGAGATTGGGCAGGAAGTACCGGTAATTTTCCGAAATGAGAATTTGAAAGAGATGGCGAAACCTCTTGTAGAGTGGTATCGCAAACAGAAAAGAGACTTGCCTTGGCGCGAGGATATCAATGCTTACAAAGTGTGGGTTTCTGAGATTATGCTTCAGCAAACTAGAGTAGAAGCTGTGAAGCCATACTATGCAAGATTTTTGAATGCATTTCCAACCATTCGAGATTTAGCAGAAGCTGAGGAAGATTTGCTTCTTAAGATGTGGGAAGGTCTGGGATATTATAACCGGGTCCGCAACATGCAAAAGGCAGCCCAGCAGGTGATGGTAGATTATCATGGAGAATTTCCAAGTACATATGAGGCGATTCGAAGTCTAACAGGTATTGGGAATTATACAGCAGGGGCGATTTCTTCGTTCGCATTTGGTATTCCCAAACCGGCAGTTGACGGCAATGTGCTTCGTGTCATCTCCAGACTGACTGCAAGTTATGAAGATATTATGAAAGCCAGTGTTAGAGAACGAGTGGAGGAGGAACTGGAAGAACTGATTCCGGCTGATGGGGCCAGTGATTTCAATCAGGGACTTATTGAACTTGGAGCCATTGTCTGCGTGCCAAACGGCGCGCCAAAGTGCAGTGAATGCCCGCTGGCGCATTTATGTAAGGCACATGAAAGGGAAATTGAGCTGGAACTTCCGGTAAAAAGCAAAGCCAAGGAACGCCGCATTGAAAAAAAGACCGTATTCATTTTCCAAGATGGTGACCATGTGGCGATTAAAAAGAGACCGGCAAAAGGATTGCTTGCAGGACTTTATGAGCTGCCAAATGTAGAGGGACATCTTACGGAAGATGAGGCCATTCAGTACAGTAAGCAGATTGGGCTATCCCCACTTCGAATTCACAAGTTGGAAGAAGGAAAACATATTTTCAGTCATGTGGAGTGGCAGATGATCGGATACCGAATCCGTGTGGACGAGCTGGAGAAGTCATGTACAGAGAAGATGCTTTTTATACATCCGGAAGAGATACAAGCCGAGTATCCCATACCGGCGGCATTTGAAACCTATGTAAGATATGTGGAAATTAAACTTGGGCAGGAAAAATTTACAATCCCAGAATAATGAAGAATCATTTGCAGAGTAAAGAATTGGATTTTATGAGGAGAGAATCAGAATGTTTGATGTAATTGTAATAGGGGCAGGGGCAGCAGGTTGCACCTTGGCCAGAGAACTTGCAGAAAAGCAACATAAAAAGGTGTTAATTTTGGAGAAAAAGAATCACATCGCAGGAAATTGCTATGATGAAAAGGACGAGCATGGTGTGCTCATTCATGTGTATGGTCCACATATTTTCCATACAGGTAGGGAGAAGGTATTTGAATACCTTTCGCGTTTTACAGATTGGTATCATTTTCATCACGAAGTGGTGGCAAACGTACATGGAAAGTACGTTCCGGTTCCATTTAATCTGCATACATTGAAAGCGGTTTATGGCGAAGAAAAAGGTGATGCGCTAGAAGAAAAATTGGTTTCCATTTATGGCATGGGAACGAAAGTGCCGATTCTGGATTTGATGAGCCATGAAGATGATGATTTGAAAATGATTGGAAAATTTGTATACGACAACATTTATGTCTACTATACCATGAAGCAGTGGGGCAAAAAACCGGAAGAAATTGACCCTGCGGTAACAGCTCGTGTTCCGGTAAATATTTCCTATGACAATGGTTACTTTGTTGACAAGTATCAGGGAGTACCCCTTCACGGATTCACACCGATGTTTGAAAAGATGGTGGACCATGAAAATATTACAGTGGAACTGAACGTGGAAGCGAAGGAAGTGCTTTCTGTCAAGGGTGACAAAGTGTTTTACAAAGACGAAGAGTTTCGAGGGATTGTGATTTTCACAGGACCGATTGATGAGTTTTTCGATTGTAAATATGGAAGACTTCCATACCGTACTTTGCACTTTGATTTTGAATACTATGAGCAGGACGATTATCAGGGACATGCTGTGGTAAATTATACGGTGGATCAGGACTATACCCGAATTACAGAATATAAATATCTGACAGGTCAAAAGTGTAGTGGCACAACCATTTCCAAAGAGTATCCAGGTGCATACACAGGCGAGGAAGGTCAGATTCCATACTATTCCATTGCAAATGAAGAGAATCATGCATTGTATGCAAAATATAAAGAAGAAGTATCGCAGATTTCTAATTTTTATTTGCTTGGAAGATTGGCAGAGTACCAATACTACAACATTGATGTAATGGTTGAAAAAGCCATGGAACTTGCAGAAAAACTAGGAGAAAGAAGCTTATGATGGAAATAAGGACCAGATGGAAACATCAAGTAGATATAAAAAACCCACTTCCGGAATATCCAAGACCGAATATGGTAAGAGACAGTTTTTGGAGTTTGAATGGAGAATGGGACTATTGCATTAATCAACAAAAAGAAGTGATAGAATACGATGGGAAAATCATAGTGCCATTTTCGCCGGAGACTGCACTTTCTGGTGTACAGAAAATAGTGATGCCAGAGGATTATCTTCATTATAGAAAGGTATTCCGATTGCCGGAAGGTTTTCAGAAGGACAGGGTGTTGCTACACTTTGGAGCGGTAGACCAAGAGTGTAGCGTTTATCTTAATGGACAATTATTGGGTGACCATGTAGGAGGATATCTCTCATTTTCCTTTGATATTACAGATGTTCTTACGGAGGGGGAAAATGTTCTGACTCTTTGCGTAAGAGATATGACAGAGAAAGCACCTCATGCACGTGGAAAGCAGAAACTGGTACGAAAAGGTGGAATGTCCTCTTTGTTCTACACGCCGCAGAGTGGAATCTGGAAAACTGTATGGCTTGAGAGCGTGGCAAAGGAGTATATTGAGTCCTTGAAGATTACGCCGTTGTACGATGAAGCGGCGGTGAAGGTGGAA
>JAZQBW010000074.1:0-33762 GCA_045545895.1 Faecalimonas sp.
CAGGTTATATGGAATACAAAAAAGAATCATAAAGGTTGGAGAAATATGAATGGTCACTACCACCGCAGTAAAAAAGGCGGCGGGGAATGGGAGTTCTTCGACCTGCCACAGCAATGGCAGATTCATTATAAAAGTTTGACCTTTAACTTGAAACCATTTAGTTTTAAACATACTGGGCTCTTCCCAGAGCAGGCAACAAACTGGGATTGGTTTTCTGAGAAAATTAAAAATGCCGGACGTCCAATTAAAGTTCTGAATCTATTTGCATACACAGGCGGTGCCACACTTGCGGCTGCTGCAGCAGGAGCAAATGTAACCCACGTGGACGCATCTAAAGGTATGGTTGGCTGGGCAAAAGAAAATGCAGTTTCATCCGGACTTCAAGATGCTCCAATTCGTTGGCTGGTGGACGACTGCGTGAAGTTTGTAGAGCGGGAAATCCGCCGTGGTAATAAGTATGATGCGATTATCATGGATCCACCTTCGTATGGCCGTGGACCAAAGGGTGAGATTTGGAAGATTGAGGATATGATTCATCCGTTAATCCAACTGTGTACACAGATTTTATCGGACAAGCCTTTGTTTTTCTTAATTAACTCTTATACAACAGGACTTGCTCCGGCGGTACTGACTTATATGCTAGCAACGGAACTCAAGGAGTTTGATGGAACTGTAGATTCACAGGAGATTGGGCTTCCTGTATCAGGTAACGGACTGGTACTTCCGTGCGGAGCATCCGGTAGATGGGAAGCGAAATAAAATAAAAGAACTTGGCAACAAAGGCTCTCTGACAATTGTTGGAGAACAGATAAAAAAGGCAAGAGGTGTGCATTGTAACTACTCCTCTATGCCTTTTTCTTATAGGCTTATAAACTGATTACGTCAAATCTTTCTTCGTATATTTCCAATAGGCTGCAACGATTCCCACGATGGCATACACCATTCCGAAAGCAATAAGCGTTCCATCCAACGTAACCTCTGTCACGATTTCCGTTCCGTTTGCATAGCCAAAAGGTGTGATATATTTCAAAAATTCTGCACTTTCTGTGATATTAGAAATCAGATTCAAAAAATACATTGTCACTGCAACGCCCAAACCGATTCCCACACTCCCTCGTCTTAAAAATGCAGATACTCCAAAACAAATGCCCGCCAACTCTATTTGCAACAACAAGTACGCAAAATGAAGCAAAAACATTTCCTCCCAAGGAACATTCTCTCCGATGGCTGCCATCCCTGCTACAACCACTGCAAATACGATTACATTTAATATTACAATCTGCAGCATAACGGAAATCAACTTTTGTGTAATGACTTTTCTTCTGCTGACAGGGTGGGTCATCAAGAATTCCGCCGTGTGTTCCTTCTCTTCTTTCGCAAGAATACCGGAGCCGCAGATTGCTGCAAAAAACGCACCGCCAAGGCCAAGTACATTTCCACATTCAATAGCATAATAACCGAGCAAGGTACCAAAATTAATCTGGTCCATTCCAAACGCGGCCGAGAAACTACCCATATCAGCAAAAACATCACTGATACTTTCCATTTCCCCCTTCATCTCCGGGTAAATAAATACACATACCCCTATCATAAAACTGATTACAACCGTCCAAATCAAAAGTGCGGCACGATTCTGTCTTAATTCATGTTTTAGGATTGTCATTACGCCTCACCTCCGTCCGCATAGTAATGCATGAAGATTTCCTCCAAATCCGGTTCCGATATGGATAAATCTTGTACCTGCTGCTTTGCAAGTACCTGAAGCAATTGATTCATATCGCCTCCATATAAGAAAGTCATACCATTTTCTGTCTGGCGCAGATCTCGCACCTCTTTTAACTCTTCTATGGAAACACCGCCCTGCACGTGAATGCGCTTGGCATTGGTCTTGGAAAGAGCCTCCACACTATCACATGCAATCAACTTTCCTTCACGGATAATGCCGGCTTTTGTACAGTTTCTCTGCACCTCCGCAAGAATATGGGATGACAGGAAAATGGTTGTTCCCTTAGCATTTCTCTCTTGCAGAATTTGGAAAAACTCTCGCTGCATAAGCGGGTCTAGTCCGCTGGTTGGTTCATCCAAAATAAGAAGTTCCGGTTCATGTTGAAGCGCACACACGATAGCCAGCTTCTTCTTGTTTCCAAAGGATAACTCATCCACTTTTTTTGCCGTGTCAAGCTGCAATCTTTCACAGAGATTTTTCGCTTCTGCACTACAATCCTTTCCTCGCAAATTCGCAGACAATTTTAATACATCCCGCACTCGCATACCTGCATAAAATGTTGTCTCAGATGGCAAATATCCGATTCTTTCCAAGATTTTCTCTTTGTCCTTTTTGATATCAAGTCCCAGAATGGTAGCACTTCCTTCACTACAATTGATAAGTCCCAGCAATGTACGGATTGTGGTACTCTTTCCAGCCCCATTTGGTCCAATAAATCCAAAAAACTCTCCTTGATTGACCATCAGATTCAAGTCTACAATTCCACGAGATTTCCCATAATATTTTGTCAAATGCTTGGTCTCAATCGCTTTCATTCTACTCACCACGCTTTTCTTTTTCTCTAAATAACAGGTAGGAATACACGGTCGAAACTAATACCGATACTCCTACCACCGCCAATACCACTATCGCCATAGCGCTTGTCGGAAGCAACATGCTAAGTAGCAGAATAATTCCACTTATCACCCATAATTTCCCACTCATCCTATGGGTACGGTTCCAATTTTCCTCATCATTTAATGTCCATGGGAGTTTGATTCCCACCGTATAACTTTGTTTGCATTTCGGCAAATAATTTCCAATGACAATAAACATAATTCCCATAATTGCCAGCATAATCTTATCTACCTTAAACTCTACTCCAAGTGCTGCACCATAGCTCAGCATGCCTACCAACAAAGAAATGATTGGGCAAATCCAAAAGACAATCCAAAGAACCTTTCCTTCAATGTTCTGTTTTTTCGGATCTACGCTGGTAACTAGAATGCACATCCAATGTACTGCAAATAATACTATCGGCAAACCAAACACTGCAAACACTTTACTACTCCAGCCATCTACCTCACCTGCTGAATTCCAATGTGTCGGCACTTGGTCCGGAAGTTTGTTCCAAAGTATTAATCCAATAAGTATCGGCAACAGAATCACAATGGATGTTAAAATCAATTTCTTTTTATTCTCTCTAATCATTTACTTTTTCCCCTTTCAAATCTGTAATCCAAAGCATAATTTCCTCCAAAACAGAGGCATTGAGTTCATAGATAATGTATTTTCCTTCCCTTGTATCTCGTATTAAATCCGCTTCTTTCAGCACGGACAAATGTCTGGAAATGGAAGCCCCCGTTACATCAAATTGTTCTGTAATCTCTCCTGCAGTCATCTTGCCACTCTTAAGTAGATTCAATATCTCACGACGAATAGGGTCTGCAAGAGCCTTTAACGTATTGTGTAGCCCCATCAAATCACCTCTTTCATTTAACATTTAACCTAATTGTTAAATGTATTATACACGGACTCATTGCTATTGTCAATCATACCTTTTTACTATTTGTTTTCATGATAGCATATTTTTCCACATATTCTGCTGCAAATTCTACACATTTGTCACAACTCACCATTTGTTTTCCATCCTGAACGGATTTCAAATCCCGACAATAAATGGAACCACACTCTTCTGTGAAACATGCTGCAGCATTGCGGATATCTTCATAAGTCTGCATTTTTGTTGCTCTTGGATTGTCCTTATCACCTGCACTATTATGTAAGCCAATGGCCATAAACATACCTGTTACAGCGCCGCAGGTATCTTTGAGTCCACCCATACCAAGACCATAGCCCTCTGTCATACGAAAGATAATATCGTCGTCTATTCCGTATTCATCACAGTATGCACAGATGACTGCCTGGCAGCAGTTGTATTTTCCTTCTGAAAAGTATTTCTTTGCTTGTTCTTTTATGTTCATCATTTTTCTCCTTTCATTGCCTTATATATAAATGATATTGGGAGACCAACCACATTAAAATAATCCCCTTCAATCTTTTCAATATGAATTGCGAAGCCGCTCTGGATTCCATATGCGCCTGCCTTATCCAGCACATTATCGTTCTCAATATAATTCCATATTTCCTCGTCCGTCATGGAATTCACGTACACATCTGTTTTTACTGCCTGATTGATTATGGTTTTATTCCCCTGTAAATCATATTTCAAAATAGCCACTCCTGTATAAACCTGATGTTTCTGACCTTGGAAGCTTTTAATCATTTGAAATGCGTCTTCCTTAGAGCATGGTTTCCCAAGAATTTTACCATCAAATGTGACCACGGTGTCCGCACCAATTACGATTACATTTTTCTTTTCTTCCGTCTCTGCAATATCTTCCGCTTTTAAAAGGGAAAGTTCTTTTACAATCTCGTCTGGTGCCTCGCTGTGATATACCTCTTCTTTATGACTTACTCTAATTTCAAATTCGTATCCCGCCATCGTCATCAGTTCTTTTCTTCTTGGCGATGCGGATGCTAAGATAATTTTTGTTTTTTGCATGTTGATTACCTCCTCAATCATACACAGGGTAGTTAATTTGTCAGCTCGATAAATCGGCATATATTAATTTCTATTTGATGCTTTACCAACCTTTTCCTTTAGAATTAACAATCCCAATACAAGAACCACAGGAAATACTGTTGCTACAAGCAAACCCATTTTAAGATTGCCACCCGCCATTTCAGAAAAGCTTCCCACCATAGTAGGACTTACCATAGCACCTAAATCTCCGGCTAAGGCCAAAAATGCAAACATTGCAGTTCCGCCTCTTGGACATTTCTGCGAGGATATGCTGATAGAACCTGGCCACATAATGCCGACAGCCAAACCGCAAAGTGAGCAACCTGCAAGTTCGAGAATTGGCAATGTGGACAGCGAAGCCAACAAATAGCAACCGGTGCACATAATTCCACACACAAGCATAACCTTAGTCAAGTCAAGTTTTTCGCTAAACTTTCCGTACAACATACGTGATATGCCCATAAACATTGCAAACAAACACGGACCTGCCAAATCACCAATTGTTTTGGATACTCCGATAGCAGATTCAGTAAATGCCGATGCCCATTGAGACATCGTTGCTTCTGATGCACCCGAACATACCATAAGTAATATCATTAGCCAGAAGATCGGTGTTTTCAGCAGTTTTTTGATCCCCATACTCTGGCCCTCTTCCACCAATCGTTCAATAGGACAGTCGATAAAGTTGAAGGTGTTATACAGTGGCACTAATGCCCAAATAAAAGTAAGTATTTTCCAGTGTTCTACACCCACCACAGAGAAAAAGAGCGTAGAACCCAAAATGACACCCATCGCACCCCAACAATAGAAGGAATGCAAAAGACTCATCACTCCGTCCTTGTTTTCAAAAGGACAAGCCTCAACGATGGGACTTACCAAAACCTCGATAAGCCCGCTACCTATTGCATAAAGCACTACCGAAATTAAAATACCAATAAACGGTACAGGAAATATCTCTGGTAAAATTGCCATCAAGACCAGACCTACAGCTGATAACACCTGCGATGCAACAACACAGGTGCGATATCCGATTTTATCAGCGAATTTGGTAGCCGCCAGGTCAACAAGCAATTGTGTTAAATAGAATACTAACGGAATCATAGCAATCTTATCAAATGTGATTCTATATGTACTTTTGAATGTCAAAAACAATAGTGGCGCAAAATTAGCAGATATAGCTTGTGTAACAAAACCAAGATAACAAGCGATTAGTGTTTTTTTGTAATTCTTTTGTTTCGTCATGATGATTCCCTTCAAGTTTAAGCAATGATTTCTGGACTTAATTATAGCACTAGATTGTGACTTTTTCTACCGAATAACGCAGAATAGCGGCAGAGAAAAAAATCTCTCTGCCGCCGTTCTATGTTAGGGATAAATTATATCAGTGTTATTCCCACTCCGTTTTGAGTTTTATCTCACTAGTGTTAAGTGGTCTCACAGATATCAGAAATCCCAAATCTCCTATAGTTTTCTCACCAAAAAGTCTGATTTTTGCTCTGAAAAAGTTTTTTGTGTACTTTCCGTGTACCTCAAGTGTATCAGGTATCTCACTATTCTCGATTTACGTAAACTGCCCAAATGTCAAGATCATTTTTAATCTATATTGGTATCCGCTTTATAAATTGACATCTGGCTACTGCTAGCTATCCCCTTACGGAAATTGATACGCTGTACATCCTACCATTCAACAGCCTGTGAGAATGGTGTGTAAAGGGAGATATAGTGGCCGTAAATCTCTTGGAACTAGTGTATTTTAGCAGAAGGTTGTGAACAAATCAACGATGGAAATCAAGTATTCATTCATGAAGTATCTCGCGTATTATTTCAAATAGAGAAATAAAATTTGAAAAATCCACTTGATCAAACGGAGCTTGGCATTCCAAAATAGATGTTGCATATTTCATTTTTGATAAAGCTATGTTAGTCTTATTTGGGTCGCCTATGCGATAAACACGCGGACTTTTTTCATGCCCATCAATAATTCGTAATTTTCCCTCACCACAGCTATTTCTTTCGTTACAAAACATTGTTGCGTCAAGGGATACTCCGTCCGAATCAAATTCGCAGCCCATAAACAATCGGCGTTTTACACCGTTTATTTCTAACTCCATTTTTATTTGCTCATCTGTGTAATAGTGTTCAATGCAAATCTCTGAGATATTTACATCAGGCCTGTGTGATGGCAAAGGCAGAACTATTGAATATACACTATTTCCCCAGGACTTGTAGGCAACATCTTTTCCGCTCAGCGCCTTTTGAACTTTTTCTACATCTGAATCCGCAATAAAGATCATTTTGCGTGGTTGTTGCATTAAGGAATATTGTTCGCACATTGTTTGCAAATGTGAACCGCTCATTTCTAGTTTATAGCAGTTTTGCGTTGTGCTGTTTTTGGGTTCATATTCTAAAAACTCAAAATCTAACGTAGGCAGCCACTCAGAACATCTAGGATCATCGAGGAGTCGTTGATATGCAGCTTTCAAGTGTTTCCAGTCTGTGGCTCCTTCCGTGATAATTAACGGACGATCTTTCTTTTCGTCAATAGCTTCTTTAATTTCTTTTTGATATTTTTCAGTTTTTTTGAAAGAGTGATATGCACTTTCAAATTCTGTAAACTGTTCAACGGAAATTTTGTCGCCTGACGGCATTTCAATAATATCAAACCCGTCCTCACCAAACTGCTCCTTCATTCCTAACAAGAATAGAGGGGCGTGTGATGTGATAACAAACTGAACATTAGGAAATAGTGCAAATAATTTTGGCAAGACATCGCGTTGAAGCTGCGTATGCAGATGAAGCTCAGCTTCATCGATAACCACAATTCCCTTTATGTCCTTAAGCCGATGGCTCAAATTTATATCATCAGTATCAGCATACCGAATAATTGTTGCAAACAAATTAAAGAGAGCTAATTGTCCGGTAGATAGGGCATCTAGAGAAGGTGCTAATGTACTTTGATCACTTTTCCTAACAATAGAAAATCTACGCTTTCCAGAAGAACGATTTCCCATCCTAAAGATAACGCTTTCTCCCAAAATTTCGGACATAATCTTTTCTGCGTTTGTCCTAGAAATTGATAGCAAATCTAGATTATTAGTTGATGGATATGCAATTTTGTATGAATTTTCCTCTTTTTCTAAATCAGCACGAGAATCCGTAATTACATCGAACAACCATTGCAATGTCAACTCTGGAATGTTGACGGCCGTAATCGGATTATTCAGTTCCCTACTGTATCTTGGAAGTAGCGAGTACGTCCCAACTTCATTTGTAGCAAAATACTTGTTTCCCATCCACGAAGGTTTCATGTACCTATTTGGCCCAAAAAAGCAAATAATACCCTCCTCGAAGACAGTGTGTACATCTTTCTCTTCTGCAATCACTTTCTTAAAATTAAATTCTTGCTTCCAATTTAGTTGAGCGTTGACAGGTGTTCCACAGATTTCCTTATATTTATCAAAAGATAATTCTCCCGACTTAAATAAATACTCTATTTTTTTATCTGCTTGTTGGAAATAAATATGTGCCAGCATATGATTTTGTCCCAATTTAATTTGTGCTGGGGCTATTTCTTTGTAATATTGATGTCCATTACCGGTTGATTCAGTAGCGTTTTCATATACTTTATCGGCTAATTCGTAAAACGCATCAACAATGTTTGATAACAAAATGGATTTTCCACCACCATTTTTTCCTACAACTATGAGTGGGACCGGAACACCTTTGTCATTCTTTCGAAAACTGATATCCAACTTACTAATTGGACCAACATTTTGATAATATAACCTGTCTATATACATTTATTAGCACCCTTTCCGCTGTGAATTCTTTCTATAAAATTGTATTTTTTAACAAAAACCGCATAGAATCTCTTTCATACGGTTGCTTTTGCTTGGTGAATGCTTATTATATCATAAAATGGGCTATTCTTCAACTAAACCGCCAAAGATGGTTGCTATGTTTTTAAATTGGGACATAACATAAGGATTTCTCCATCCTATTTTATAGATTTAATTGTTGACTTTCTTGCTTAATTTGTTCAACGAATTAAGCGGGAAAGTCAATTTCTTATCTGTTTATATCTCTTGCATTAAACCTACTAAAAGCCACAATTATAAGCAGGAGGTGGTACAATGCCAACATATAAAGATAAAAAAACCGGGAGGTGGTATTGCAAATTTGTCTATGAGGATTGGAGTGGGAAAAAGAAGCAAAAAAAGAAAATGGGATTTCGACTACAAAAGGAGGCGAAAGAATATGAAATGGATTTCATAGCACGGCACTCAAAGACCTGTGATATGCGATTTGCATTGTTTGTTGATGTGTACATAAAAGACTGTAAGGCAAGATTACGACCAACTACGCTAAGCGGAAAACAATATATCATTAACGAACATATCATACCATATTTTGGTCAGATGAAACTTAATGAAATTAACGCAGTCACCGTGCGTAATTGGCAAACTGAATTACTGAATCATCCGAGCAATTACAAAGAAACATATTTAAAAACAATCCACAATCAGTTATCAGCAATTATGAATTTTGCCTGCCGTTTTTATGGTTTACGAGTGAATCCGGCCAAACAATGCGGAGCGATAGGTAAAAAGCAAGCGGGAACGATGCGGTTTTGGACACTAAAAGAATTTACAGATTTTGAAAGAGCGGTAAGTGATAATATGCTATCTCATACCATTTTTAACTTGTTGTTTTGGTCCGGTATACGCTCAGGTGAGTTATTGGCATTGGAACCGGAAGATTTCAACTTTGATACACAAACCATACAGATAACTAAAAACTATGCACGACTGAATGGTAGGGATCTGTTGCTACCACCAAAAACACCGAAAAGTAATCGTCAAATCGTATTGCCGCTTGCAGTTTGTGTGATCCTTCAGCAGTACATAAACACGCTGCCAAACGAAAACAAACAAAAAAGATTATTTCCGGTTACCAAAGGGTGGTTAACACAAGAAATGAATCGAGGTATAGAAGTCAGTGGAGTAAAAAGAATTCGGGTACACGATCTTCGACACAGCCACGCCAGCCTGTTGGTAGAACTTGGTTGTTCGCCGGTTTTAATTAGCGAACGATTAGGTCATGAAGACATCAAAACAACTCTGCAAACATATTCGCATTTATACCCAAATAAGCAAAAAGAGGTGGTGTTTATGTTGGAAAAATTGATATAAAAATGCCCTGAAAAATCAGAGTGTCGTGTACCTTTTGTGTACTCGTAAAAATGAGAAAACCCCGAAAAACCGCATAAATACTGGGGTTTTCGGGGATCGATTTTAGTGAAACTTTATTCCCACTCAATCGTTCCGATTGGCTTCGGTGTCAAATCAAGAAGTACTCTGTTGATACCAGGAACTTCATGTGTGATACGGTAAGTGATGTGATGAAGGATTGAATATGGAATCTCTTCAATGGTAGCTGACATAGCGTCTTTTGTATTGACAGCACGAATGATTGCCGGCCAACCTTCGTAACGACTTTCGTCTTTCACACCTACACTCTTGATATCTGGTACTGCAATAAAGTACTGCCATACTTTTTCAGCAAGACCGTTCTTGTCGAATTCTTCTCGTAAGATAGCATCTGCTTCACGGAGAGCTGCCAAACGGTCACGAGTGATAGCGCCTAAACAACGAACACCAAGTCCTGGGCCTGGGAATGGTTGACGGTAAACCATAGAGTGTGGTAAACCAAGGGCTTCACCTACTACACGTACTTCATCTTTATATAAAAACTTCAGTGGTTCTACAAGTTCAAACTGAAGATCTTCTGGCAGACCGCCTACATTGTGATGAGACTTAACTGCTTTCTTACCTTCTGCCGCTTTAATAGATTCCAAAATATCAGGATAGATAGTTCCCTGAGCGAGGAATGTAATATCTTCAAGTTTTCTGGCTTCTTCAGCAAAAACTGTGATAAATTCTTTACCGATAATTTTACGTTTGCGTTCCGGATCTGACACACCTGCCAGCAAATCTAAGAAATGATCGGTTGCATCAACATAGATCAAGTTGGCATCCAACTCGCCCTTGAACATCTTGATAACTCCTTCAGATTCATCTTTACGCATTAAGCCATGATTTACGTGTACACAAACTAGCTGTTTGCCAATTGCTTTGATTAAAAGTGCTGCTACCACTGAGCTATCAACACCACCTGAAAGTGCTAATAATACTTTTTTGTCTCCAACTTGTTCACGTACTGCTGCAACCTGCTCTGCAATAAAGCCTTGGGCAAGTTCCGGTGTGGTAATACGTACCATTGTCTCCGGTCTTTTGTTTGAATCCATAGATATCTCCTCCTAGTAAAATAAGATTTATTTCATTTGTTACCTATCTGTATTACAAAGTACATTATAATCAATGATTTTGCAGAAATCAATTATTTTTATGAGTATTATTTCTCCAAATATTTTTCTTTCAACTCTGCAACGGTTTCATTATATACCTGATTCTGTTTCTGTTGTACTAAGGTTCTTTTAATGTTTTCCTTTACTTCCTCGAAAGAAGCAACTGTGGCTTCATTCTTGGCCTCTACTTTTATTAGGTGAAAACCAAATTGGGTTTTCACAGGTCCTACTACCTGTCCGATTTCTGCCGCAAACGCTGCCTGCTCAAATTCCGGAACCATCTGGCCTTTGCCAAATGTGCCCAAATCTCCACCTCTTTGTCCAGAAGGGCATGTGGAAAATTCCTGTGCTGCTTCCTCAAACGCTTTCTCTCCACTTGTAATGGCTGCTAAGATTTCATTACATTTTTCCTCTGAAGCCACCAAAATATGCTTTGCGCTTACTGTAGTTCCTTTTTGATATTGTGCCTGATTCGCATCATAATATTCCTTTACTTCCTCTTCAGATACAGTAACGTCTTTCATAGTTTCGCGCATT
Source organism: Faecalimonas sp. (assembly GCA_045545895.1). Lineage (GTDB taxonomy): Bacteria > Bacillota > Clostridia > Lachnospirales > Lachnospiraceae > Faecalimonas. The sequence goes on from JAZQBW010000074.1 coordinate 11,476, forward strand.
GCAAGCTGAGCCAAAACATCTCTCTTTGCATTCACGATGATATTTTTAAATTCTTCTGTTTCATTTAATTTCTCTTCTTGTCCCTTTTTTGCAAATAAGAATAAGGAAATCAATTGTTCTAAGCATTGTTCCCGAAACTGTGGATTTGAAAGATATGCTTGCTGTTCCTTTGGAACTCCTTGTAAAAATGTATTAAAAAGCTCCTCTGTAATCTCTTCTCCACCTACTACTGCTAATACTTCTTTACTCATATTGTTATCTCCTTGTAAATGTCTTTTTTCATAATGCTTATCATACTACATGTATCGCTATTTCTGCAATATTTTTATACGTGGTATTCTGAAAACCTGTATAAATGGTACTTTGAAAACCACCTTCTCTAGCAAATAGATATTACCATGCACATTCTAGACTCCCACCTTTGGGCAAATATCTTTAAGGCAGCATTTGTCACAATAAGGCTTCGTTCTGGCCGTACATACAGCTCTTCCATGATACACCAGACGATGACAGAAATCACTGCCTTCTTCCGGTGGAATAATCTTCCAAAGGGCCATCTCTACTTTTTTTGGCTCCTTAATACCGTCCACAAGTCCCATTCGATTGGTCAAACGGATACAATGGGTATCTGTCACAATAGCCGGCTCTCCAAAAACATCTCCCATAATAAGATTGGCACTTTTTCTTCCCACTCCCGGAAGTGCCAAAAGTTCGTCGAAAGTTCTTGGAATCTGACAATCATACTTATCCCGCAATACTTTCATGCAGGCGCTGATATCTTTAGCTTTACTTCTTCCCAATCCACACGGACGGACAATTTCTTCTATTTTATCCACATCTGCGTCAGCCAAAGACTTCACATCTGGGTATTTCTCGTATAACTTTTCCACAATGATGTTCACACGCTCATCTGTACACTGGGCTGCCAATCTTACGCTTACAAGCAGTTTCCACGCTTCGTCAAAGTCCAGTGAGCAGGTTGCATCCGGATACTCAGCACGCAGTCGTTCTATAATTTCTAATGCTAATTTTTGTTTCTTGGTTTTAGACATTTTGAATTCCCTTTCTACATATTCTGTCCCGAAGAAGCCAACGTTTTTCTTCGGATAAAGTTTTTCACCACGTAATGAGCCCACACACTGCACATAAATCCAATCATACAGCCACCAATAATATCTGTCGGATAATGGACTCCCACATATAATCTTGATAAGGCAACCAGAGCCGCTAAAACAAGAGCCGGAATTCCTATTTTCTTTGGTACCCATTTATACAGCGCAAACATTGCTGCAAAGGAGCCACCCGAATGCCCTGACGGAAAGGATCTGAATGGGGAAGGCTTACTAATGAGTGTCACGATTGCTTCATTTACAACGAATGGTCTTGGTCTTGAAAATACACCCTTCAAAGTCACGTTTATCATTAAAAAATCAAATAACAAGGAAAGTAATACAGTAAACCCAATCGGCCTTGTTTTCTTAAAGAAAAGCAACGTGATTCCCATAGCAATCCAAAGTAAACCATCATCCCCCAGATGTGTGATAAACACCCAAAGTCCATCCAATGGTCCTCTCAAATTTTCCTGTATCCATAAAATAATTGATGCCTCAAATTGATTCATTTTCTCCCTCCTAATCCTTTGTTAAATCTGCTTTCTTACAATCTGGTACTCGTCCCCAAACTGATAATATGGACAATCACGAAAATCTCCCTTTATAAAACGGTACATTTCATCTTCATCCAGATTCTTCGTACAGACATAATATTCGTACTCTTCATCATATTCATAATTCATACATGTTTCGCAATTTGACATGATTTACTTCTCCTTCTTAAATGCGTATCTGAATTCTCCTTAATTATAGTACTCCATTGCATAGAATTCCTCACCGCTGGTTGTATTTTATCACAAATTCATGTTATACTGTAGGAAAATATGCGTAATTTACGAAAGTTTTATATAGAGATTTACTTAAGGAGGCATGGAAATGGCATTACATAGAAATGAATCTGCAGAAAATTATTTAGAAACCATATTAGAATTGAGCCAGCAGTCACCTGCTGTCCGCTCCGTAGACATTGCAAATGAACTGGGGTATAAAAAATCCAGCGTCAGCGTGGCTATGAAAAATCTCCGCGAGAAAGGACACATCACAGTTTCCGAAGAGGGTTTCCTTCAGCTGACTAAATCCGGGCGAGAAATCGCAGAGATGATTCGTGAACGTCACCAGCTTCTTACCATGTGGCTGACACGCCTTGGCGTTCCGGAAGACATTGCTTCCGAAGACGCCTGCAAGTTAGAGCATGTGCTTAGTACTGAGAGTTTCCAGGCAATCAAGAAACATGCAAATGGAGAAATTTAAAATCCAAAATACGCGTCAATTCCATTTGCAATCCCCTGCACCATGTTATTCTGCATGGTTGCATCCTGCATTGCCTGGTCTTCTGCAGGATTACTCATAAATCCAAGTTCAATAATGGTCACTGGAACTTCGCTCCAGTTGATTCCTGTCATGGTGTCATTGGATTTCACACCACGATTTCCAAATCCTGTTGCAGCGCAATAGGAATCAATAATATTTTTTCCAAGACTATAACTTGCTGATGCAAGATGACTTACATAAGGGTTACCAGATGATGGCACCAAGGTCTCGGCACCGTTTACAGAAGCACTTCCTGCACCATTTGCATGGATACGCACTGCAATATCTGCACCTACACTGGTTGCATATTGGGCACGTTCCATGTTGCTGATATTCACATCATGGGTGGACCTTGTCATGTATACCGTGTATCCTCGGTTTTCCAATTCTGTTTTCAACTTCATACTAATATCCAGATTTAGCACATATTCTGTCACCCCCGTTGACACTCCACTTGTACCACCGGTAACACGTGCCTTCATGGTAGCGGAACCAGGTCCATTTGGTTCTTTTGTGCTGTCCCCACGAAGCTGATGCCCTGGGTCAATAACCACGACTGTACTATTTGGATCACGACGTTGCCCCGGAATTGCTTCCACCTTTGGAGCACTTGGTGCTTGTGTCTGGGCTGGCTCTTCCACAACTTGAGATGGGTCAATTAAAATTTCCTCGTTCACATGGCCTATCTCTTCTTGTTCTTCCGTTTCAACAACTTCCTCCACAGGCTCTTGCTCTTTTTCTTCCACTTTCTCTACTTCTTCCGACACCGGAATTTTATCTTTATTGGAGGACTTGTCCTCTTTTTTCTCATTTGACATCAGCGCAACACCAATAGTTGCTAAAATCAAAACGACCACGATTATACTTGTTATTATTATTTTCTGTTTTTTGTCCATCTTTTTCCCTCTATGTTTAAATTCAACTTATTACCCATCATTTTACTTGTATTTTCTCTTTTTTTCAATGGCTATCTGCTTTTCATTCTTTACAATCTCTCCCACATTTTTTATAATGGTAAGTAATATAGAAATCGGAGGACATGATAATGGACAACCAAAAACAGCGCGTTTACGACGCTTTAAACAAAATGAATATCAAATATGAAGTGGTAGAACATGAACCGGTTCACACCATGGAGGACATGGATCGTCTCGGGCTTCCTGCAAAAGGAACACTTTGTAAAAATCTTTTCCTGCGCGACTCAAAAGGAAAACGTCATTTCCTTGTAACTGCAGACGAGAATTCAAAAGTAGATTTAAAATCCTTGGCTCGTCAGCTTGGTGTAAGCGGTCTTAGTTTTGCATCCGAAGAACGTTTGGAAAAATATTTGAAATTGAAACAAGGAAGTGTAACTCCGTTTGGTCTGATGAATGACGAAGAGCATGCCGTAGAATTCTTCATCGACCGCAGCTTATCAAAATGCAAGAGCCTTGGAATTCATCCTTGCGACAATACGGCAACCGTATTTTTATCTTACAAGGATCTAGACAAATTCCTTTGGAATCTGGATATTGATGTAACACAAATTCGATTTTAATAATTTCTCTTTCCCTCTCTAAAAAAAAGTGGTATTCTACCCTTTAGAAAAAATGAGAGGGTTTTTATATATGAAGAATTTCACAAAAACAATACTAACAGATATATTGGACTTTGTCCGTTGGATATTTATCGCCTGCGTAACCGGAGTAATTGTCGGCGCTGTCGGAGTTGCTTTTGTAAAGGGATTGGCGTTCGTAACTGGTCTACGTACTTCCCACCCGTACATCATTCTGGGACTTCCGATTGCCGGAATTGCAATCGTTTTTCTTTATAAGATTTGCAATTATGAAAATGATAAAGGAACCAACTTGGTCATCTCTACCATTCATGCCGAGACAGAGATTCCACTTCGAATGGCTCCGCTTATATTTATATCCACCTTACTCACCCATATGTTCGGTGGTTCTGCGGGACGTGAGGGGGCCGCTCTTCAACTGGGCGGAAGCATTGGAAACCAACTTGGCCGTTGGTTTAAATTAGACGAAAACGACACGAGAGAAATCATTATGTGCGGTATGAGCGCAGCATTCTCTTCTATCTTTGGAACACCTATGGCAGCAGTCATCTTTGCCATGGAGGTGAACAGCGTGGGAATCATGCAATACTCTGCACTTGTCCCGTGCGTCTTTGCTTCTCTATCGGCTTCAGTATTTGCCAATCACTTTGGAGTACATGCAGAAGCATTTGGCACAGTGAAAATGGTAGAGTTCGGATTCGTTCCAGCGGGCAAGATTCTGATTCTGGGAGTTCTTTGTGCACTCCTTAGCGTTGCATTCTGTCAGTTATTACATACCTCGCACCATTTATTTGCAAAATACTTTAAGAATGCCTACCTGCGCATTGCAGTTTCCGGACTTATGATTATCGGTCTCACAACGCTTCTTGGAACCAGTGCTTATAGTGGCTCAGGTGCAAACATTATAGAGGAAGCCATTGCCGGACATAGCGCACCGGAAGCCTTCTTTTGGAAAATGATATTTACGGCAATTACATTAGGGGCCGGTTTTAAAGGCGGAGAAATCGTTCCTTCCTTTACAATCGGAGCGGCTTTTGGATGTCTGTTTGGAACTCTTTTCGGACTGTCACCTTCTTTATGTGCCGCAGTTGCCATGGTATCCATGTTCTGTGGTGTAACCAATTCACCGATTGCCTCTATGATTATAGGCTTTGAATTGTTTGGATTTGATATGATGAAATACCTGTTAATCGGCGTATCGGTAAGCTACATGCTTTCCGGATATTATAGCCTCTATCACGAGCAAAGAATCGTGTATTCTAAATTCAAAACAAAATATGTAAACCAGAAAACAAAGTAAAGTCATAAATGAATGGCGCGGAGTAGGATTGTGATACGGTATTGTCACTGTACACATCCATGGATCCGCGCCACATTATTTCTTATTTTCCCTCATACACATACAATTCATGCAGCGCCCTGGTGGCTGCAATATACTTGTACTGATTATAAAACGGATTCTTTTTATCTCCTCCAAGTATAAATACCTGGTCAAACTCCAGTCCCTTCGCCAAATAGTAAGTGGTTACTGTGATTCCCTTCTTAAAAAGAGAACTGTCTCGATGGATGTAAGATACATCTTCTCGTTTTCGTTTTAAATATACATAAGCCTCTTTTGCTTCTGCCTCTGTCATGGTTAGGACAGCTACCGTCTCGTACCCTTCTCTCTCCTGCCCCTCTGTTCCTAGATTCACTTTATCCAAAACACTTTGAAGCATTTCACGCATAGATGCAAACATCTTTTCTTCCACAGGTTTCCCATGACGTTCCAAAAATTTGACGCCAGTTACATTCGTAATACGAGCTGCATACTCTGCAATCTCCATAGTGTTTCGGTAACTTTTGTTCATTTCAATCCTGCGCACCTGTTTTCCAAAAATCTTTGGTAAAAATGTCAGCACATCATGAGGTTCATCATCCACTGTCTGGGCACGGTCACCTAGAATGGTCATACTGCAGGAAAACAGATTCTGTAAAATCACATACTGCAGGTAAGAATAATCCTGCATTTCATCAATAACCAAATGACGAATATCTTTGTGCTTTTTCACTGAACATAGTCTATATTTCAAATACAATAGCGGATACACATCTTCGTAATCCAATACTCTCTGTTCCCTAGGAACGGATGGTAGTGTAGGAAAGCCATTTTCCTCTAGAATCCGGTTATAGATTTCATACACATCCATAGTTTCATACATGGACATAAATCTATCGCGAATCCAAACAGCATCTTCCTCCGGAATACTGCGATTACTTAATGTTTCATATTCATCAATCACATATTCCATAACCGATTCCATGCGAGACAAAAGAGGAAGTTCCGGAAATTTGAAATAAAATAATTCTAGCAAGTCATTTGCCGTTTTTCTCATGCCACGGTATTCGAAATCCTTAAAATTCATCAGGTCGTCTTCCAGTAATACCAAAAAACTTTCCACCGCACCTACATACTCTGCCGATTGTTTCCAGCCACAACGTTCCTCTGCAACCACATCTCTTTTACCAATGCGATTTTCTATGTGATGATACCTATCTTCACAGTCTGCCGCCAGTTCTCTCAACTCCCTGTAAGCAAATAAATCGAAACTCATCTCCCGAATATGTTCCTCTCCCAATTCAGGCAAAATGTGTGAAATGTAATCGGAGAACACACTATTCGGTGAGAGAATCAATATATTGGAGGATTTCATCCGTTCCCTGTCATGGTAAAGCAAATAGGCTATCCGATGTAATGCAACAGAGGTCTTTCCACTACCTGCCGCCCCTTGAATCACAAGTATACGGTCCTTCGTATTGCGAATAATCGCATTCTGTTCCTTCTGGATGGTGCTGACAATAGTTTTTAACTGCACATCTCCATTGGTACCAAGTTCCTGCTTCAATATATCATCATCGATTTTTACATCGCTTTCAAACTCGTAGAGCATTTTCCCACTGCGGATTTTATACTGCCATTTGGAAAGAATCTCTCCCTCCATTATGCCACCTGGTGCTTCGTAGAAGGCTTCCCCCTTATCAAAATCATAAAATAGGCCACTGACAGGCGCACGCCAATCATAGATAAGCGGTACGCTTCCCGTCTGCTCCGCAAAATTCCCGATTCCGATATAAAAGGTCTCTGCCTCATCATCTCCCTCATACAAAAACTCTACACTTCCAAAAAAAGGAGCATCTATCATTTTTCGGAGGCGATGCAGCATTTCCAAGTTTTGCTCATTTGCACTAATCTGTGTTAAAAGTGCTCTACGGTTATCAAAGTCTTCATATCCATACTGATCCATCTCGGTATAATTTTCCCAATAATAATCATTCATACCTTCGATGTCTTTTTGCACTTCTTCAATCACATTGCTAAGCTCTGCAATTCTTCTATTCAATTTTCCTGCAACCAGTTCCAGATATTCTGTTCCTCTACTCATAGATTCATACCTTTCTGCATGCCAGTATATCTTATAATTATATGAAATTTCTAAAGGATTTACAACAAAAAACTCCACTTTTCAGATTCCTATTCTTTCCTGAAAAGTGGAGTTCGTTTTATGACTCATGTTCTATATTCATTTTAAAAGAGCAGATACAAAAAGTAAATAACATAACACACTAACATAAAAATTCCACTTGGACGTGTGAGTCTTTGCTTACGGAATACGCAAGCCCATAGAACCACACCTGCTAAAATTGCAACAACACAGTCAATTACAAAGTTTGATGCAAATACCACCGGGATAATGAGTGCTGATGTTCCTACTACGAACAAAATATTAAAAATATTACTTCCTACAATATTACCTATTGCAATATCTGCTTTTCCTTTACGAGCCGCAATTACTGATGTGAAAAGTTCCGGAAGGGAAGTTCCAAGGGCAACAATGGTAAGGCCAATAAAGCGCTCACTCATTCCAAACATCTGTGCAAGGCTGGTAGCCGCATCTACGGTCACATCACTTCCCCATACAACAAGCACAAGACCAATGATACCTTGCACCAACAGTTTCCAAATCGGGGAATCAGTTACCTCTATTTCCTCTGCCTGCATCTCCCCTTTTTTGCACATGACAAACATATAGCCCAGATAACCGATAAAGCAAACCCACATCAAAATTCCTTCTAACAAGTTGATTGTTCCACCGGTATATCCGCATACCAACAAAATTAAGGTTGCAACAAGCATAATCGGTATCTCATAACGAATGGTAGTTTTTGCAACTGCAATAGAAGTAATCACAGAAGCAATTCCTAAAATAATCCAAATATTCAGAATATTACTTCCCACAATATTTCCTACCGTAATCTCCGCATTACCCTTTATCGCTGCCATAATACTAACTGCCGCCTCCGGTGCACTGGTTCCCATGGCTACAATCGTAAGGCCAATGACCAATTGAGGAATTCCAAATTTGTCTGCAACCCCGGAAGACCCTTCCACAAACCAATCGGCACCCTTCACCAAAAGCACAAAACCAAATGCCAGTAACAATAGTTCCACAAATAACATATTCTTTCCCTCCATATATTTTGATATGTGGCGAGAAGTCTTCTTTTTGTACAAAAAAAGAGACTCCATCGCATTATAAATTAGTGCGATAAAGTCTCGTTCTTATCTCAGTATGCATCCCGGCTTTTCAGCGTGATGACGTTATGCATAACACCCCAATGAGTGTGAACTACTCCCTTGTATCTATATTATTATATTTTCCATTTAATAATATTGTCAACTAAGATTTGGCTAATTTTATTGTCTATTGCCTTGACAATTACACTTCCCACAGTTTCCGGAGCATCCACTGCATGCCCCGCCATTCTTATGACTCTTCCACATAGAACGAATGACCGATACCACAATGACCCCCAAAACTGCAATCACAATCATATCTCCCATAGGAAACCTCCTGAAAATTATTTTTCTTTCTTCGAAGCCTGATATCCTTTGCGGAAAACCAGGTAGAGAAGCACAATAAATGAAATAGCTGCTACAACTGTAAATACACCAAAAGTAGTTTCTCCTGTAAAGAGACCTGCAAACTGATATACAATCATAGAAATCGCATATGCAAATCCACACATGTAAGCAACTGTTCCCACAGTCCATTTTACACTGTGCATTTCTCTCTTAATTGCACCTATTGCTGCAAAACATGGGGCACAAAGCAGGTTGAAAATCATAAAACTATACGCACGAACCGGTCCAAAGTCCGCCGCAATCATGGTCCAAATTTCATTCCCGGACTCACTCAGTTCCCCTGCAAAATTATACAGTGTACCAAATGTCATAACCACTTCTTCTTTTGCAATCAAACCGGTAATCGTGGCAACTGTTGCCTTCCAAGCCATGTCACCCATCCAGCCTAACGGATAGAATATCCATGCAAATAGTTTTCCTACTCCGGCTAATAAAGACACATTACTGTCTTCTACTGCTACAAATGCACCGTTTACAAAACCATAGCTTTGTAAGAACCAGAGTACAATGGAGCTAAGTAACACAATTGTAGTTGCTCTCTTCACAAAATCCCAGCCACGATCTAAGGTAGAACGTAAAACGTTTCGTGGGGAAGGCAGGTGATATGCAGGAAGCTCCATAACAAATGGTGCTGGTTTTCCCGCAAATGTTTTGAATTTCTTTAATATCACACCAGAAACTACAACTGCTGCAACACCAATAAAAAAGGCAGAAGTTGCAACCAACGGTGAATTTCCAAATACTGCACCGGCAAACAAACCAATAATCGGCATCTTTGCACCACACGGAATAAATCCGGTTGTCATGACAGTAATTTTACGGTCATTTTCCTGTTCAATGGTACGACTTGCTAAAATTCCAGGTACACCACAGCCTGTAGCAACAAGCATCGGAATAATAGATTTACCTGACAAACCAAATTTTCTAAGAACACGGTCCATGATAAAAGCAACACGTGACATATATCCCACATCTTCCAAAATGGATAATAGCAAGGATAACACTAAGATCTGTGGAACAAATCCCAGAACTGCACCCACTCCGGCAACAATACCATCCATAACCAATCCGTAGAGCCATCCACTCACACCAAGGGCAGATAAGATTCCATCAAACAGGTTTGGAATCCATTCCCCAAACAATACATCGTTTGCCCAATCGGTTCCCATGGTACCGATTGAGAACGGAAAACTTCCCATTGCAATTGCATACATAAGGAACATCACTCCTGCAAAAATCGGTAATGCAAGGATACGATTTGTTACTACTCTATCTATCTTGTCTGAAAGACTTAACGCATGTTTTCCTGCTTTCTTTTTTACTGCCTTACTTACTACATTTCCAATATAGGTGTAGCGTTGATCTGCAATAATGGACTCTGCATCATCATCCATTTCCTTCTCACAATCCACAATATGCTGTTCCAAATGTGCCAGTGTCCTTTCATCTAGCTGCAATTCTTTTTGCACCACTTCATCCCGTTCAAATAACTTAATTGCATACCAGCGTAAATAGGTTGTGTCCATCTTCCCTTCGATGGTTTCTTCAATATGTGCCAGGGCGTGCTCTACACTCCCATTAAATACGTGAGGCATTTCCCCATGCTTATGATTTTTTGCTAGTTCTACTGCTTTTTCAGCAGCTTCCATTCCACCTTCGCCTTTTAACGCACTGATTTCTACGCAAACACATCCAAGTGCCTTGCTTAATTTTTCCAAATCAATGGCATCACCATTTTTACGAACCAAATCAATCATATTGACAGCCACAACCACTGGATATCCCAATTCGATAAGCTGTGTTGTCAGGTATAAATTACGCTCAATATTAGTTCCGTCCACAATATTTAAAATGGCATCCGGATGTTCGTTTACCAAATATGTACGAGTAACCACTTCTTCCGGAGAATATGGAGACAATGAATAAATCCCTGGTAAATCTTGAATGGTTACATCAGAATGTGTTTTTAAAATACCTTCTTTTTTCTCAACAGTAACTCCCGGCCAGTTTCCGACATACTGATTCGAACCAGTAAGATAATTAAACAATGTTGTCTTACCACTGTTTGGATTTCCTGCCAAAGCAATTTTTATGTTCATAATTCTTTTCCTTTCTATGCAAAAACTATTCCACTTCAATCATGCTCGCATCTGCTCTACGCAAGGTTAATTCGTAACCACGTAAATTCAGTTCCATAGGGTCTCCTAACGGTGCCACTTTACGGACATAGATCTCTACACCCTTTGTAATTCCCATATCCATGATACGACGTCTCACCGGACCATCACCATGTAACTTTACAACCACTGCTGTTTCTTTTACTTTTATATCTTTCAGAGTTTTCATTTGCGTCTCCTCTCGTTTTTTTAGTTAGTTTAGGCTAACTCGCAACCATTAATATATCCTTGGTCTTTAACTACCAAGGAATCGATTCTCAATTTTGGCGCAACAATACCGATTAGTTGTAACTAACTCCTTTACCAAGATTAACATGTTAGAAATTTAATGTCAACACTTTTTTCCATTTTTTTCAAGCAAGCGTAAAAAAAAGATTGCCTTTCCGCAATCTTTTTTCTTACTTATGCATTTCTTCTTTTACTTTTTCTAAATCTGTGAACTCTACTACATCGGAAATGTTGCAGTCCAATTCAGCGCAGATTCTTTCAAGTACCTGCAACGCTACATGTTCTTCTTTTGTAAGCTTTGCAAGTGTACTACTGCTAATACCAATTGCATTAGCCAATTCCGTCTTGTTCATTCGTTTGTCAATTAGTAATTTCCACAAATTATTATAACATACCGCCATAAGTTTACCTCCAATTCGAAAACCTGCTTAGATTATACTACGATTGAAGGAAAAAGTAAATGAAATCTTATTCTCCACCCGGACCATCTCGACGAGGAACTTCATCCGGTGTTACATCCGTTGTTCTCGGAAGATCAATTTCCGGAATGTTGTCATCATCGTAATCGTCATTGTATGGTCTGATTTTAATTTTGTTCTTCTCCATATCTATACACTCCTTACCTTTTTAGGTAGTATGTGCATTTAATAATTTATAATACGCTCTGCAATCTCATTTGCCTTTGCATAAATCTCTTCTGCCGGTACTCCCACAAAAAACTTGCCCTCTTCATATAGTACCTTACCATTCACCATGGTCATCTTAACATTCTGCTTGCTACCACTATATACAATATTCTTTGTGATATTGTGTAGTGGCTGCATGTTCGGCTGATTCAAATCAATCATAATCAGATCAGCAAACTTCCCTTCTGCAAGAATGTCTGCATTCTCAAGTCCCATGGCATGTGCGCCTTCAACCGTTGCCATACGAAGAACATCATTGGCATTTACTGCTGCCGCATCAAATGCTCTCACCTTTGCAAGTCCTGTCACTAAAAACATTTCTCGGAACATATCAAGACAATTGTTACTTGCCGGTCCATCTGTTCCGATTGCAATATGGATCCCTGCCTTTAACATATCGTCAATTCGTGCAATACCGCTTGCCAACTTGAGATTGGAAGCCGGGTTGGTTACCGCATAAATATTATATTTCTTGAGAAGTTCCAAATCTTCATCGGTCATGTAAATACAGTGATAATGAGAACCACCAAAATCCAAAAGTCCAAGTTCTTCGAAAAATGCTGTCGGAGTTTTGCCATAGCGCGTAATGCAAGCATCCACTTCTGACTGACTCTCTGAATTATGTGCGTCTACCGGCGCATGATACTTGTGAATGAGCTCTGATAGCTTTTCTAAATTCTCTCTAGCATTGGTGTACTCTGCATGGAAACCGAACCGGAAGGTGACCAGGTCTTCCGAATTGTTGTAAGTTTGGAACCATCTTTCCATTTCTTCCACAGAATGTGTGTGATTATTAAGTGAACCTGTCATAACAGTTCTAAATCCACAATCTCTAGATGCTTTTGCTATTGCATCCGGTGTCAGATACATGTCCAAGTTTGCAGTAATTCCACTTGTCAGATATTCCAAAATCGCCAATTTTGAAAGGTGATAAATATCATCCGGTGTTAATTTTGCTTCCCTTGGAAACACCTGCTTGCTTAACCAATCGTCAAGAGGCATATCATCTGCATAGGAACGCAAGAATGTCATGCCCGAATGCGTATGGGCATTTTTAAATCCCGGCATAATCAGATTCATCTGTGCGTCAATTTCTCTATCCCACACATCTACGCTTGCGCTTCCATATTCCTTGCTCTTTTCATCATCTTTATCGCCACCCTCAACATCTTTCTTACTGCATGTAGCAAGAGTTGGTCCAACATATGCAATCTTATTGCCCTTCACATGGAGTTCCCCAGTGAAAATCGGTCTATTTTCTTCCATTGTGAGAATTCTTGCATTATATATACGAATGTTCATAGGCAAACCCTCTAACGTTTTTTATCATAGATTTCTTCAAGTGTCTTTGGAAAGACGTCATGTCCTACAATCCCTTATAAATATTCACAATTACTTCTGTGACTAATTCCTTAAATTGTCCTGCCACACGGTCTGCCGTCTCCTGCACTTCTTCATGGCTGAGGGGCTGATCCATCATACCACATCCAAGGTTGGAAATACATGAGATACCACAAACCTTCATGCCCATGTGATTCGCTGCAACGGCTTCTGCTGCCGTGCTCATACCTGCCGCATCTGCGCCAAGGATTCTGCACATTTTCACTTCCTGTGGAGTCTCAAAGTTCGGCCCTGTAAGTTGGATATAAACACCTTCTTGAAGCTTGATGTCCAGATTCCTTGCTGTGTTTCGAATAATTTCCTGCAAATCTTTCCTATAAACGTCGCTCATATCTGGGAAGCGTACTCCCAGTTCATCTATATTTTCTCCAATGAGCGGTGAAGGAACAAAATTCATGATATGATCGGTAATCATCATGAAATCCCCTGGTGCAAAATCGTAATTCAAACCACCCGCTGCATTTGTCAGAAATAGCACTTTCGCGCCCATCATTTTCATGAGGCGTATTGGAAGAACCACATCTGACATGGGATATCCTTCATAATAATGCACGCGGCCCTGCATGCAAACCACCGGTACATCATTAACATAACCGAATATGAAGCGTCCTTTGTGTCCCGGCACTGTCGAAACCGGAAATCCGTCAATATCGTGATAATCCAGAGTAGCAACCACTTCAATATTGTCACCGTAGTCTCCAAGTCCTGAGCCGAGTACCAGGGCAATCTCCGGTTTGAAGTCGATTCTTTGTTTGACGCTTTCGTAACATTTCATCAATTTTTCGTATACTGGGTTCATCTTTCTTTCCTCCTGATAGCTTTGAAAATCTGAGTTTACTCTGCCTCCTTGCCATGCATCGGTGGCAATGGACGACATTTTGCTGTATACTCAGCAACTTCTACTTTGATGATGCTTACGATGGAAACCAATTTATCCGTAAACTCAAAATCTTTTCCCGTCTGCGTTTTCATTAAAATAGATAAGGCTTCTTTTTTGCCTTCCACATCCTCCACAATCTCTGCTTTACCTGTTCCAATAACAGATGAATACGCAGTTCCGTATTGGCAAGCCACTTTACCATCAAATGGAATAATGTCGCAATCCATTTCAAAGCATACTTTTGGGTTGACTCTTAGGATGTCAAGTTTGCGTCCTTTGGTTGCACCGTGCATGTAAATGGTTAATTTCCCATTTTCCATAGTATAACCATAATTCATGGCAATTACGTATGGTTCGTCGCCATCTACCATAGCCAGATGTAATACTTTACATTTATCTAAAATCTCGATGATTTGTGATTGGTCTGTGATTTCTAATTCGCGTCTTGTGATTCTATTTTTCATATGTAGAGTTCCTTTCTGGGTTTGTTTAAATTTGTTGAGTATAGTATAGCAAAGGTGTCTTCCCTAATTCAACCACCAAATACCCAAATTCAAATACCCAGCAAACGTGAGCCACACCAAATAAGGAATATTAATCCACGCCGCTCTCTTGTCAATCTTCCAAAATCTTAGAATCATCGCCAGCACCAACACCCACAAAAGCACCAGCCACAAGAATGAAAACAAATACCAACGGAAATTAAAGAAAAAGGTGGGCCACAAGAAATTCACCGCCAACTGATACCAGTATAATGACATCGCCTTGTAAATTTGGTCCTCTTTCGCCCCAGAAGTCATAATCCAATAGGAACTAATTCCCATAAGTGTATACAAAATCGTCCACACAACCGGGAACAGCCACCCTGGTGGCGATAGTGGCGGCTGATTCACACTTTCGAACAATTCCATGCCGCCTCCTGATATCAATGCAGCTACTGCGCCCACAAGCAATGGAATCGCAATACATTTTGCCAATAATTTTACATCTACTTTCTTTTTCATTTTCCTGCCTCCGCACATTATTTACTAGTACAAATATATGACGCAATTTCATAATATTTTCCACTTAATTGCACATACTAGTTATAAAATTCAAGATATAGGGAGGACTGTTATGATAAATGAAGATACCATTAACCTACTAAAAGAATGTGATGCCGGCACCAAGATGGGAGTTGTTTCCATTGACGACGTACTCGACATTGTAAAAGATAAAACACTCAAGAAATTACTTATCGAAAGCAAAGACCATCATTCCAAGCTGGGAAATGATTTGCATTCTCTGCTCATTGAATACGGTGGTGAAGAAAAAGACCCAAACCCTATGGCAAAGGGAATGTCATGGTTTATGACAAATATGAAGATTACCATGCACAATAGTGACAATACCATTGCAGACTTGATTACGAAGGGTTGTGATATGGGTATCAAATCCCTTCACAAATATATGAATCAATACAGAAATGCAGACAAAAAAGCGGTTGACATCTGCAAGCGTCTGATTTCTATTGAAGAAGATTTACGTGACAAACTACGGGTGTATTTATAAAATACCCCGTAGTTTTGCTTAATATCCTATGAGAAGTCCAAACATCAAAATTCCGCTGGTCAGCACCAGATTCATCACCTGGAATGGCAAACTCCATTTCACCCATTTTCCATAATCTACATCTGCAAGTCCAAGACTGATAAGAAGCACCGGATTGGTCGGATAAAACACATTGGAAAACCCATCTCCAAAGGCATAGGCAACCACACAGAGCTGCGCAGAAATCCCAAACACTTCCGCAACCGGTACGATAAGCGGCATTAAAAGAAATGCTTTCGCAGAACCAGATGCGATGAAAAAGTTCATAACAAGTACAATTAGATAGATAAACAAAATCACTGCCCATCTTGGAAGTGTGCCTGCAGTGGTAACTGCCGCCTGCAAAATGGTATCTAAAATATTTCCTTCTACCAAAGTATATTTAATGGAATTGGCCATCAAGATCATAAGCACTGCCGGAAGCACGCTCACAAGGCCGTTCCAAAATACACCTCCCAGCCGTTTGCCCATACCTGACACCATACTGGAAGAAATTCCTGCCGCCAAAAATGTCACCGCCACAATAATCATGGTGTAATCTTGAAGCGCAGTCACAAACACGGAACTAAGCACAACAACAATTCCGCAAACCATGAGGGTTGCAAAGCAAATAAGTCCTCGATCCATTTTCTGATTCGCAATAAAATGATTCTCAGCCACGCTCACATCCAGCGGTTTTTCAATGCGTTTTGCGTAGTGGAATAAGAAACCAACCAAAAGCGCATACACCAACACAAAACCAACCATACGGAACCACATTCCTGAAAACATTGGAAGTCCTGCAAGTTCCTGTGCCACACCCACGGTAAATGGGTTGCATACCCCTGCTGCAAATCCACAGCCAATGGCCAACAAACTCATTCCCATACCGACCAGCGCATCCCAGCCAAGACGGATGGCAAGCGCAACCACAATCGGAACCAATGGAACACATTCTTCAAAGGACCCGATAAACGAACCCATTGCCATGAAGAACAACGCCACAAGCGCCAACAATTTATACCTTTCCTTGCCAAACCGATAAGTAATCTTATCCAGCATGTATTTCATAAGTCCGCATTTATCCAGACAATTAAATACACCGCCAATTACCAATAGGAAAATCAGCACCGCAATCAGGGAAACATTATCCTCTCCACCAAGGACAAGGACCGGCGATAAAATCCATTTCCAAAATGGAATTCCACCTCCCGGTATTACAAATGTCATCCCGTATGTAAGTGTCATCAAAGCGAATATAACTACAATCGCTGTAACAAATGATTTAACACTAATATTTAAGCCTTTTTTTTCTGTATTTTTACTCATTTTCATTCCTCATTTTCTTACGGCAGCTTCATCCTGCTTACCGCCATATCTATCATCTTCTGCAAACTTCCCTACTACTATATATCTATTTTCCAAATATGAAAAGTATTTTTTGCATTTCTTTCCAATATGGTTTATTCTATTAATATATTATAACTATTCGGAGGTAATGAGAAATGGCAAGAACTGCTGAAGAATTTATGAGCTTGATTAAAGAACAGGACATTAAAATGATTGACTTTAAGATTGTTGACATTAACGGCCAATACCGCCACGTGACAATTCCTGCAAGTCAATTTACCGCTGATACTTTAAAAGATGGTATCGGGTTTGACGCGTCCAACTACGGATACGCAGTTGTAGAAAAAAGTGACATGGTATTTATCCCGGATTTGGACACCGCAATCGTTGATCCTTTCTGTGAGATTCCAACACTTTCCGTAACAGGAAATGCAATGATTATCGATTATCCGGAAAATCGTCCTTTGGACCAATATCCAAGAAACATCGTATTGGCTGCAGAACAATACATGAAGGACACCGGAGTTGCGGATACCATGCTTATCTTACCGGAATTTGAATTCCATTTATTTGACAATGTGAACTGGGCAGTGCATCCAAGTGCAATCGGTATGTCAGTGGATGCAGACCAGGCATATTGGAACAGCGACGCAGACGGACTGGGAGTTATCGTTCCTCACCAAAAGAACTATCACATCGCAAAACCTTTTGATGTTTCCTATGAGTGTCGTTCGGAAATGTGTTTGGAAATGGAAAAGGCCGGCATTGCTGTAAAATATCATCACCCGGAAGTTGGTGCAGCCGGACAATTTGAAATTGAACCAATGCTTGGACAAATGTCAAAGATGGCTGATGCAACTATGATGATTAAATACATCATTCACAACACAGCAATCAAGTACGGAAAAGTTGCAACATTTATGCCAAAACCAGTATACAAAGAAGCCGGAAACGGAATGCATGTACATATGTTGCTTTTGAAAGACGGACAACCAGTATTCTCAGATGACAATGGTTACGCACACTTAAGCGAAACTGCTCACTATTTCATGGGCGGATTACTCAAACATATTTCATCCCTTTGTGCAATCACAAACCCAAGTACTAACTCATTCAAAAGATTAGTTCCTGGATTTGAAGCACCTGTAACAGTTGGATATGCTACTTCAAACCGTAGCGCAGTGATCCGTATTCCTGCATATGCAAAAACACCTGAGTTGCGTCGTTTTGAAATCCGTAACCCAGACGCTACATGTAACCCATACTTTGCATACGCTGCAATCTTGATGGCTGGTTTAGACGGCGTGAAGAATAAAATCGACCCACGTGCAAACGGTTGGGGACCATACGATTTCAATCTTTACTCTTTATCAGAGGAAGAGAAAGCAAAATTAAGTTCCCTTCCTACAAGTTTGGATGGTGCTTTGGATGCATTGGAAGCAGATCATGATTATCTCACTGCAGGCGGTGTATTCCCAGAACACTTGATTAAAAACTTTATTGCCAGAAAGAGGGCGGAATGCAGAGAAATGGCTGCAATTCCTCATCCGGCAGAATTTGATAAATATTTCAATCTGTAAGATACACAAATGATATAGGCGGAATCCACATAAGATTCCGCCTAATAATTTACAAAAATAATTCTATTCATCTATACCACTCTTGATACGCCAACAGTTCAAACGTAACTGTTACCTTCTTTGGCAGTTCATCCGACAACTCTATTTCCGCAGCCGCCGGTGCTGGATACACATAGACATCAAACCTCGCCCCGTCTTTCGGATGTCCTCCGTAACCTCTCAAAGCAGATTCCCATTCCAACTCTCCGCAGGAAATATATACTTTGGATATCCAATCTGTAGAAGTAATGCCCTTCTCATCCGTATTCCAATGCAACGCGCTATAAACTGCTCCTTCATTCATGGTATACTTTCCATAACTTTGGAAACCTACGCAATAATGTTCGTTGTCTTGATAAATTTCATCCACTACAATAGAATATCCATCTTCTTCAAAAAGCACTTTGCCTACATTGGATTCCGGTTCTGATAAATCAATATCCACCGACCACTTCCCATCCCGAAAGCCTCTAATTGTAGAAAAATTATCCGAATTGCTATCCATCCCATGTATTCCCCTATTCAAGACATCCCAATATCCTTTCTCTATGAAACAGAATACAAAACAAACTACCAAGACAATACTTCCTACAATCCCTATTATCCATTGCCTACGTTTTCTATATTTTTCTTGCAGTGCTATATCTATTAGATTTTTAAATGCAGAATGGAAATCTTCCTCCGGAACTTGCTCCTTTGGAACACGTTCTCCCTTTATGAGTTCCACAATACTTACATGCAGTGCATCCGCCAGTGGCTCCAACATGGTAATATCGGGAAGTCCTGCCCCACGCTCCCATTTGCTGATTGCTTTATCCGTCACATGTATTTGCTCCGCCAACTGTGATTGGGTCATCTGCTGTTCTTTTCGAAGTTCTGTAATAAACCGTCCTATCTTTTTCGTATCCATATACTCATCTCCCTGCGTTTATTATAACAAAAAAAGAGTCTCCTTCCAGTGTTTTGCACTGAAAACAGACTCTACGAAACGTTTACTTTATTTAATAAGCTTCACTAGAACACACCTGTAATCCAAATTTCAATCCCAATGGCAATTAAAATCACTCCACCAAGAATGGTGGCCTTACCTGCCAGCCTTGTCCCACAACATTTTCCAATGCGAAGACCAAACATACAGATGATAAAAGTTACAACCGCAATAATAGCCACGCAAGCCACTGCCATAAAAAATCCATATTCTGAGATCGTGAAGCCTACGGATAGCGCATCAATTGATGTGGCTACTCCTTGTATAATAAGCCCCCAAAATCCAACTCTCGGCACTTCTTCCTCTTCGCCCTTAATTCCTTCTATTAACATATGACCACCGATGAAACCAAGAAGCCCAAGCGCAATCCAAGGAATCAATTTAGAAAACTCTTGAAAGAGATTTACAATGGTATGCACACACAGCCAGCCAAACATAGGCATCATTGCCTGGAAAATTGCAAACACGCCTGCTACTGCACACATTTTTCTTTTTCTCATATAAGGTTCGTGCAGACCATTTGCAAGAGACACAGAAAATGCGTCCATAGCAAGTCCCACACCCAACATAATACTTGTTACAATAAAGCGAATACTCCAATCCATGTTTCGTCCTCTATAATAGTTCTAATCATGATTTACTTATTCTAATATAAGGCACGATAAATGTCCATCATTTCTTCTACACCAAACCTCACATAAGCCTGATTCATCAGCCTCTGTTGTGTCTTTTCTACACTGATAGCAAAACTTTCAATCTCGTCTTCCTTCATCCCATACTCACGAAGCGGCTTTTTGCTGATAATCTTTCCAAGGAGTTCTTCAATCTTGATATATACGTCATCTGCCTCGCAACCCATGACATTTGCCAAAAATGCATTCAAAACCCGAATATCTCCATCCGGATTTCCTGACTGATAATGCTTGAACACCTCTGTCAAAAATTGATAGTTGGCTTCCCCATGAGTTACATGGTAAGTCCCGCTAAGTGGATAGGACATGGCATGCACTGCACCGGTTCCTGCATTTCCAAATGCGATTCCCGCCAGGTCACTGGCTGTTAAAAATTCATCTAACAGCTCAAAACGATGCTCCGGTCCATAAAGAGCAATCTCTTGAAAACCTTTCAATGTCATTTCCATGGCTTTTTCACTGAACATTCTAGTATAAAGATTTGCTCTTGGCGACACATAAGACTCAATGGCATGAATCAATGCATCAATTGCACTGGTTGCAAAGAAATCATATGGCAGTTCCGTAAGGAGCGTTGGAATCAGCACCGCATAATCCGGATAAATAGTATTATCCGCCAAGCCAAACTTGGTACCCATTTCCAAAATCTCTGCGATGGAAATATTGGAAGACTCGGAACCCGCACCACAGGTAGTCGGAACTGCAATTAACGAACGAACTTTTTTGAGTGGTACTTTTCTCTGATAATAATCTGCAGCTTTTGCTTCCCCATCCAGCAACAAAATTTTTGCCATATCAATCACCGCACCGCCACCAATGGCGATAATACGATTGCAGTCTGTTTTTCTAAAATCCGCAAGTAGGGCATCTACCATAGCATCCGTCGGTTCACCCTTGCCATAATCGTTTTTAAAACGTACTTCTGCCTCCAGATTCATACTGCCAAAATATTTATTGTAAATAGTTTTGCTAGCCAAGATAAAATCGCCTTCACCTATTTCAAAGGCTTTGACAAATTCATGTGGCTCTGTATATTTTTGCACTTCCGGGTATTGTTGAAATAATTTCATACGCTTCTCCTATTCTATCGTTTCACAAAGTATTCCTCATACCAAACTAAAAATGTATAAATGGTCCAAACCTTTCTCCAATTATCTGAATTTCCACCAATATATTCATCAAAAATGGCGTTGATTTCCTCTACATTAAAGAACTTTTCCGCCATCTCACTGTGGAATTTTGCCTGCACATCTTGGTTGTATCTCTCATCTGCCATCCAGATACGAATTGGAACAATGAATCCCAATTTCTTTCGGTATGCGATTTCTTCCGGGAGCACCTTGGCAGCCGCCATACGGATTGCCACCTTGTTCTGTTCTTCTGTGAGTTTGTATTTGGATGGAATTCTGGATGCAATATCAAAAATTCTTCTATCTGTAAGCGGCATTCGAATCTCCAAACCTGCTGCCTCACTCATCTTGTCCACATTCAGATAAATATCTCCTTCCAGCCAAATCTGAATGTCTATGTCCTGCATCTTAGAAAGTGGGTCCAGGCCCTCATTTTCCTCATACATTTCTTTTACTAAATTGATTGGAAGTACGTTTTCATCATAATTTTTGAGAATCCTCTTCTTCTCGTCTTCTTTCATGATGTTGGTATTTCCAACATAAAATGTCTTCAGATTATCCCCATAACGCTCCGCATTGCGGTACATATTGTAGCCACCGAAGAATTCATCTGACCCTTCACCTGA
>JAZQBW010000075.1:0-21602 GCA_045545895.1 Faecalimonas sp.
CGTCTTTTGTCTTACCTCAACAACGAAATTGATAGGATTGATGAATTAGAAGAGAAGAATTTGGTAAAATACAGTGGATTTGAGGGAGAAGGCATCTGTTATAACAATTTTAAGACGATTGTAACGGCTTCAGTGTTTTAAAAAAGGTAAAGTAAAGGTTGGAAATAGGAGTGAGCAGAAAATGATGAAAAAGGGATATGCAGTCATTACCGGAGCAAGCTCCGGAATCGGTACAGAATTTGCAAGAAGACTGGCAAAAGAGGGATATCCTCTGGTTTTGGTAGCAAGAAGAAGAGAACGATTGGAAGAATTGGCTAAGTCTTTGCAGACGGACTGTATCGTGATAACAGCAGATCTATCCGATATGGAAGAATGTAAGCGCGTGATGCGAGAATTGGATTCCAAGGAGATTGAAGTATTTATCAACAATGCAGGATTTGGGTATTGTGGGGAAATATTGAACATCGAGACCCAGACAGAGCTTGATATGATTGATTTAAATGTGAAAGCTATGCATTTACTTGCAAAGCTTGCATTAGAACGTATGGTGGAAAAAGAGAAAGGCTATGTTCTAAACGTTGCTTCATCGGCTGGATTACTTCCGGCGGGACCATATATGTCTGCTTATTATGCCACAAAGGCTTACGTAACTAGTTTTACACGAGGAGTAGCAGAAGAACTCCGCCGTAAACATAGCCATGTTTATATAGGATGCTTATGTCCGGGACCGGTGGATACAGAGTTTAACAAGGTGGCAAATGTAGAATTTGCACTGAAAGGAATCTCTGCATATGAATGCGCCAACTATGCCGTAACACAGATGTTTCGAAAGAAGGTCACCATTGTTCCTGCATTTCATATGAAAGCATTGGTGGTACTTAGTAGATTCCTTCCAACGAAACTCTATGTACGGATCGCAGCAAAGCAGCAGAGAAAGAAAATTTATAAATAGAAAGACGACATATCTTCAGGTAACTCTGCTACAAACTCCAAATTCTCTCCGGTAACAGGATGTTGAAACTCTAGCCGGTAGGAATGAAGTGCCTGACGGTTTATTATGGAATAATCCGGATTGTATAAAAAATCTCCAGGTAATGGATGTCCAATGTATTTCATATGCACTCGGATTTGGTGAGTACGTCCGGTGTCAAGTTTTAAAGATACAAGAGAGTATCCGTTTTTATATGCCAATCTTGTATAGTGGGTGCAAGCATAGTCACCACCCAACTCGTCTACCTGTCTTTCGATAGTAGAGCCATCTACGCGTCCGATTGGAGCTTTTATACTACCTGCTTCAGGGACAAGACCGGAGGCGATAGCCAAATACTCTCGATGAATCTCTCTGTTCTGCACCATATTGGATAACAGAGAAGCACTGTACATATGTTTTGCAAGAATTAATAAGCCAGTGGTGTCTCTGTCCAGACGATTGATGCACCGATAAACAAAGTTTTCACCTCTTTGTGCATAAAGGTGAGCCACTGCATTTGCCAGTGTATTGTCATAATTCCCTTGAGATGGGTGGATTGGCATATCACTGGCTTTATTTATTATCATTAAATCTTCATCTTCATATACAATATCCAGTGGAAGAGGAGTAGACACAATGTTCTCAGATGATTCGGATTCTATTAAGGTAATGGTCAAAACATCCTTTTCATGCAAGATATCTCTAACTCTTCCCCAAACTCCATTTAGTAAAATTCCATTTTCTGTACGTTTTAAGTGAGTAATAATCTGACTGGAATACTGTTTGGTTTTTAGGTAAGACAAGATTGTTTCACCGTCAAATTCCTTGGTAATATTGTAAGTAAAAATTCGTTTCATAATAACCTCGTTTCAAAAGAAGAATACTGTTACATTTTACATTATTTACTGTACTTTTCCAATAGTTCGTATTATAATAAATTGCGATTAAGGAAAAACAAAGAGGTAATATAGATGAAAAAAGAAGATAATACGAAAGATGTAATGTCTGAATTTGAAGAGATTGCAGCAGAAATTAAGGCAGATGAAAACCAGGCTGTCGTAGAAGAGGAAGTAGCTGAGGAAACAGAGGCAGCTGAGGAAGCAGAGGCGACTGAGGAAACAGAGGCAGCTGAGGAAGCAGAGGCGACTGAAGAAACAGAAGTAACTGAGGAAGCAGAGGCGACTGAGGAAACAGAGGTAGCTGAGGAAACAGAGGTAGCTGAGGAAACAGAGGCGGCTGAGGAAACAGAAGTGACTGAGGAAACAGAGGCGACTGAAGAAACAGAAGTAACTGAAAAATCCGGAATGAAACTTTGGATAAAGGTTATGATAATAGGAGGAAGTATTCTGCTTTTGTTACTGGCAGCTTATTTTGGCGTAGCACAATACTATTCCAAGCGTTTTGTGATGAACACTACTGTGAATGGTGTGGCTTGTGCCGGTAAAACGGTGAAAGACGTAGAAGCCATGATGCAGACTCAGGTGGAGGAATATGTTCTTACACTGGAGGAGGCAGGTGGAGCCACTGAGCAGATTAAGGGTGTTGACATTGGAATCAAATACAACGGAATCGATGTGATTCAGGAAGCATTTGCAGAGCAAAATCCATATACTTGGATCACCGGCTTATATCAAGAGAATAATATTGAAGCAGTGGTGGATTTTGAATATGATTCTGCAAAATTAGATGAGGCAATCAGCCAATTGAATTGTCTGAAAGAAGAAAATCAAGTAGCACCGGTGGCAGCAAAGCCGATATATGCAGATGGAACATATGAGATTCAAGAAGAAGTTTACGGAACTCAGATTCATTCAGAAAATCTGTATGCGGTGATTCAGGCCAGTGTGGCTACAATGGACACCACAGTAAACTTAGAAGAGAAGCAGTGTTATGTATTACCAGCATATACAAAGGATTCTCAAGAGGTGATTGTAGCAAAAGATGCGTTGAACAAGTGTTTGACAGCAAATATTACATATAGCTTGGATTCTGTTACTGTTAATGTAGATATAGATAAGATCGTTCCATGGTTATCTGTGGATGAAAGCATGAATGTCATTGTGGATGAGTCACAGGTGCGTGCCTTTACCGATACTTTGGGCGCAACATATAATACGCCAAATACGTCTGCGGATTTGACCACACCTACAGGCAAAGTGGTAAATCTGTCAAACGCACGTCGAGGAAGAGTGGTTGGAAGTGCAGCAGAATGCTCTCAATTAATAGAAGAGATTAAGGCAGGTAAAACAGTTACCAGAGAACCGATTTTGTCACAACAGGCTACGCCGGAGGGACAAACTGTATGGGGAGCAACCTATATAGAAGTGGATATCTCAGAACAGCATATGTGGTATATTTCTGATGGAGCAGTGGCGTTTGAATCTGATGTTGTGACAGGTGCGCCGGGCTTAGATACACCGGCTGGTATTTTTACTATATTGGAAAAATTATCACCAAAGACTTTGAGAGGGAATATTGTTCCTGCAACGGGAAAACCGGAATATATTACACCGGTAAAATACTGGGCTCGCGTCACATGGAGTGGTATAGGATTCCATGATGCAACTTGGCAGGCAGCCTTTGGAGGTAACAGATATAAAGAGGGTTATGGCTCTCATGGCTGTATCAATATGCCTTACGATGCAATTGCACAGTTTTATGGTATGATTTCTGTGGGTTGCCCGGTTATTATTCATTATTAAAGGGGATATCTATGTACAAACTATTAAAACAAGATGGATTGGCAAAGCGTAGCGAATTTCATACGGTACACGGAGTGATACAGACTCCCGTATTTATGAACGTGGGCACCATTGCTGCAATCAAAGGGGCTGTGTCCACAGAGGATTTGCAGGGAATCAAGACCCAAGTACAATTGTCCAACACCTATCATCTTCATGTGAGACCTGGAGATGAAGTTGTGAAAAAATTAGGCGGACTCCATAAATTTATGGTATGGGATAAACCAATCCTAACTGATTCGGGAGGATTTCAGGTGTTTTCCCTCGCAGGTCTACGTAAGATTAAAGAAGAGGGAGTTTATTTCAACTCTCATATCGATGGGCGTAAAATCTTTATGGGGCCGGAGGAAAGTATGCAGATTCAGTCCAACCTGGCATCAACCATAGCTATGGCATTTGATGAATGTCCGTCCAGTGTGGCAAGTAGACAGTATATGGAGAATTCTGTAGCGCGTACTACCAGATGGCTTGCAAGATGTAAAGAAGAGATGGCCAGACTCAATTCTCTTCCGGATACCATTAATAAGAACCAGATGTTGTTTGGAATTAACCAAGGTGGAATCTATGAAGATATCCGAATCGCACACGCAAAAGAGATTGCAAAGATGGATTTAGATGGCTACGCAATAGGCGGTCTTGCGGTTGGAGAATCCCATGAAGATATGTATCGTATTCTGGATGCGGTTGTACCACATCTTCCGGTGGAGAAGCCTACTTATTTGATGGGAGTCGGAACCCCGGCCAATATTTTGGAGGCGGTAGATAGAGGAGTGGACTTCTTTGACTGTGTATATCCAAGTAGAAATGGTCGCCACGGCCATGTTTATACAAACCATGGAAAGATTAATTTGTTTAACGCAAAGTATGAGTTGGATGAACGTCCAATTGAAGAAGGATGCCAATGCCCGGCCTGTCGCACTTATAGCAGGGCATATATCAGACATTTGTTGAAAGCCAAAGAAATGCTGGGAATGAGATTATGCGTGCTTCATAATCTGTATTTCTACAATACGATGATGGAAGAGATCCGGGAAGCCATCGAGCAGGGCAGATACAAAGAATATAAAGAAGCAAAACTGGCAAAAATGTCAGGAAAATAATAGAAAAATACTTGAAGTATCAATCGTAATTGTGTATGATGTTCATAGTGTTTGAAAGAAATTAGGAGGATATTTAATATGGAAATGGTTTCAATGCTTTTAATTTATGGAGTATTTTTTGCTGTATTGTGGTTCTTTATTATGCGTCCACAGAAAAAAGAACAAAAAAGACTTCAATTAATGTTATCAGAGATGGCAGTAGGAGATACAGTTCTTACAACAAGTGGTTTCTACGGAGTTATCATTGATATCTCAGAAGATGATGTAATCGTTGAATTCGGTAACAATAAAAACTGCCGTATTCCAATGCAAAAAGCAGCAATCACACAAGTGGAAAAAGCACAAGCTGAATAAGCAGGTTCGCCTCGGGAAATGTTCGCATAGAGCGTTTACCGAGGCTCTTTTTTTGTCACTTTCCCCAATTAAAGGCTTGAAACGTGATGGAAAATGCGATATTATAGTCTTTATAGATAAAAAAGGGTGGTTTATTCTATGGTGCTAGGAATAGAATGAACTTAGCTGATAGAGTAAGGTTAATAGGAGGAAAAACTATGAGAAGTGATACAGTAACAAAGGGGATGGCACAAGCGCCTCATCGCTCCTTATTTAATGCATTAGGTTACACGGAAGAAGAACGTCAGAGACCGCTTGTTGGTATCGTTTGTTCTTATAATGAGATTGTACCAGGCCACATGAATTTGGATAAGATTTGTGATGCTGTAAAAATGGGCGTTGCTATGGCAGGTGGAACACCGATTATGTTCCCTGCAATCGCAGTATGTGATGGAATTGCAATGGGTCATGTTGGAATGAAATATTCTTTGGTAACAAGGGATTTGATTGCAGATTCCACAGAAGCTATGGCGATGGCACATCAGTTTGATGCCCTTGTTATGATTCCAAACTGTGACAAGAATGTACCAGGTTTACTTATGGCTGCAGCAAGAATCAATGTTCCAACTGTATTTGTAAGTGGAGGACCGATGCTTGCAGGAAAAGTTAAAGGCTGTAAGAGAAGTCTTTCCAGCATGTTTGAAGCAGTAGGTTCCTATGCAGCAGGTACCATGACAGAAGCGGATGTAATCGAATTTGAAGAAAAAGTTTGTCCAACCTGTGGTTCTTGTTCCGGTATGTACACGGCAAACAGCATGAACTGTCTGACAGAAGTTCTTGGTATGGGACTTCAGGGAAATGGTACTATCCCAGCAGTCTATTCAGAAAGAATCCGTCTTGCAAAACATGCAGGTATGAAAGTTATGGAATTATGGGAAAAGAATATCCGTCCAAGAGACATTATGACAGAAAAAGCAATCATCAATGCACTCACAGTAGATATGGCACTTGGATGTTCTACAAACAGTATGCTTCATCTTCCGGCGATTGCCCATGAAATCGGCATGGATTTTGATATTACATATGCAAATGAAATCAGCGCAAAGACACCAAACCTTTGCCATTTGGCACCGGCAGGTCCTACTTACATGGAAGACCTGAATGAGGCCGGCGGTGTATACGCAGTCATGAACGAATTAAACAAAAAAGGTTTATTATATACGGACTGCATGACTGTAACAGGAAAAACAGTAGGTGAGAATATTGCAAACTGTGTAAATCGAGATCCTGAGGTTATCAGACCGATCGAAAACCCATATAGTGAAACGGGAGGTCTGGCAGTTCTTACCGGAAATTTGGCACCATTTGGCGGTGTTGTAAAACGCTCTGCAGTAGTAGAGGAAATGATGGTACATGAAGGACCAGCCAGAGTATTTGATTGTGAAGAAGATGCAATTGATGCAATTAAAGGCGGCAAGATTGTAGCCGGTGACGTTGTAGTTATCCGTTATGAAGGACCAAAAGGTGGCCCGGGTATGAGAGAGATGTTAAATCCGACATCTGCAATTGCAGGTATGGGACTTGGCTCTACGGTAGCACTCATTACAGATGGTCGTTTCAGCGGAGCATCCAGAGGAGCTTCCATTGGTCATATTTCACCGGAAGCTGCAGTGGGTGGACCAATCGCTCTTGTAGAAGAAGGAGATATCATTAAGATTAATATACCGGAGAATAAAATTGAACTTGCAGTATCCGATGAGGTATTGGCAGAGAGAAAGGCAAAATGGGTTCCAAGACAGCCAAAAGTAACAACAGGGTATTTGGCAAGATATGCATCTATGGTAACATCAGGAAACCGTGGAGCTGTATTAGAAATCCCAAGATAAGAGAAGGAGAAAATTACATGCAGTTAACAGGAGCAGAGATCGTAATTGAATGTTTAAAAGAGCAAGGTGTGGATACTGTATTTGGGTATCCGGGCGGAGCGATTTTAAATGTGTATGACGCTTTATATAAACATAGTAATGAGATTACACATATTCTTACATCCCATGAACAAGGTGCATCACATGCGGCTGACGGTTATGCGAGGGCAACCGGAAAAGTAGGCGTGTGTTTTGCAACCAGCGGACCGGGAGCAACCAACCTGGTAACAGGAATTGCTACGGCATACATGGATTCCATACCAGTGGTAGCAATTACTTGTAACGTAGGCGTTTCCCTGTTGGGAAAAGATAGTTTCCAGGAAATTGACATTGCAGGGGTGACCATGCCAATCACAAAACACAATTACATTGTAAAAGATGTGAAGAACTTGGCAGATACCATTCGTAGTGCATTTACCATTGCAAGAACAGGACGTCCAGGTCCAGTTCTCATCGATATTCCAAAGGACGTGACAGCAAATAAGTGTGATTATGAAAAAATAGAAGTGAATCCAGCGAATATTACAAGGGTGGATGTGGACCCGACAGAAATTTATGTGGCAGTAGACATGATAAAGGCTTCCAAAAAACCATTTATTTTTGTAGGTGGTGGGGCTGTATTATCAGGTGCCAGTGAAGTGTTAAAAGAATTTGCGCACAAGATTGATTCACCAGTTACAGATTCTCTTATGGGAAAAGGTGCATTCCCGGGTACCGATGAGCTTTACACAGGTATGCTTGGTATGCATGGTACAAAGACATCCAATTTCGGTGTGAGTAAATGTGATTTGTTAGTAGTTGTAGGTGCAAGATTCAGCGACCGAGTAACCGGAAATGCAAGCAAGTTTGCTAACAACGCGAAGATTCTTCAAATTGATATTGATCCGGCTGAGATTGATAAGAATATCTTAACAGATGCAAGTATTCACGGCGATATCAAAGAAGTGTTAGAACTTTTAAATGAAAGATTAGAACAACAGGAACACGAAGAGTGGAAAGCTCAGATTAACGAGTACAAAGAAAAATACCCGCTTACTTACCATCCAGATGTGCTGACAGGTCCATTTGTGGTAGAAGAGATCTACAGACAGACCAATGGGGATGCAATTATTACTACAGAAGTAGGACAGCATCAGATGTGGGCAGCGCAGTTCTATAAATATACGAAGCCAAGAACATTTTTAACATCAGGTGGTCTTGGAACCATGGGATATGGCCTGGGGGCTTCTCTTGGAGCAAAGACGGGTATGCCTGAAAAGACAGTGGTGAACATTGCGGGAGACGGTTGTTTTCGCATGAATATGAATGAAATTGCTACGGCAGTAAGACATAATATTCCAATTATACAGGTTGTGATTAACAATCATGTGCTTGGAATGGTACGTCAATGGCAGAACTTGTTCTATGGACAGCGTTATTCTGCAACCGTATTAAACGATGCAGTGGATTTTGTGAAACTGGCAGAGGCTATGGGAGCAGTTGGTATCCGTGTAACCTCACAGGATGAATTTAAAGATGCCTTTGCAAACGCCCTCACCATGGGAAGACCGGTTGTTATTGATTGTCAGATTGATTGTGATGACAAAGTTTGGCCAATGGTTGCACCGGGAGCAGCTATCAGCGAAGCATTTAGCGAAGAAGATTTACAGAAAAAATAAAACGAATTGAATGGAGGAAATGGCTATGAGCAGAGTCTATAATTTTTCAGCAGGACCGGCAGTACTGCCAGAGTGCGTATTAAAATCAGCAGCAGAAGAAATGCTTGATTACAAGGGTACCGGAATGTCGGTTATGGAGATGAGCCACCGTTCCAAAGCATATGAGGAGATTATCAATGCAGCAGAGGCGGACCTTCGCGAATTAATGAATATTCCGGACAATTACAAAGTGTTGTTCTTACAAGGCGGTGCCTCACAACAGTTTGCGATGATTCCAATGAACCTTATGAAAAATGGTGTTGCAGATTATATCGTGACAGGACAATGGGCAAAGAAGGCATATCAGGAAGCTGCAAAATATGGAAAGGCAAACAAGATTGCTTCTTCCGAGGATAAGACATTTTCCTATATTCCGGATTGCTCAGACTTACCGATTTCAGAAGATGCGGACTATGTGTACATATGTGAAAATAATACCATTTATGGTACCAAATTTAAAGAATTACCAAACACAAAAGGAAAGGTATTAGTATCCGATGTATCTTCTTGTTTCTTGTCAGAACCAGTAGACGTAAGTAAGTATGGCATTATCTACGGCGGTGTTCAGAAGAATATCGGACCAGCAGGTGTGGTAATCGTAATCATTCGTGAAGACTTGATTACAGATGAGGTGTTGGAATTTACTCCAACCATGTTAAAATATAAGACACATGCGGATGCAAAATCTTTATATAACACACCACCGGCATACGGAATCTACATTTGTGGAAAAGTATTCAAATGGTTAAAAGACATGGGTGGATTAGAAGTAATCAAAGAAAAGAATGAAGAAAAAGCAAAGATTCTTTATGATTTCTTAGACCAGAGCAAATTGTTCAAAGGGACAGTAGAAAAGAAGGACCGTTCTCTTATGAATGTTCCTTTTGTAACAGGCAACGATGAATTAGATGCCAAGTTTGTAAAAGAAGCTAAGGCGGCAGGCCTTGAAAACTTAAAGGGTCACAGAAGTGTTGGAGGTATGAGAGCAAGTATCTACAACGCAATGCCAAAAGAAGGCGTGGAAGCATTGGTTGCTTTCATGAAAAAATTTGAAGAGGAGAATCTGTAATATGTATAGATATCATTGTTTAAATCCAATTGCAGATATTGGCTTGAATCAATTTACTGAAAATTACGCTGCAGTGGAAAGTGCAGAACATGCAGATGCGATTCTCGTAAGAAGTGCAGCCATGCATGACATGGAATTTGATAAAAATTTAAAAGTAATCGCAAGAGCTGGTGCAGGAGTCAACAATATTCCGTTGGAACGCTGTGCAGAAGAAGGGATTGTAGTCTTTAACACACCGGGAGCCAATGCAAATGGTGTGAAAGAATTGGTAATCGCAGGTATGCTGTTAGCATCTCGTGACATTATCGGTGGAATCAACTGGGTAGAAGAACACGAGGAAGACGGCGATGTGGCAAAAGCGGCAGAAAAGGCAAAAAAAGCATTTGCAGGCTGTGAGTTGGAAGGCAAAAAACTTGGGGTTATCGGACTTGGAGCAATCGGTGTTCTCGTGGCAAATGCAGCAGCCCACTTAGGAATGGAAGTATATGGTTATGACCCATATCTTTCTGTAGATGCAGCATGGAAACTTTCACGAAGCATTCATCATGCAAAGACAATTGATGAATTATACCGTGAATGTGACTACCTTACCATTCATGTTCCTGCTATGGATTCCACGAAAGGAATGATTGACAAAAACGCAATCAGCCTGATGAAAAAAGATGTGGTTGTACTGAACTTTGCAAGAGATGTCCTTGTAAATGAAGAAGATATGGTAGATGCACTGATTTCCGGTAAAGTAAAGAAATACGTAACGGATTTTCCAAATCCGAGAATTACAGGTGTGAAAAATGCCATTGTCATTCCTCATCTTGGAGCATCCACTGCAGAATCAGAAGATAACTGTGCAAAGATGGCAGTAAAAGAAGTGATTGAGTTCTTAGAAAATGGAAATATTCGTAATTCCGTAAATTATCCGAACTGTGATATGGGATATCGTGGAGATAATACAAGAATTACAATCCTTCACAGAAACGTACCGAACATGATTGGTCAATTTTCTAAGATTTTAGCAGAAGATGGAATCAATATTTCCGACATGACCAATAAGAGCAAAAAAGAGTACGCATACACCATGATTGATGTGGAAAATGAAATCACAGACGATATCGTAAAAGATTTGGAAAAAATTAAAGAAGTTTTAAGAGTTCGAGTGATTGCATAATGTCGAAAGATGTCATATAATATACTTCGGAGAGATTATTATAAGGGTACGAAGTGATAGATATGCATAGAGAATTAGATGATAGAAACAGAGTAGTAGTAGGGCTTATAATAATATTTGCCCTACTATTTTTTTGCGCCTATGGCGCATGGTTAGACAGAGAAAGTTCTGTCTTTTGGACAACATACATAGAGGAACCGGAAGTCCAGGAGGTTGTGAAGGAAGAGCCGGTGGAAGAAGAGCCGCCGAAAGAGGTTGTTTTAACTCCAGATACACCGATGATTGTACTTACTTTTGACGATGGCCCTGGGAAATATACAGATGAACTCTTGACCCTCTTGGCAGAAAATGATGCAAAGGCTTCCTTTTTTGTGCTTGGCAGCAATGTGATCAAATATCCGGAAGCAATAAAGCGAATGGATGAGATGGGATTTGAAATAGGGAATCATAGCTATTATCATACCAAACTTACAGAGGTAACCCCAGAGTATCTACAGGCAGAGATAGAATGGACCAATGGCGAGCTGAATCAGATTCTGGGACATGGAGCAGCCCTTGTGAGACCGCCTTATGGGGCTGTCAATGAAACGGTAAGGACAAGTTTGACATATCCATTTGCCTTCTGGTCCGTGGATACATTGGACTGGCAGCTAAAAGATTCAACAGCGATTGCAGATTACATACTGAATACAGTGCAAGATGGGGATGTAGTACTGCTTCATGATATCTATGGGTTTACA
Organism: Faecalimonas sp.; assembly: GCA_045545895.1. Taxonomy (GTDB): domain Bacteria; phylum Bacillota; class Clostridia; order Lachnospirales; family Lachnospiraceae; genus Faecalimonas. The sequence goes on from JAZQBW010000075.1 coordinate 11,741, forward strand.
TTAGATGCCATGCGGATTGTGATTCCTGAGTTAAAAGCACGGGGATATCAGCTTGTTACATTTAGTGAGATGATGGCGGTGCATGGAATTACCATGGAAAATGGACAAAAGTATTTTAATTGTAAATAGTCTATTGAAGCATTTGCCATTTTTTGTTAGAATAAGTTAGCGACAATAATTTTACATTCTGGAGGCTATCATGTCGAATATTACACAATTAGAAAAAACACTTCCAACTGCGCCATTAAAGATTGCAGCATTGGAAAGTTGCAGCGAACTTGGAAAAAAAGTAAACGACTATATCGTTTCTTTTAGAAAAGATGCAATGGAGGAGATTCCTGAGTTGGCATCCATTGCCAATTATCATTGCGATAACTATTTAGTAGATCATGCTTGTCCTAGATTTGGTTCAGGAGAGGCGAAAGGGGTACTTCGTGAATCTATTCGAGGTACAGACCTTTTTGTAATGGTGGACGTATGTAATTACAGTTTGACCTATAAGGTGAATGGATATATCAATCATATGTCACCGGATGACCATTATCAGGATTTGAAGCGTATTATTTCAGCAGCGACAGGAAAGGCGCGCAGAATCAACGTTATCATGCCTTTCTTATATGAAAGCCGTCAGCATAAGCGCACAAAGAGGGAATCTCTTGATTGTGCATTGGCATTGGAAGAATTGATGGAGATGGGAGTGACCAATATCCTTACATTCGATGCACATGACCCACGTGTACAGAATGCCATACCATTGAAGGGATTTGACAACTTCTCACCAAATTATCAATTTATGAAGGCGCTTCTGCGTGCTGAACCAGAGTTGAATGTAGATAAAGACCATCTGATGATTATCAGCCCAGATGAGGGTGCTATGCATCGTGCAGTTTACTTATCAAACGTGTTAGGCGTGGATATGGGTATGTTCTACAAACGCCGTGATTATTCAGTGGTTGTCAATGGCAAGAACCCGATTGTGGCCCATGAATTCTTGGGAGATGATTTGAAAGGTAAGAATGCCATTATCGTTGACGATATGATTTCTTCGGGAGAGAGTATGCTGGATGTTGCAAAACAAATCAAAGAACGTGGAGCAAATCGTGTATTTGTATTTACTACATTTGGTTTATTCACAGAAGGTTTTGCAAAATTTGATGAATACTACGAAAAAGGATTTATCGATCGTATCATCACAACCAACTTAACCTATCTTCCGGATGAGTTAAAGGACAAACCATATTTTGCATGTGCAGATATGAGTAAATTCCTTGCTTTGATTATCGATTCTTTGAATCACGATACTCCAATCGGAAAGGTGCTGGATCCATCTGAGAAAATTCACGCACTTTTGGAAAAGCATCGGGCAAAGTTTAGTAAATAGTGTTTAGAAAAAATGCGGATTCATATCGAATTCGCATTTTTTATAGGAAATTGCTTTTTGGGTAAAAATTTAGTATAATGAGATGAGTATGTAGAATTTGAGGAAATAATCTATGAAGCATGAACATATGGTGAAAGCAGTGGAGCCGGGCAGTATTGCCGAGGAAATGGGAATCGAGTCCGGTGATAAGCTTTTGAGTATAAATGACAACGAAATTGAAGATGTATTCGACTATCATTATCTAGTAAATGATGAGGAGATTGTATTGCTCATTCAAAAACCGGATGGGGAAGAATGGGAATTGGAAATCGAGAAAGATTACGAGGAAGATTTGGGAATCCTATTTGAGCAGGGGTTGATGGACGAGTATCGTTCTTGCAGGAATCATTGTATTTTCTGTTTTATTGACCAGATGCCAAAAGGAATGCGTGATACCCTGTATTTTAAGGATGATGATTCCAGGCTTTCATTTTTGCAGGGGAATTATATTACCTTGACCAATATGAGTGACCATGACATTGACCGGATTGTGAAGTACCATTTGGAACCGATTAATATTTCCTTCCAGACAACCAATCCGGAGCTTAGGTGCAAGATGCTGCACAATCGTTTTGCAGGAGAAGCACTGAAAAAAGTGGAAAGGCTCCATGAAGGCGGCATTCAGATGAATGGTCAGATTGTTCTTTGTAAGGGAATCAATGATGGTGAGGAATTGGAAAGAAGTATTCGTGAACTGTCAAAGTATCTTCCGTTGCTTCAGAGCGTTTCCGTAGTGCCGGTTGGACTGACGAAGTTCCGAGATGGTCTTTATCCATTGGAACCATTTACGCAAGAAGATGCCAGAGAAGTGATTGGAATCATTGAAAAATGGCAAAAAATATTCTATGAAGAGTATGGTCTGCATTTTATTCATGGAGGCGACGAATGGTATATTAAAGCTGGCATGGAACTTCCGGAGGAGGAGCGCTATGACGGATACCTACAGTTGGAAAATGGTGTTGGGATGATCCGTCTGCTGCAGAATGAATTTGCGGAGGCTTGCGCTGATTTGCAGGGGGATGACAGACAGATTGAGCTGTCTATGGCAACCGGTTATGCAGCCTATGATTATCTGAAAGAGATGACAGAGCAGCTGGCATTCAAGTTTCCAAATGTGAAAATTCATTTATATAGAATCAGAAATGATTTCTTTGGGGAAAAGATTACGGTGGCAGGACTCATTACTGGACAGGATTTGATTCATCAGTTAAAGGGTCAGCCTTTGGGAAGTCGTTTATTATTACCGTGTAATATGCTACGGGATGGAGAAGAAGTATTTCTGGATGACGTAACCCTCACGGAGCTGAAAGAATCTTTACAAGTAGAGATAGATGTTGTAAAATCAAGCGGACGAGATTTTGTAGAAGCAATTTGTAACTGTTCAGAGCCAACATAACGTGTTTTTGAAGTTGGCTCTGAATAGTTACTTGATTTAAAATATGGATAGGAGAGAACTATGAGTAAACCAATTGTAGCAATTGTGGGAAGACCAAATGTTGGGAAATCCACATTGTTTAACGTACTTGCAGGCGAGATGATTTCTATTGTAAAAGATACACCGGGAGTTACCCGTGACCGTATTTATGCAGAGGTAACCTGGCTGAATCATAATTTTACAATGATTGACACAGGAGGAATTGAGCCGGATAGCAAAGATATTATTTTGTCCCAGATGCGGGAACAGGCACAGATTGCCATTGATACGGCGGACGTGATTATTTTTCTGACGGATGTGAGACAGGGTCTTGTGGATGCAGACTCGAAAGTGGCTGATATGCTGAGACGTTCCGGAAAACCGGTTGTTTTAGTTGTGAATAAAGTGGACAGTTTTGAAAAGTTCATGGCAGACGTCTATGAATTTTATAATCTTGGCATTGGGGATCCAATACCGATTTCTGCATCTTCCAGACTTGGTATCGGTGATATGCTCGATGAGGTAACCAAGTATTTTCCTGAGAGAACTGGAGAAGAGGAAGAGGATGAACGTCCAAGAATTGCAATTGTTGGGAAACCAAACGTTGGTAAATCTTCCATTGTCAACAAATTGCTTGGTAAGAATCGTGTGATTGTGTCTGACATTGCAGGAACAACCCGTGATGCCATCGATACAGCTATCAAGTTTAATGGAAAAGAGTATGTGTTTATTGACACGGCTGGACTTCGCAGAAAGAATAAGATTAAAGAAGAGTTAGAACGTTACAGTATTATTCGTACGGTAACGGCTGTGGAAAGAGCAGACGTGGTGCTTATGGTAATCGATGCCACGGAAGGCGTTACAGAGCAGGATGCAAAGATTGCCGGAATTGCTCATGAGAGAGGAAAAGGGATTATCATTGTTGTGAATAAATGGGATGCCATTGAAAAGAATGATAAGACCATGTATGAATTTGAAAAGGACATTCGCAATACCTTATCTTATATGCCGTATGCGGAGATTATGTATGTGTCTGCAATGACGGGACAACGTTTGTCAAAGTTATATGAGATGATTGATGTGGTCATGGAAAATCAGACACTCCGTGTAGCCACAGGTGTGTTGAACGAGATTATGACAGAGGCTGTTGCCCTGCAACAACCACCATCAGATAAGGGTAAGAGATTGAAACTGTACTATATTACACAGGTATCAGTAAAACCGCCAACCTTTGTAATCTTTGTCAATGATAAGGAACTAATGCATTTTTCCTATACTAGATATCTGGAGAATAAGATTCGGGAAGCCTTTGGTTTTAGAGGTACATCATTAAAATTCTTTATTCGTGAGCGAAAGGAAAAGGAGCAATAGGAATGGAAAGAATAATTAGTGTCTTGATTGGATATGTCTTTGGTCTTATACAGACAGGATATATTTATGGTGTGATCAACAAAGTAGACATTCGTAAGCATGGCAGCGGGAATGCGGGAACTACCAACGCTCTTCGTACACTTGGATGGAAGGCCGGTGTCATTACGTTTATTGGAGATTGTCTAAAGTGTATAGCGGCAGTGCTTCTCATTCGTTTGTTGTTTGCCCAAAGAGCAAATGTAGAGCTTTTGGCAATCTACGGCGGACTAGGCGCAGTTTTAGGACACAATTTCCCGTTCTATCTGAATTTTAAAGGTGGTAAGGGAATTGCAGCTACAGCAGGATTAATATTATCCATTCATCCAATCATGTTTCTGATAGTTGCAGTGGTGTTTATCGGTATTGTATTAGTGACTCAGTATGTGTCATTGGGATCCCTGGTGATTATGGTGTTATTTGTGATACAAGTGATTCTTTACGGACAGAGTGGAGGTTTTGACTTGACCACTCCAGAGTTGTATGAATTCTATGGAGTTGCAGTGATTCTTGCAGTGTTAGCATTTTGGAGACACCGTGCAAATATTGGACGTTTACTGAATGGAACGGAAAATAAAACTGATGTTAGAAAGATAGGAAAGAAGAAGTAGGAGGATAATTATGGCAAAAGTAGGAATCTTAGGAGCTGGAAGTTGGGGAACGGCTTTGTCATTGCTGTTATATAACAATGGACATGATGTGACGGTATGGTCTATTGATAAAAAAGAAGTAGAAATGCTTCAAACAGAAAGAGAACATAAGAGCAAACTTCCAGGCGTTAGTCTTCCGGAAGAGATACAGTTTACAAATGATTTAGAAGAAGGAATGAAGGACAAAGGCTTTTTAGTTCTGGCTGTGCCTTCTGTGTTTACAAGAGCTACAGCAAGAAGCATGAAGCCTTATATCAAACCGGGTCAGATTATTGTGAATGTTGCAAAGGGAATCGAGGAGACGACCCTTATGACCTTGTCGGAACAGATCGAGGAAGAACTTCCGGAGGCGGATGTTGCTGTATTGTCTGGGCCAAGCCATGCAGAAGAGGTTGGGAGGGGCCTTCCAACAACCTGTGTAGTAGGAGCCACAACCGAAAAAACTGCCGAATACCTTCAAGAAGCATTTATGAATGAGGTGTTCCGTGTGTATATCAGCCCGGATATTTTGGGCATTGAACTTGGTGGATCTCTCAAGAATGTCATTGCACTTGCAGCCGGAATTGCAGATGGACTAGGATACGGGGACAACACAAAAGCTGCGTTGATTACCAGAGGTATTGCGGAAATTACTAGACTTGGAGTAAAGATGGGCGGTAAAGCAGAAAGCTTTTCGGGGCTTACAGGGATTGGAGACCTGATTGTGACTTGTGCCAGTGTTCATAGCCGTAATCGTAGAGCCGGTGTATTAATGGGACAAGGAAAAACCATGCAGGAAGCCATGGATGAAGTGCAGATGGTGGTAGAAGGCGTATATTCTGCAAAGGCGGCAATCAAACTTGCAGAGAAATACGGCGTGTCTATGCCAATTATTGAGCAGGTCAATCAGGTGCTATTTGAAGATAAGAGTGCTGCAGAAGCAGTGAAAGAACTGATGTTAAGAGAGGGAAGAGCAGAGCTTTCTTCACTTACTTGGGACAACTAAATTATGTCAATATCAAAGGAGGGAGCGCATCCCTCCTTTTTGTGTCATATATTGAAATCAAACCTCATACATTATACAAGAAATAGCAGGAGGTTGCGCAATGGAAGTATTTGATATTTATAGAGACATACAGGCACGAACAAATGGAGAAATCTATCTAGGAATTGTAGGTCCTGTTCGCACTGGGAAATCCACATTTATTAAGCGGTTTATGGACTTGTTGGTGCTTCCGAAGATGGAAAATGACCATAGCCGGGAGCGAACCAGAGATGAACTTCCACAGTCTGCATCCGGAAGGACAATCATGACCACAGAACCCAAGTTTGTTCCTCAAGATGCAGCGGAAATAGTGCTTTTGGATGATGTTAACGTGAAGGTACGCTTGATTGACTGTGTGGGCTATATGGTAGATGGAGCCAGTGGCCACATGGAGAACGAAGAGGAAAGAAAGGTAAAAACTCCATGGTATGAATACGAGATTCCATTTACAAAAGCGGCCAGTATTGGTACCCAGAAAGTAATCCATGACCATGCAACCATTGGGATTGTGGTTACAACAGATGGCTCTATATGTGAGCTGAAGCGGGATGGTTATATGGCGGCAGAAGAAAAAACAATCAAAGAGTTACAGGCTATAGGAAAACCGTTTATTGTTCTTGTTAATTCCAAAAAGCCTTATGGCGATGAGGCGAAACGGGTGGCAGAGGAATTGAGAGAAAAATATCAAGTAACCACCATGACAGTAAACTGTGAGCAACTTCGTGAGGAAGATATTCACCGCATTATGGAAAAAGTATTGTTTGAATTCCCAATTTCAGAAGTCCAATTTTACATACCAAAATGGGTGGAAATGCTGCCGACAGAACACAAAATCAAAGCAGATTTGATTTGCCATATGAAAGAAATTCTAAAAAACATGTCGGAAATCAAAGATGCGGTGAATGGCATTGAAAAGAGAGAAAGTGACTATATTGAAGATATAAAATTAGAGCAGATCGAAATGGATACCGGATGCGTCAAAATTAGAATACAGGTTCCGGAACGTTACTATTATGAAATGCTTAGCGATATGACAGGAATGGATATCGCCGGCGAGTATGAACTGGTTCGTACCATGAAGGAAATGGCGGTTATGAAACAGGAATACGATGAAGTCAAGGATGCTATGGAGTCTGTAAAAATGAAAGGCTATGGTGTGGTTCACCCGAAACGTGAGGAAATACAGATGGATGAACCGACAATCATTAAGCAAGGAAATAAATATGGAGTACGCATTCGCTCGGAGGCTCCGTCTATTCATATGATTCGTGCCAATATTGAGACAGAGATTGCACCGATTGTGGGAAGTGAGGAGCAGGCAAATGATTTGGTGCGCTATATCAAGGAGAATAGCGAGGAAGAAGGAGGGGTATGGACAACAAATATATTTGGAAAGTCCATAGAAGACCTTGTGACAGATGGTATGCGTAATAAAATTATGACGATTAATGATGAGAGCCAGATAAAACTTCAGGACACTATGCAGAAAATTGTAAACGACAGCAACGGTGGAATGGTGTGTATTATTATTTAATAGATATTTAAAATAGAGCTGTGATTTGTAGTCACGGCTCTTTACTTTTTTGGAAATCATGGTAAGATGTTTACAGATAAAGAATTAAAAAGGGAGAAAAGTACATATGAAATATTTTGAGTTTATACCAGAAGGAATACAAGATTGCAAAGTGACAGCATGCCTTCACGGAAGTGAAGAGTTTTTGGAAATGGAAGCATATGCATATAAACGTCCAGCGATGATTATTTGCCCGGGAGGCGGATATGGTATGACATCTCAACGTGAGGCGGAACCAGTGGCAAAACCATATTTTGCAGCAGGATACAATACTTTTATCTTATGGTACTCAGTGGGAGAGATGGCAAAAGATTTTTATCCACTGCGTCAATTGGCATCAACTATTGCGCATGTCCGTAAATATGCAGAAGAATGGGGCGTGGCAAAAGATAAGATTGCAGTAAGCGGTTTTTCGGCAGGGGGACATCTTGCATGTTCTCTTGGAACTCTTTTCAATGAGGAACCTTTCTTAAAAGCCTTTGGCCGAGCGGACCACATTCGTCCGGATGCAATGGTGTTATCATATCCGGTTATCACTGCAGACGAATTTGCACATGCAGGTTCCATTCAGAATGTGAGTGGAGCTGAAGTGGGAACAGAAGACTATCAATGTTTTGGCCTGAACAATCATGTAGATGCACAGACACCGCCTACATTTTTATGGCATACGGCTGATGATGGGGTAGTGCCGGTGGAAAATAGCTTAAAAATGGCAATGGCTTTATCTGCAGCAAAAGTTCCATTTGAATTACATGTGTTACCGGAAGGACCTCATGGAATGTCTGTATGTAACAAGGAAGTCAACACTCCGTGTGCATACAATGCCAGATGGGTGGAATGGAGCATTCAGTGGCTGAATAAATTGTTTGAGTTTGAAGTATAAGATAGTCTGAGGAGAGAATATGATACGATTTAATTGTGATTATCATGAGGGCGCCCATCCTCGCGTTATGGAGGCCCTTGTAAATACCAATATGGTGCAGACCGTGGGATATGGTCAAGATGAATATTGTCAGAAGGCAAAAGAGGTTATAAAACAGGTTTGTAACTGTCCAAAAGCTGAGGTACATTTTCTGGTTGGAGGAACACAGACCAATATGACGGTGATTTCTTCTATTTTGCGTCCACATCAAGCAGTACTAAGTGTGAGAGAAGGACATATCAATGCCCATGAAACAGGTGCAATTGAAGCAACTGGACATAAGGTGATGACCATTGAAGGAAAAGACGGCAAGATAAATGCAGATCAGATTCGTAGGCAGTTCGAACTTCACTGGGAAGATGGTTCTCATGAACATATAACACAGCCAAAGATGGTATATATTTCTAATCCGACGGAGCTTGGCACCTTGTATTCCAAGGCCGAATTAGAGGAGATTCGCAAGGCATGTGACGAGTGCAACTTTTACTTATTCTTAGATGGTGCAAGATTGGGATACGGACTCATGTCAGAGGGAAATGATGTGACCACGGAAGACTTGGCGCGACTTTGTGACGTATTCTATATTGGTGGTACAAAGGTAGGTGCCATGTTTGGAGAGGCAGTTGTGATTACAAACAAAGGACTTCAAGAAGATTTTAGATATATTGTGAAGCAAAAGGGTGGAATGCTTGCAAAGGGAAGGCTTTTGGGGGTTCAGTTTTTAGAACTATTCAAAGATGGTCTCTATTTTGAAATATCGGCACATGCGATTGGAATGGCCATGCTTTTAAAGAATGGATTAAAGGAACTAGGATACAATTTCTATGTGGACAGTGTGACCAATCAGCAGTTTGTGATTGTACCAAATCATAAATTGGATGAGATAAAAGAAAAATACGGCTACGAATATCAAATGGCATATGACCAAACCAGCAGTGTGGTACGTTTTTGTACAAGCTGGGCAACCAAAGAGGAACATGTGCTTGAATTGCTAGAAGATATGAAGTAAATGGATTAGAAATAGGAGAATGTAACAATGCATGTAAAGATCTTTACAGATGGGGCAGCCCGTGGGAATCCAGATGGACCGGGAGGATACGGAACTGTTCTAGAATATGTGGATACAAAAGGAGAACTTCATACAAGAGAGTATTCCTGTGGTTATAAGAAAACTACAAATAATCGCATGGAATTGATGGCGGCTATTGTTGGCTTAGAAGCATTAAATAGACCATGTGAGGTAGAACTCTATTCCGATTCCAAATATCTAATCGACGCTTTTAATCAGCATTGGATTGATAGCTGGATTCTGAAAGGGTGGAAACGTGGCAAGAATGAACCTGTGAAAAATGTAGACTTGTGGCAACGCCTACTTAAGGCAAAAGAACCTCATAAAGTAACCTTCATATGGGTAAAAGGACATGACGGCCACCCACAGAACGAACGGTGCGA
>JAZQBW010000076.1:0-3330 GCA_045545895.1 Faecalimonas sp.
CCTGTTCTGTGAAATTGAGAAGGCGGAATTAGGATAAAGTCTCCGGCAGAGACAGAAAAAAATTTATCTTCCACAAAATATTCCCGGCTTCCAGCCTCAAGATAATACAACTCATAGGAAGAATGGTAGTGCATAGCGGGCATGGCAGGATATCCTGCAACCGTGCTGACGAAGTGATCCTGGGTTTCTTCAAAAAATGGCATGACAAGTCGCTCCTTTCATATCAATATTTTACAAATATATAGAAAAAAGGTCAATATAATAATATAAACTTGAAAAATATTATGTTACTATTTAGACATGTAGCAAATTAATAGTAGGAAATAGAACGAGAGGGAAAATTATATGAAAACATTAAATAATGAAATCATTCAAAGAACAGAGCGCCCGGTGAAAGTGCTTCAGTATGGGGAAGGAAACTTTCTCCGAGCATTTGTAGACTACATGCTGGATATTGCAAATGAAAAAGGAGAATTTAACGGGAACATTGCAATTGTAAAACCGATTTCTTTCGGAAGCACGGAAATGTTCCACAAGCAAGACAATCTTTATACCGTTGTACTTCGTGGAAAAGAAAACGGAAAAACGGTAAATGACAGTCGCGTTATTACTTCTGTTTCCGCAGTTCTTGATTGCAAAGAGGATTATGATGCATATATGAGTTACGCAGAGGGAGAAGATTTGCGTTTTATCGTTTCCAACACCACAGAAGCAGGAATTGTGTTGGATGAGAAGGATCATTTTGAAGGTCTTCCGGATACATATCCTGGTAAATTGACAAAATTCTTGTATCATCGCTTTGAAACATTTAATGGAGCAATGGACAAGGGCTTAATCATGCTTCCGGTGGAATTGATTGAAAACAATGGTGGAAAATTGAAAGAGTGTGTGTTGTCACTTTGTGATATTTGGAGCTTGCCGGACGGATTTAAAAACTGGATTCAAGAGGCATGTATTTTCTGCAGCACCTTAGTTGACCGTATCGTAACAGGCTATCCACGAGGGGAAGTAGCAGCTATCTGTGAAGAACTGGGATATGAGGACAATCTTGTTGACGTAGGGGAACCGTTTGGACTCTGGGTCATTGAAAGTGACAAGGATATCAGCAGGGAACTTCCTTTGGATAAAGCAGGACTTCCGGTAGTATTTACCCACAATCAAAAGCCATACCGGGAAAGAAAAGTACGTGTATTAAACGGAGCTCACACAGCATCTGTTCTTGCCGGATATCTTTATGGATTAGATATTGTACGTGATTGTATGTACGATGAGGTAATGGGCAAATTTATCCGCAGCGTTGTTATGGATGAAATCGTGCCACAGGTTCCACTTCCAATCGAAGAAGTAAAAGCATTTGCGGATTCTGTGTTTGAACGTTTTGAAAACCCATTTATAGACCACGCATTACTTTCCATTTCCTTGAATTCTGTTTCCAAATGGAAAGCAAGAGTGCTGCCATCCTTCAAAGACCACTACAATCAAAAGGGGGAACTGCCGAGACTTATTACATTTTCACTTGCCGCATTATTTGCATTCTATTCTTCAGAGGATTTGAGAGAAGACGGACTTTATGCAAAACGAGCTGATGGCACAGAGTATGTCATCCATGACGATGCTGCTGTACTTAAATTCTTTGCAGAAAACAGTGGCAAAGAATGCGCTGAATTTGTAAAAGCAGCACTTAGCAATCAGAACTTCTGGGGTGAAGACTTGACTGCATATAATGGACTTGAGGCGGCAGTGACAGAGTGGCTCACCATGCTGAGAGAAGATGCTGCGACTGCACTCCATCATGTGTTAGAAGCTTAATGTATATAGAAGATAAAATATAGAGGTTACAGTATGAAAGTAATTAAGATACATCCAAATGACAACGTGGTGGTTGCAATTGAACCAATAAAAGCTGGCGAAGTGTTTGAACTGGAAGAAGAGTCATCGCAATCTGGGTGCTGTGATGAGAGAGTGACCACAGAGGCGACAAAACCAAAGTGTATTACCGCCCTCTCAGATATTCCGGCAGGACACAAGATTGCTGTAAAACCAATCGCATTAAATGAAAATATTATCAAATACGGATTTCCAATCGGGTACGCGAAAGAGCCCATTATCGTTGGTAGTCATGTGCATTCCCATAATGTTAAGTCTAACTTAGGAGACCTATTGGAATATACCTATGAGCCTAATTTTCAGGAGGTAACGCCAAGTGAGAGCCAGAGTTTTATGGGCTATCGCAGAAAAGACGGCAGGATAGGAATCCGAAATGAAGTGTGGATTGTACCAACGGTGGGCTGCGTCAATTCTATCGTAAGGGAAATCGAAGCCCAGTCGCAACAGCTTCTGACTGAGCACATGGATGGCATTTATTCCTATAATCACCCATACGGCTGCTCGCAGCTTGGAGCTGACTGGGAGATGACCCTGAGATATTTATGTGGTCTTATTTCTCATCCAAATGCCGGTGCAGTTCTGGTGGTTGGCCTTGGATGTGAGAATGGCAACATCGGAGAACTGAAGAAATTCCTTGGGGAATACGACAGCAATCGGGTGAAATTTTTAAACTGTCAGGATGAGACAGATGAGATTGCAAAAGGCGTGGAATTCATGCAGGAGCTCTGTGCATATGCAGATGGCTTCCGGAGAGAATCCTGCCCGGCATCAGAATTAATTATTGGGTTAAAATGCGGCGGCTCTGACGGATTTTCCGGTATCACAGCTAACCCTCTTTTGGGACGTATCTCTGACAAACTGATTTCACAGGGAGGAAGTTCTATTCTTACAGAAGTTCCGGAAATGTTTGGAGCAGAGACACTTCTGATGAATCGTTGTCGCAATGAGGAACTATTTGAAAAGACAGTGCATCTCATTAATGATTTCAAACAATATTTTATGCGTTACGGGGAAAAGGTGGACGAAAATCCATCTCCAGGAAATAAGGAAGGTGGTATCACTACCTTAGAGGATAAGTCCCTTGGCTGTGTCCAAAAGGGAGGCAGTAGTCCTGTAGAAGACGTGTTAAGATATGCTGAGCCAGTGAAGGTTCACGGTCTTTCACTCCTCAATGCACCGGGGAATGACCTGGTGGCTTCCAATGCACTGATGGCATCTGGAGCTCATGTGGTACTTTTTACTACGGGACGAGGTACGCCGTTTGGTTGTCCAGTTCCGACTGTGAAGGTATCAAGCAACACAGCACTTTACGAGAAAAAGAAAACGTGGATTGATTTTAATGCAGGAGCACTGCTAGATGGAAGTTCCATGGAAGAATTGACAGAAGAATTCTACACATACCTATTAAAGCTCGCTTCGGGGGAAGTACGTGCTAAGTCCGAG
>JAZQBW010000077.1:0-3000 GCA_045545895.1 Faecalimonas sp.
ACTGTACCATTTTCTAATACATGTTCAATCTCTGTTGTTGTGCCAAAATGGTTTACAATCCAGTTTGCCATCTGATTTCCTGTGAGTCCTGCAAACGCCCATGCTGATAAAGTAATTCCATGAAGTGCACTAATGCTTCCCATACCATATTGGTCTGAAAGCAATGTTGGAACGTTAGAGAAACCTCCGCCATATCCTGCATTTACCACCATAATCAGGATAAGAACTAAGATAATTAATCCCATATTACCTGCACCATTTTCAATACCACCTGTCACGATAACAAGTGCTGTGATGATAATAGATCCGATAAAAATAATCTTGTACATTGTATTTCTATCTTTCATCTTATCTGCTGCTGCAGAAAGACCAAGACGTCCAGCTGCGTTGAAAATAGCAGAAACGGTTGAAACGATACCCACTACGCCTGCTAGACCAATACATTTTACAATCATCTTCTCTTGTGAAATAAGCGCAAGGCCACATGTAATATTGATATAAAACATAAACCAAATACCAACATAGTTCATAATTGGTCTTGTCTTAATAACAGACAGGATTCCCTGTCCTTTTTCCTTTGTCTGTGGTTCATGCCAACCTTCTGGTTTCTTAAGCAATAAATGCCCAACGAACATCATTACAAAATACACACATGCAAGAATGAGGAACATCTTATAGATTCCACCCTCTCCAAGACCACTAAGCATTTTTTCCATAATTGGACTTGCGATTGCTTTTGCTGCACCAAAACCAGCTACTGCAAGACCTGTAGCAAGACCTTTTTGTTCACTAAACCAAAGCATTAATGTCTTAACAGGGGAAAGATATCCTGTTCCAAGACCAATACCCATAATTAAACCATAACATACATAAATACCAAGTAGTGCTACAATACTTCCCTTATGCATTCCGCCGTACCAGATAAAGGCACCTGTTCCAGCCATACCTGCTGCAAAACAGATTGTCGCAATTAAAGAAGATTTGTGAATATCTTTTTCTACAACATTTCCTAAGAATGCCGCTGACATACCTAAGAAGAAAATAGCAAAGCTAAATGCCCACTCAGTTGCACCTTTAGAAAATCCAATATAGTCCGCAATCTCTTGGCTGAAAATAGACCAACAATAAACGGTACCAATACTACAATGTAAAAGTAATGCCGGAATCGCTGCACGAATCCATTTGTTTGTACGCCATCCACCGACTTTTTTTGTGTTTTCACTCATAACTCTCATTCCTTTCTATTTTTGTCTGAATGTATTACTTGTTAATATTTTATCATTCTGAATAACCTTAGATATTCTAGCACAATTAGTAGAGAATTACAAATAGAAATTATCCATTTATTTACTTTTTAAATCATATATGATAGCATGATAACCGAACATAAAGAAGAAGGAGATTATTATGTCAACCCAAACAGTAAATTACTCAAAAACAAGACTATCCTGCTATTATACATATGTGGCTATGGCTTCTATTTTCAGCCTGCCTCCAATTTTATTTGTGACTTTTCGAGAAATGTATGGTATTTCCTATACCTTGCTGGGCACTCTAGTACTTGTGAATTTCTGTACTCAGTTATCCATTGATCTGATTTTTACCTTTTTCACAAAATATTTTAACATACATAAAACAGTAAAAATAATGCCCCTGCTCACAAGCACAGGACTGCTTATATATGCAATCATTCCTACTCTTTTCCCAAGGTATGCTTACCTTGGATTGCTGATTGGAACGGTGATTTTCTCAGTGTCTGCAGGCCTTAGCGAAGTTCTTTTAAGCCCTGTAATTGCCTCCCTCCCATCTGAGCGTCCTGACAAGGACATGAGCCTGTTACATTCTTTGTATGGTTGGGGCGTATTGATTGTAATCGTGATAACTACTATATTTTTGAATCTATTTGGAAGAGAGAATTGGATGTATTTAACCATTTTCTTCGCCTTATTACCAATTGTGGCTTCCTACCTCTTTTTTACATCGCCGATGCCGGAAATGCATTTGACCTCAACCCAAGATTCTACTGGAGTGAAAAAAAGAACTTTTGGACTTGCACTTTGCGTAGCATGTATTTTCCTTGGAAGTGCTGCAGAAAATACCATGTCGAACTGGATTTCCAGTTACATGGAAAATGCCCTACATATTTCAAAGACAGTAGGGGATATCCTGGGAATGGCACTATTTGCAATACTCCTTGGTAGCGCACGTACCTTTCACGCCAAATACGGTCACAATATTTTTAAAGTTTTGGTTGGAAGCATGATAGGTGCAACTGCATGCTACATTATTGTAGGGCTTTTCGGAAATGTAATGATTTCTTTCATCGCTTGTGTTCTCACAGGTTGCTTTACATCCATGTTATGGCCTGGAACCTTGATTCTAATGGAAGAGAAAATTCCAAATCCCGGTGTTGCCGCCTACGCACTTATGGCAGCCGGAGGGGATTTTGGTGCTTCCGTAGCACCACAGTTAATGGGAATTATAGTAGATAAGGTAGCTGTTAGTAATTGGGCCGCAGAACTTGGCCAGGTAGTTTCTTTATCTACCGAGCAAATCGGTATGAAGACTGGCATGCTTGTAGCTTCCATATTTCCGTTCCTTGGAATTTTTTTACTGGTATATATTAATAAATATTTTGGAGGAAAAATTCATGGATAATGAAAATAAAAGTGAATTACGCGTTTCAGAGAATTCCTATCCTCCTGAGTGGCATTGCGATATCTATTGTCGAAAAGTAAGACATATGGATTGTGAAGGAAAACAACATATAAAAACGGATGCTATAGATTTGTGTCCCTATTTTGATGAAATGTTATATTAGATTACAAAAAAGGAAGTTCATAATGAACTTCCTTTTTGATGAAGCATCGGGGATTCGAACCCCGGACAACTTGATTAAAAGTCAAGTGCTCTACCGACTGAGCTAATGCTCCATATCCTATTAAATTGCTTGTCCCCTTTTTATCGGGTTTGCATGCAAACTCGTGCGCGGTCACAATT
>JAZQBW010000078.1:0-10606 GCA_045545895.1 Faecalimonas sp.
CCAATCTGGCGCATTCTCTTCTTTCCTTCTTTTTGTTTTTCAAGAAGCTTTCTCTTACGAGAAATATCACCGCCGTAACATTTTGCAAGCACGTCTTTACGCATGGCTTTTACGGTTTCTCTGGCAATAATCTTGCTTCCCACAGCTGCCTGTATCGGAATCTCAAACAAGTGTCTTGGAATCTCATCTTTCAGTTTCTCACACATCTTGCGACCACGCTCATAGGCACTTCCGCTAAATACAATAAAGGAAAGCGCATCCACTTCTTCTTTATTAATGAGAATATCCAGTTTCACAAGTTCGGATTTCTCGTATCCCAGCATTTCATAATCAAAAGATGCATAACCGCGAGAACGCGATTTCAGCGCATCGAAGAAATCGTAGATGATTTCATTCAGTGGCAAATGATAGCGAAGTACCGCTCTGGTCTCTTCTATATATTCCATGCCTTGATAAATACCGCGGCGCTCCTGACACAAATCCATGATCGCTCCAATAAACTCAGATGTAACCATAATCTCGGCTTTCACCATAGGCTCTTCCATATAATCAATCTCTGTCTGCTCCGGAAGGTTGGACGGATTGGTAAGTTCGATGACTTCGCCATTTGTTTTATGGACTTTGTAAACAACACCCGGTGCGGTGGTTACCAGATCCAGATTATATTCTCTCTCTAATCGTTCCTGAATAATTTCCAAATGCAAAAGTCCAAGGAATCCACAACGGAATCCAAATCCCAATGCTATGGAAGTTTCCGGTTCAAACTGAAGTGCCGCATCATTTAATTGAAGTTTCTCCAAGGCATCACGCAAATCCTGATACTTGGAGCCATCTGCCGGATACATTCCGCAATAAACCATTGGCTGTACCTTCTTGTAACCCGGAAGTGGTTTTTCACATGGTCTGTCGGCATCTGTAATCGTATCACCCACGCGAGTTTCTTTCACATTCTTAAGACTAGCTGTGATGTAACCAACCATCCCTGCTGAAAGTTCTTCACAAGGGATAAACTGGCCTGCACCAAAATATCCTACTTCTACCACTTCCGCAGTGGCACCGGTTGCCATCATCTTAATGTTGGTTCCCTTTCTCACAGATCCTTCTTTGATTCGGCAAAATACAATCACGCCCTTGTAGGAATCGTATAAGGAGTCAAAGATCAGTGCCTGAAGAGGTGCCGCAGCATCCCCGGTTGGTGCCGGAATCTTTTCTACAATCTGCTCCAATACTTCTTCAATATTTAAACCAACCTTTGCAGAAATTCTCGGTGCATCTTGTGCTTCAATCCCAATCACATCTTCAATCTCTTCTATGACACGTTCCGGCTCTGCACTTGGCAAATCTATTTTATTAATAACCGGCATCACATCTAAGTCATGGTCTAACGCCAGATAAACATTTGCCAAAGTCTGGGCTTCCACTCCCTGGGCGGCATCCACCACCAGAATTGCGCCATCACATGCCGCAAGACTTCTGGAAACCTCGTAGTTAAAGTCTACGTGTCCCGGTGTATCAATTAGATTAAAAATATATTCCTCTCCATCTTTCGCCTTATAAACGATGCGTACCGCCTGTGCTTTAATCGTAATACCACGTTCACGCTCCAATTCCATGTTGTCGAGCACCTGTGCCTGCATTTCACGGCTGGTAAGAAGCCCCGTCATCTCAATGATGCGGTCAGCTAAGGTTGACTTACCATGGTCAATATGCGCAATAATACAAAAATTTCGTATCTTCTTCTGATCAATTCCTGCCAATGTTCTTTCCTCCATCTATTTACTTCCAAACACTTCTTACTTTGCAGAATATTTCATAATAAACAATTCCACTCCAAGGGTATCGCTAAGGCGTCCTGTCTTCACACACTCTTCAATGTCAACACTTTCTTCCATAATCCCTCGCAGTTCCTTCTCGGAAAAGTTCTTCGCCTGCTCCTGATATTTCCCTACCACAAAAGGATGAAGTCCCGTTTTGCTTGCAATATCCTTCCGGTCAAATCCTTGCTTCGTTAGCACCTTCACCTCTAGTAAAAGTTTGAACTGCCTTGTAAGCAAGAATAAAATACGCATAGCCGGCTCTTTTAACGCCAGTAAATCATAATAATAATCCAAGGCTTTTCTCTGCTGCTTGTCTGCCACTGCACTCACCATATCAAATATCTGATTAGTAATCTGTGTAGTACAAATAGTCTCTACATCTTCCGTAGTAATCTGTTCTTTTTCCAATGTATAGCAAAACAGCTTTTCCAGCTCCTTCTGGATATTTTCCATATCGGTTCCCACCTTGGTAAGGAAATATCGCACCGTTGCCTCTGAAATCTGTTTTCCTTCCTTTTTTACGCTTCCTAAAATCCATCGTAACAAGGTGTTCTCATCCTGTCGGCCCAGTTCTACAGCACGTCCTTTTCCCTGTACAGCTTTAAAAAGCTTGCTCCGCTTATCCACTTCACTTTCCACAAAAATCATGGCTGTGGTCTCCGGCATCTCCTTGATATAATCCGCAAGCTCCGGAGCGGCATTTTTAAAGAATCCTGTATCCTCCATAATAATGAGTCTGCGCTCTGCAAAAAACGGCAAAGTTTCCGCCAAATCTATGACTTCTTTCACATTGATTCCTTTGCCCTCATAATATGCAAAATTCATAGTGTCATCCGGAGAAAGCATGGCATTACGTAACTTTTCTTTGTACTGCTTTTTTAGATAATCTTCTTCTCCATAAAGCAGATACACATTATTAAATTGTCCCGTCTTTAAATCTTCGTTCAGACTTTTCATGTTCCAAATGCCTCTCCCAAATGTTTTCCTATATCTCTTCTAGTCTAAATGGAACTGGGAAAAATGTCAATGAAATCCCCATTAGTTTTCAACATGATTGCCCCTTGTTTCATAGTCTGATAGATTGGGCAATTCCATTTTTCAAGTCTCTCTATGGTTTCTGAATGAGGATGACCGTAGGAATTATGTTCTCCTGCAGAAATCAAGGCGACTTTCGGCCTTACAATTGCCAGCAAGGATTCTTTCGTGGAATTCTTCGAGCCATGATGGGCAACCTTTAATACTTCATAGGATTTCCCATGAAGATTCTGTTCCAATTGACTCTCCCCTTCCTTTTCCACATCGCCCGTGAGCAGCATATCAAATGCTCCAAAAGAAACCTCCAACACCATGGAACCGGCGTTGCCCTCCAAAACCGTATTCTTTGTAGGCTGCAGGCAACGAATCTCCAATTCCCCTTCGGAAATCACCCGGCCTCCCTCTATGGTACACACATCAATTCCATTTTCCTTGGCAGTTTTTAAAATCCCCAGAAGTTTCTCATCTTGCGCATAATTGGCGGGTAGCACAAGCCGTTCTATCTTCACTCCCAGCAGTTGTCTCTCCATCATCTCCTGGATACCATTGTAATGATCCAAATCCCCATGAGATACAAAGACATAATTCAGCTTTCCTACTCCTTGGGATTTTAGGAAAGATTCCATCCGATACTTTCCAACCTGCTCCACATCACTGCTTCCACCATCAATAAGATATGTGCTTCCCTTAGGTCCCTTGAGAAAAATACAGTCTCCCTGCCCTACGTCCAACATGGCGACCTGCACATTTCCATCCGGAAACTTTATAAACAGAAGCATACTCAGCACTGACAGGAAGAATAGAAACTTTCTTTTATTCATTTTCAGCAATAAAATTCCGGCAAGCAACAGAATATAATAAATTCCTACTTCCCACCAATTGGGCTTACCAAGCACCATGCTGGAAAAGGGAAGCCTGCATCCCACTTTGCCAAACCAATCCAAAAAAGATAACATCCAATCACATGGTTTCAGAAGAATCATGCCCAAAGTTTCAAAAAAGAATGCACCCACACTTCCTATCATTCCACATCCAAGGACTGCTGTCATCAAGGGAATGGCCACCATATTCATAAGAACAGAATACATTGGTATCTCATAGTAGAACCACAATAGTACCGGAAATAGAGCCACATGAATGGCAATACTTGCAAAACTTCCTTCCAGCCATTTTAGCCTTACCCGGAAACCCTGTTTGAGCTCAGGTAAAATGTAAATAAGTCCTAAGATTGCCCCATGAGACATGTAAAAAGCGGCATCTGTAAGATATAAGGGCTGATACAGCACAATCAGAGCAGCTGACAGCATCAATGCCGTTGGCATATCGTATACCCGTCCTCCAATGTCGGCACCTATTCGAAGAAGCAACATCATATAGGCGCGTATCACTGACACAGAAAATCCAATCATAAGTACATAGACACTTAAAATCAACATTGCTCCAATACCTGCGCCTGTATAGGACAAACCTACTTTTCGAAGCAGGTGATAAATTCCAAGACCAATAAAGGAAATATGTAAGCCTGAGATTGCCAGCAGATGAGACAATCCATTTTTTTGATATTGCTCCTTAAGTTCACCATCCATTTCCGACTTTTCGGCCAATAACATGGCACTTAGGACGGCTCCATTTTCCTCACTCATGTTGGAAACAATGGTCTGCTGCCACCTAGTTCTAAGCTCATGGAGTCCCTCTAACAAACGGTTTTCTCTTCCTGATATGGAAATAATTTCTTGGCACCACACAAAACCATACATATTTTGCTTGGCATAATACAGTTGCTGATTGAAATTGCCCGGATTTCTTGCTTTCTCAAAGTTTTTTACATATCCTCTGATACAAACTGCTTTCCCTATGGGCAATTCTTCAAATGTATCATCATAGATTAAAATGTTGGGTTCGTAATAAGAACATTTTCCCTGAAAAATAGAATTGTTTTTCAGATATAGTATTTGAATTTTGGATGTGTTTCTCTTTTTGTATATCTGACCTTGAATCAGTACTTCCTGCCCACTCTTTTGTTCATAGAAAACAGAATTATGGGGGACTTCTCCCAAAGTCTCCCCCTCTGTCAACAGGAGCAGAATACCTCTCACAATTAAGAAGGCCAGACAGAATGTATATAATGGGCTTTTTTTCATTTCTTACTCCTCTATCAAATCCGCTCTCCACTCCAGCGGTTGGCTTAAATCTATGGTCCCCTTAAAAGAGACGTCTCCGGAGCCATCCACTAAGATCTGAACCTTTGTGGTATTGCCGTTGGCAATAATGGAATTCACAATGGAATAGATAGCAACCTCCGGCTTCTGATTAAATCCTTCTGTCAAAAATGCCGAATCAAAATTCACATAGCAAATGCCATCCTTCACGGACACCCCTAGAAGCTTCACAGTATTTGGAATGGTACCGCTTCGTTTTTCAGAACTTGCGCCCTTCATCAACTGTTCCACCACCAATTTTTCAATAGAAGTGTTGATGTTATAGTGTACATCTTCCTGTTTTTCCACGACCAGCTTCATGCCTTCTTTGTCCGCAAAATATAATTTTAGATCCGTTGCCTGATAGGACTTCAGGGAAAATCCCATATTCTGAACAAAATCTTCTGCACACATAAGTCCGATCGGATTCCCTTCCATATCTTCCAGTGGTTCCTTTCCAATATAAAATGAAACATACGTCACATCCGGAATCTGAACCATGGTCTGTACAATTGCTGCACGCATAAGCACCTCTGCACTTTTTGGCAATTTGTTATACTCATTGTCAAAGGTAAGCTCTAGCTTTTGCTCTTTTATCTCAATTCCTTCTATATTCAGGGTTTGTGGAATGGCAGACTGAAACTCTTTCAAATCAACAGGTTTTCTTAAAAGTTCCAAAACCTCTTCCACAGCCTTTTCCCCTGACTCAGCCTGGCGGAAACATTCTTCCTGTATCAATGCATTGCCTTCCGGATTCAGATAGTAAATATTGGTAGCCACTCCCTTGTCTCTCTCAGAACAGCCAAATAAAAAGAGTCCCCCTATCAGACAGAGAATCATATAAAATAATTTTTTCATGCTTCTCCTCCTTATACAATATAGTTCAAAGGAACACGCACGGTAAATGTAGTTCCTTCTCCCTCTTCACTGTGCACCTTAATGGCTCCGCGATGGGTAATAATCGCATTTCTCGCAATAGCAAGCCCTAAACCGGTTCCGCTAATTTCCTTGGAATGGGACTTGTCCACACGATAAAAACGCTCAAAAATATGGTCTAAGGATTCCTGTGGGATTCCCATACCGGAATCTGCAACCTTCACATAAAAATACTTGTGGTCTGCATTCAGGGACACTTGAACCCATCCATTTTCTTTATTATATTTAATTGCATTCTCAACCAGATTGGAAATGGCAAGGGAAAGTTTCACCTCATCCACTTCTGCTGTCACCGGTCTGAAGCTCTCAAACACCAACTCGATATTACGAAGTGCTGCAATCGGTCTAAGACGTTTTAGAATACGTTCCACCAATTCGTTAATATTTTCTGATTTGACATTCAAATCAGCAGCTGTTTTATCCATCTTTACAAGAGACAACAAATCATTGATAATCTTGTTCTCTCTCTCAATCTCTTCTGTAATATCACCCATAAATTCCTTATATAACTCTACTGGCACATCCTCCTGTGCAAGCAAGGAATCCGCCAAAACCTTCATGGAGGTTAGAGGTGTTTTCAGCTCATGGGACACATTGGAAACAAACTCCTGTCTAGAATCATCCAACACCTTCATACGACTGCGCATCTTGTTAAACGCTTCCGAAATCTGCATTGTCTCTGTGTACGTATCCACATGGAGATTATCATTATCATATCCTTCTGTAATATCCTCAATGACCTGGGAAATTTTTTCAAAAGGCTTCACCATAACATACGCAAGAAATGAACCCGCCACAATCACAACCAGCATAGCCATTAAAAACAATAAATTGGCCTTGCTCTCTAACTCAGTCAAGGTGTCGTGAATAATATCTGTAGATATACCCACCAATATAACACCTTTCACGTGGGATTCCTCTTTCTCTCTTTCCATAATCGGTGTTGTAATTTCGATATAACGGTTCTCTCCGTCATAGTGACTGGTTGCAGTTCCCGAAAAACACTGAATTACATCCGGTGAAAGAATGGTCTTCCCAGCTTCCACACCAAAGGTATCCTTGATAATATGATACTCTTCGTCTATCACCATAACTCTTCCATCATATACATTTGATAACTGTGACAATTCGGCATTGATAACCTCTGAAATAGGTTCCTTCAGATAATTGGCTGCGCTTAACTGATTTGATAAAATCGTACATTGGTTTTGAATCTCAGCAGTTCTCCAAGCCACTGCACGATCTTCGTATTTTTGTAAGATAGTTTCTTTGATTGCAAAACAAGGGATGCTGCTTACCAAGATAAGCAGCACTACAATTCGAAACCGAAGACTTTTAAATTTCATCATTTTATCCCTTAAAATAATAACCCACTCCCCACTTCGTAAAGACATATTTTGGATTGCTAGGAAGCTTTTCTATCTTTTCTCTCAAACGTCTGATATGCACGTCCACAGTTCTTGCATCACCGGCGTACTCATATTTCCAAACAAGATTCAAGAGTTGCTCTCTACTATAGACTTTATCTGGATTCGTAGCAAGAATCTCCAGCAAATCGAACTCTTTTGCAGTAAGATTAATCTCTTTATCCTCAATGAAGACACGTCTGCTTTCACGATCAATCTTCATATCATGCTTCATTAAAATATTGCTTTCATCTACTTTTTCTTCTTTTTTACCGGCACGACGCATAATGGCCTTGATTCTCGCCTTCACTTCCAGAATATTGAATGGCTTTGTAATATAGTCATCTGCGCCATACTCCAAGCCTAAAATCTTATCCATATCATCGCCTTTTGCAGTGAGCATAACAATCGGCATATCCGAAAATTCTCGAATCTGCTGACATACTTCAAAACCGTCTAGCTTTGGAAGCATCACATCCAAAAGCACCAGATCATATTCATTATTCCTTGCCAATTCTAATGCTTCCTCACCATCATAGGCACAGTCTACTTCTAAACCATCCTGCAATAAACTAAATCGTATTCCTTTCACAATGAGCTTTTCGTCATCTACTACCAATACTCTTTTTCCCATATTCTTCTCCCCGCTTTACACTGTAATATTATCTTTTATCTTTGCAAAAAGCCCTTCTTTAATTCCTGAGATGTTCATTACATCCTCTATATTCTGAAACCTTCCATGTTCCTCACGATATTGAATAATGAGGTCTGCCTTTGCTTCTCCCACTCCGGGCAATGTCATCAATTCCTCTTTCGTTGCCGAGTTCAGATTCACTTTCCCATCGCCCTTTGTCTCTTCATTTGTAATTTCTTCCATAGTTGGTACATAAAGTTGGGTTTCATCTTCCAGCACTTCTGCCTGATTAATCTGCGTAACCGCTGCATCCTCAGTAAATCCACCTGCCTTCTGAATGGCCTCATACACACGGCTTCCAGCAGGCAGTTCATAGACTCCTTCATCCAAAACAGCACCACACACATAGACAAAAATACTGTTTTCTGTACGGTCTTCCTCTTTCTCTGCTAAATCAGTCTCTATGGGTTCCAGAGACACTCTTCCTTCCTCCTGTACACATGCCCATATAGGAAGCAAAAAAAGGATTATAAACACTAAATTTCTTACTTTTCTACGCATAATTTTCCTCCATAGTAACCACTATAGATACCCCTCTATGCCTAGATATGTTTATTTTAACGAATTTCGTTATAAATATCAACCCTCTTAAAACAAAAAGTGTGGGACCGTCAACTAACGAATTAATTAGTGATATGCCCCACTCCATTTCTTATTCTCCTATTACCTTTTGATAAATCTCCTGCAGCTCTTTATCTGCTAACGAAGTAATGGATGCTCGGACCACTTCATAGCTTACTCCATTCTGAAAGAATCTCAGAGCATTTTCTTTTGCTTCTTCTACTGCTCTTGCCGCTGCCTCCGCCGCTGCTTTTGCCGCTGCCTCTGCCGCTTTTTTATTCGCATAATTCTCAACCAAATCACACATTGTTTTGTCTCCTCCTTCATCTTCCTTAAACTGTTTCTTGCGTTTTGAAACTTTCGGGAATTTCTCGAAATCATATGCATCCGGTTCCTTAAATATCCGCATTAACTCTGCAGTATCCGACCCATCGTCAATCTTTGCATTTACGTAGATTTCCTGAAGCCCATTATCTGACACTTCTCCGGTTTCCCGAATGACACGGTCTATGTGGTAGACTGTCTTTCCACCTTGAAACATATCAAACTTGGATATGTATATACCTGTGACATCCGGAACCTTCTCAAACTTTGTTCCTGGTTCAGTTATATTTGCCGTTACGCAAGAAGTGTTGTACCTGACCCTTCTTACATGGTCATCGTCATCCGCTTTCTGAACTTCTACATTAAACTCCTTGCCATCCTCAGTTTCACAAAGTGCATCCAGGACAACCGAACGCCCCTGCAGATTCTTAATGCTGTTCTGTGGAACCACTTTTATTACTTTTATCTTTTGTTCCATGATGGTAGAAATCATTTCTTCACAGAAATCAATATCTTCCGCCATCTTCTGAAATAAAGTATCATCAATAATATTCAGTTGATGGACTATCTTTTGTAATTCTTCTCTGTCTGTCATGCCTTTCTCTCCTTTCATCATATCACAACTGCTCACTTTGTCACAACATAAAATCAGAGATTTTAGCAATCATACGCATCAACTCCTCTATGAAATTATCATCAAAATTGAAATCTGTGGCGGATTCGCCTTGAAATACAGATGCGCTCAATTACGCAATGGACCTTAAATGCCTTGAAATCGGCAAGTCCTGATTTTGATGTATGAAAATAATAACATACAACTTAAGAAATACACAAATAGAAAATGGGCCTGTTTTCCAAGCCCATTTTTGTAAAAGTTTACTATAGTGAAATTACTTTTTGATTGGATGAATATCTATTGTATATCATATACGGAATGCAAGTGAACATTCTCCACCTTGCCCTCTAAAAGTTTTACTGTCTCACTTCCCGCATTCATATCAAAGTACTCTGTCTGTAACACAAAGTTCCTCTTTGTTAAATGGATACTTGGCTGTTACCAAAATCTCCACTTCATCTCCTGCCTCTATATCAACATAATTATCACTATATGTAAAGTCACAGTTATTCTTATGTGAGATAAACACGGATTTGGCAAATGCATTGGCCTTTATGCGAACCTTCACTGAACAATCTGTAATCTGCTCAGTCTGCACCTCATAATCACTTTTAAAATCTACATGACGCCAAAAATGTGGTGAATATAAAGTTTTTCGTTTCTCTCCGTCTACCAAATATTCAGCAAACAAATAGATATCCTTTCTTGAACAGTCGAAATCCACTTTTTTTCTAACAGCCCCATTCACCAAATTATTTACCTTAAAAGTATCTTGGAACAAGATGCTTCCATCAAATGTCTTCACACCATAGTGTACTTCTGCATGATATGATAGCATCAAATCATTCACAACTGCAAGATATGTATTCCCATCTGCAGCTTCAAAAAAAGTACTAAGTACAGGTTCAAAAGAGCGTTTCATCTGATAGAATACCTGCTTAGGCTCTCCATAGTAATCTACCACTGCCCAAGTTGCCTGTGGCCAGATATCATTATACATCCAGTTCATAAAACCAGAA
>JAZQBW010000079.1:0-14126 GCA_045545895.1 Faecalimonas sp.
TAATTTTAATAGACTGGCACTGGAAGGTCTGTTTGCCATGCAACAAAACAGTTACTTTTACATAGCAACACTAAAATGCCTTCAAACGCAACAATGGAGCGGGATTCGTTAAAATCCCACCCCAACTATTGACTTAGAACCAAAAAGCATTACCTGTATCGCTACAAGCAATGCTACCTTTAAAATATGATTCTCTGTCTTATTGTATCTGTTACTTCCTTTGGAAGATTATAGTATTTCACAATTGGTTGTAATACCAAACCATCATATTCAATCTGTCCGTTTTGCCTAATCATATGACTATACTTTTCATCAAAGAATACTTCCGCATATAAAATATCTCCACCCATATAACGTCCGTAACTATCCTTTGCTATCGGACCACAGGTAGCATACAACAGTTCTCTATTCTCCCACACATAGCGCAATCCTTCTGCCAAACGCATTGTACAACAAAAATACGCTTCATACATATCTGTGCGAAGAACTGCCTCTGTATCGCTAACGGTTGTGGTGGTTCCAGCGCCACCATTTCCTACTTGAAGCGTTGAAAAACCATTGTGCCAGATTCTCGTTGCAATCGTTCTGTAATATTCGTCTTTGGTCAATTTAAAAAGTTCTGTAATTGCCATAAGCGAATCCACAACTGCACATGGCTCTGTCCATGTGTCGCCACGATTCCACCAATTAAAGTTCTGGTAAGTATATGTCATTCCCTTTTCTATATACAAGTCAATAACTTTCTTGGCACTATCAAAATATTTTTGTTCACTAGTCACCTGATAAAGTCTCAGAAATCCACGAGCCGCTGTAAGACAGCAATGTGTCTGGGCTTGAATCTCCATCTTATCGATTTTATCAAACACATCACGCATCTCATCTAACAAAGACAATACTTTCTTATCCTGTACAATCTGATAATAATGTGCCAACCCATCTATGCTCATAAATGCACAGCCCACATCTGTAGAAAGGCACCAGCCATCTTGGATATACCCTCGATTACCACTTACGCCTCCACCAGATTCCAGACGTTTTACCGGATATGTGGAAAAACGCCCCATCGTCGGATAATATAAATGCTCTACTGTAGATTTTGCATAAACCAATACACGCTCATCATGGAATTGCTCGTAATACTCTAATAGCCCTCGCAAGTACCAATTATGGCTTGATAGTTGCTGCTCATCTATCACTTCACCAGCTTCATTTCCAAAGAAATAATATAGATTGGTCTTTTCTGGTAGAGCCTCTATCATTAATTCCATACAAGGAATCTTCCTTCCACTGATTCGAAAATGACTGACAAATGCTAACAAAGCTCGTCCTTCCTTATCACCCGGCAAGTCGTAAGAAGAATCTGAGAAGACTTCTTGAATCTGATAATAAGGCTCGCATAGACGCGCATAGTTTTTTTCAACACGCATAGTCAATTCTTCTACACTAATATTCTTCATTTCCATTGGTTTCACCTCCTTGTTCAAGTGAAAGCTAATAATAGGGTTATCCACACACGGTGGATAACCCATCTTTGAAAACGAATGCCTGAGTTAAAAAGTTGGCGAGGTTTTGGCATCCGTTTTCCAAATATTTATTCAAATGTTAGATAACGTCAAATAATATTTAGTTTAACACAGGTCCCCATTTATTCTCAACAATTTGGAAGTTATCCATGTAAATGGTAACGTCTGCGTCTCCTAATATACTGTTTTCTGCTGGCGTACCATCAGATAGGTTTGCAAAAAACCACATGGTATTTGAATCTGCTCCTAGTTCAATTGTTACCTCTACCCACTCATTAAACTGACATGCGCCGTTATACACTTTGTTTGCTGTTCCTCCTTGCGCAGAATAAGATTCCATTCTAAAAGTCTTCCCTTGTGCAGCTGCCTCATCAGTCTCTACATACATCCAGAACTTCAGGATATCACCTGCACTATAAGTTTTCTCATAGGTGGTTACAAACTGAGGATATGTAGCACCTGTTGCATCTCCTACAAGAGCATACTTATCAAATCCCATTAAGGTGGCTGAAGTTGCAAATGGCGTGTTTTCATACGCTAGTCTAGATAAATCTAATCTGATATTTGCAGATTCGAATGTTGTAAAGAGATACCTATCGCTTAATTGCTCGAATTTAATACCATCTGTGAAGTTACCGGTTGCTGTTCTTGTTCCCTCTAATGCAACGCCTCGCAAGTTGTCAAAATAGAGTTCTGGAAGTTTATCATCCTTACTTTCCTTCTTTTCAAAAGCAACTGTCATGTACTTCACCTGAGTCAAATCAAAACGAGAATCGTACAAGCCATCTGACAAATCGTATTCACAGGTATTCCAACCTGGTTGTAGCTTAATAGTCGCCACTTCTGGAACAGCAAATGCGCTATTTGTATTATCATATACCGTAAAGCTCCACTTGATAGTAGTCGCATCGCTACCTGCATTATATACATCCATCAGAACCTTGCCATAATCACTAAAATCGCTTGTTGCAAATGTACTGAGCGCTGCTTTTCCATTTGAACGTGTAGCATCCATGCTTCGCATTCTGAACCAAGGTTGACCATCTTCTTTGCCATAGTCTCCTTCTGGTCGAATCATCCAAGAACCAATACCTTCTGTCTTATAGGTCGCATCCGTATTCACCTTAGTTTCGCCCAAGAATTTGCTTACACGAAGTCCTGTTCCAGTGATGTTAGCATAACTATCAAAAGAATGAATAAGCGTCGATTTCTCTTCTTCGTTATAAGTAGAAGTCGTTTTAACTATTTCGGATTGAGATACCGGATCACCACCTGTCATGGTAATACTGTTAACACCTGAAGGCGTTTTCCCTACATATTGCTTGTAGGTTGCAGACTCACCATCTTTTGTCACGCTAATAGTTGCATACGAACCATTTTCATCCAAATTCAATTCGTGTGAAGAACCAGAAGAACCTCCACCATTTATCGTAAGAGTAGCTCCACTTTGTGCATAGCACGTAAAGGATGCTGTAACATCACCTCCTATCCACTCCCAGCTATCATCAATCGTAACTTCAGTCATAGCATATCCCAGACCGTTCTCTAAATTTGCTGCCATCTGAAGCAGATTTTTACGTACATTTGCAAAATCCAATGCCGCATTGCCATCTGATGCCATTGCTAACGCATCCATTGATATTCTTTTACTGTTATAATATGTAGTGAGTCTATCTCCTGAGTACAACATACGATAGAACATGGCATCCATTGTGGTTTTAGCTATATCGCTACCGAATTGTTCACTAAGTTTACTCTCTACTTTGTCCAACATCTCGTATTCTTCCAATCCATCCCGAATACTCATCATACGCAGAGAAGGAAGCGGACCTTCTACGCCGTAGGCTTCTCCTGGATAAGTCAAGAAACCATCTCCTGCTTGGAAATCCTTATCACTGCTTCTATATGGGTTCTCAAATATATTGATGTATTCATTATAGAAGTCCCCTTGGGTGCTCACATTTGCTTCATCTGTGTATGCCGCCGCATCCCAATATAGGTTGCCTTGGATGTCATACATATTCTGCAACCACGATACGCTACGAGCACTTAACAGATTCAGGTCTGCAATATGATAGTTCGGATATGGCATACCTGCGCCGGAACTTCCATACCACCATATTGCGATTCCATTAGTTGAACAAAAGTTTTGTAGATTTTCAATTTGCTCATCGTTCCATGCCGTATATACCACACAAATAGTATCCAATAAGTCGACATAAGCAGAACGATATGTTTCATTGTAATCAAAGCCATCTACATCGAGCAGCCAACCAATATCCGTAAGTGGTACTATGTTCGGAATATTGTTTACACTACCCTTCAATGCTACAAATTCCTCATCCGTATAATCTGAATAGGTTGATGTTCTCTCAGCATTTATTGCAGTAACACACTCTTCTTTGAGACTCTTTAATGCATTGAATTTATCCAATGCATACGTTATTCTGTCTGCATTTGTAAAATCTGTTTCATCTTCTATATAAAAGACCGCTTTTTCTAGCAGATTTCTATCTGGCGTGCTTGCCTTGGCAAGTGCTAAGATTTGCTCCTTTGCAATGCCAGCATTTGACATCAAATCCAAGGAAACATCACCCACATTCGAAAGAATCGTATATGTGGATAATGTATCATAATATTTTTCCACGTACTCTACCATCTCTACACCAGACAAAGTTGCCAGTGGAAGAGACTGCAGTGAAATTCGATAATCTTGGAAAAATTCATAATATTTTTCCATCATAGCCTGACTACCATCCAATTCACCTGGTGCTACACGGTCATAACGCCAAGAGAATAAAGTCCTTGCCGTGGTTTCGTCAGATAATGTGTAATCCATAACCTCAACTGAAACTGGAACCTTCACTAACTCCGTTTCATTGACATTTAATACAAAATCGCCTGAATAGGTGCCTGCTTTTGCATCCTTCGGAACATACACAGTAATCCATAAGTTACCATTTTGATTAGCATTAATTTTAGTCTCCCCATATTTATTGGCTGCACTCATCGGAATCAAAGCATCCGGCATACTACCACTCTCATATTTCCATGTCGTATGAGTAGTATCATCATAGTTCACATGCTTCTGATAATAAACCTCAATATTTTCTGCCAAAAGACGTTCTGTATCATCCAGCGTGCCATCACTATTATTTAGTTTTAAATCTGAAGCATACAATTCAAAGGAATTAACAGCTTTTGTTGCTGTCAGAATCATCTGGGCACTTTCATACTCATTCTTCACTGCCTGATAAGAAAGTCCCGTATCGTTTGCTCCTAACAACTGCGTTCTACCTGTCCAACTTATAGCTGTATTCGTCACCTTTACTGTGGATGGCGCTGAATACAAGGTACCAAATGTTGTGGTCGTATCATATGTACCCTGCAATTCATTATAGATGACAAGTGTTCTTGGGATACCTGTTACGGTGGTTCCATCCATAGTAATCCACTTTGGTGTTACCTTAATCTCTGTACCAAATAAACTCTCTGGGATATCAGCGATAGTACAAGCCATGAAACGTATGGATTCTTCTGTTCCAAAGGCTTCTGCTGGTGTATAATTTTCGTTCTTTTCATTTACATAACCTGTAACTATTTCATACACCGTATTAGACATAACCTCTTTTTTCTTACCATTGATTTCGATATCAAATCCTACTTGTTTGAATACCATCGAATCCACTGATGTTAAGATATGTAAATCCGTCGTTACATCCTCACTTTTCACCTTATCCACTTTCAAATCCGCATCCAACTGGAATTTTACACTCAGCACTTTCTCGTCTGCGAATTTTGCATATGCATCAGCATCTCCAAGAGGATTTTTCGCACGCACGGAAGAAGCCGCGCTGAAATTGGCATTCTTATACCATCCTGCAAACACTTTCCCATCCTCTTTTGGATAAGTCTTTGTGTCAATATAATTTTTAACATCTGCATTGGCGTAAGGATTATTTGCCGCGTCTGCTGCCTGTGAAACTGAAGCCTGACCAAGCATTGCAAACACAATCGCCATACATATTACTACTTTTAAAATATTTTTCTTAAACATCTTCTCCTCCAATCTTTGTTTTACATATAGGAAGAATTTATCTTTTTATTCTTGTCGGCCGAAGTGTACATATTCCCTTCGGCACAATTTCAAAATCTCCATTGTTACATGTTACAATATTTGCATTGTCTATCTGTAATGCATATTTCGTTCCTTTATATTCATAGCAAATGGCATCTCCAATGAGTTCCATACTTGGAACATGCTGTCCTGTGAAAAAGTGAAGTATATTTGCACATACGGTAATCTTATCTTCCTCAAAGATTACGTATTTGTCATCCCAACTCACTTTCAAAACCCCTTCTGCCATTTTCTCAGCTGAAAATGTCTTTCCGCTCTTATCAATTACCAGACCACAGTCGTATTTCTCTTCCCCATTCCAAGAAAGAGTATCTACCATCGGAAGATTTTCATAAACTGCATCAAAAGTGGTACAGGTGTTTTCCAGATAAGCATCTTTCACGCACTCATCAAACAAATATAATCCACGAATGAAAATGCGATCTTTAATGCGGAACAAATTTGCCACATAATTCTGACAATCATAATAAACAGACTGTGCATCCACATCTTTGTCCCAATTATCCAGTGCCACAACGGATGTGGCAGGCGTCTTTCCTGGAAATACATTCTTGAACTTTTCACCTGTTACAGACATTTTTTCAATGGCTACATCATCCAACCTCAATGCTTTTTCAATCTGCATTCGAAGTGGCTTAATAAGTTCACATTCTCCAAAACAATTTTCCTGTCCAATCTGAGCATATGCAAATCCCAGTGATTCTTCCTGATAGAAGGTCTTAAAAAACCAATCCACACATTCTGGATCATAGCCTGTTCTCCACACAAGCTCTAGCGTACATGGCTCCTGTGATTCACTATTCGAAGAATATTTTGCTCCATCGTAATTATGAATCGGGCATGGACCCAGCAAACGAAAAACAGGAAATCCAATTCTCATCTCATCGGTTTGCGCTGGTGTAAATATATTATTTCTCGACGGATAATACGCTTGATTGAAATATCCACCTATCAAAGTGTACGCATCGCAGTTCACCTGGTCTCGGCAAATGGCCATCGTACTGATATCATAGTGATCATTTAGATAATTCATAGTATGCGTATCTATCAGCCAACTGGCAATGGTTTTCGGATAATATCCAAATACTTCTTTGAACTTTCTCATAGCCTCGTTAATAAGTTGCTCTCGTTCCTTAGGATCATATGCCATAGAAAACCCGGGAACAATGTGCCAATCCCACTTCCATCCATACTCGCTTCGATATGGCATGCCGCATGCAGTTGTCAGCGGTTCCACTATCTCGTACCAAAGTCCAAATTCCGTATGTGGTGTGGCATTTTCTCTAAATAGTTTGAGATAACGTTCATCGCAAAGTACATCATATTGTAAAAGAAAGGTATTCTCTACACCATACTCATTCACCAACTCCAGTTCGGCTTTGGTGGCCTGATAGAGGTAATCTGTTTCGGGTGGTTGTCGCTCGTCGATGTCACGAACAAAATTCATTATATTAATTGATTTCATCACTCCATCTCCTCTACTCTTCCAAAATAAAGGAAATGAAAGTGTCATCCGTATAATCTTCCGGTGTGTCATTGTCGGCAATCACAGCCCACAAAGATTCATGTTCCTTCACTCCGTCCACATAATCCATGTTCCAGATACCACCTCTATGACTCACCCGCATAGTCTTTTCATCCTGGTCAATAGAACCGATAAATACACCTTCTTTGCGAAGGGTACCTTTGTACTTCACTCCCTCTGCATAAGATTCTAAGGTCTTTTCCTTGGAATCTTTTTTAGAATCTTCTCCTTGAGAGGAAGCCTTACTGCATGTACACTCTGCACACCCGCAGTTGCAGGTGCACTCTTTTGTACAGGCACAAAGAAATATGCTCGTCACTGCTAACAAGATTGCAACTACTCTTCGTTTCATAATGTTTTCCTCACTTCTATCGAATGTCATACACGGAACGTAACTCAATCGTCTTCGGTGTTCCTTCTAAGATTTTCACTGTCTTGCTTCCTGCATTCATATCAAAATAGTTGTCACTTAATATGATATCTGTATCCGTCGAATCAATTTCCACATAGGATGCATAGGAATCTGCATATACTGTAATTTCATCCCCGTTGATTTCATATGTTAATCTCGGATCCTTGAAACAGTAGTACTTCGGTACTGTAAATAGTACAGTTCCTTCTGAAACAACTTCTCCGTCCATACGGAATTCGTAACTCATATAGTGATGATCCACATCTGTCTTACAGAAATCCATCTCTTCCAGCCATACAGCGGATAGTGCAGGAACAGTCAACTCGGTTTCCCCTTCTTGCAAGATGTTTCCGGTATGATCTCGTAATGCCCACGCTGCCACGCCATGAATATCGCTTCGAGTTTCATTGGTTACACAAAGCTGAGCTTTTGTCTCATATTCTACACTTGGATGCAAGGTTGGATAATATCTTGTGGTCTTTTCTCCGGTTTCTCTGCAACTAATGAGAATCGGATTGTAAAAACGTTTTGCCACATAATGGAGTGCTTTGAATCTTCCATAATAATCAATGCTAGACCATGAAGCCGTTGGCCAAATATCATTTAACTGCCAATACAGTGTTCCCATACATCTGCCTCTATGTCTTCGTAAATGCTCTACACCATAGCGCATGGCCTCTGCCTGCAGAAGCTGTGATGCATAAAGCAAAGTACCGAACTCACTTGGATATCGGTATGTCTGAGACAAGTAATTGAGAATCTTTCCATTGGCTTCCCCATTTCTCTGGTGCATTTCCATCACACGACTGAAGATGTTTCTGTCTTCTTCTATCGTAAATGCATTGATAGTCTTTTCACATGGGAAGGATTGGAATCCAAATTCACTTAAGTAACGGAAATACTTGTTTCTGTAATCGGTGAATGGCTTTTCTCCATGCCATACTTCCCAATAGTGGGCATCCCCGTAGTTCTCATTTCGTGGGTCTATAAAATGTCCACACGTAGTTGGAGAAGAAGGTATGTATGGAACATAAGGACACAGCTCTTCCATGGCTTCCGGCATCATTTCTTCGTAAAGATATAGATACATTTCCACCATTTTTGGATACTGGCTTGCTTCACCATAGGCAAACATTTCTTCCACTTCGTTATTACCACTAATCAGTGCTAAAGAAGCATGATGTCTCATTCTCTTCAGATTGTCATAGACCTCTGCCTTCATGCTGGCTTTCATTTCTTCCGTATTACATAGAGTAACACAGGCCACCATCATATCTTCGAATACGACGATACCTAATTCATCACAAGCATCGAAAAATGCATCCGACGGATATACGCCGCCACCCCAGACACGAATGGCGTTAAAATTACTGTCACGGCACTGTTTTATCAACCTGTATGTACGTTCCGGTGTAATACGGGATAGGATATTATCCTCTGGAATATAGTCTGCACCCATTGCAAAGAAACGAACTCCATTTACTTCGTGACAGAAGCCTTGTCCGTACTTATCTTTTTCACGGATAAGCTTCAGCGTACGAAGACCAATTCTCTTCTTTGCCTTATCCACTACTTTTCCTTGTTCCAATATGCTGGCTTCAACCGTATATAATGGCTGTTCCCCTAGTCCATTTGGCCACCAAAGTTGTGGATTTGTAATCTCCGTTTCTTCATTTGCCGGAATCTCATAAGTAGCGCCCTCAGGCGTTGTCAGTCTCACAACTGTCTCCGCCTCTCTGTCTGCTTCTACAAAAGGTGTTACATAGACTTTGCCGTCTTCATGACGCTGCACAATGTGAAAATCTGTCATTCTAGCGCTATCTAGTATCACCAGTTCAATATTTCTCCAAATACCTGCATCCGGAAGTCTCGGTCCCCAGTCCCAACCCATCATACAATGAGCTTTCCTAAGATGTCCTGCACCTTCCGTGCAATGCCATGGTTCATATTGCATGTCTTTTTTCTGTTCTTCTCTAACGTAAGCATCTGCGGAATAGAATCGAATAGAAATAAGATTCTCTCCATCTTTCAACAAATCTGTTACGTCAAATTCATAGGTGCGATGCATGTTGTCTGTATATGCAACATGCACACCATTAATATAAATATCGCACAAGGTATCTAATCCTTCACATCGCAGAATCACCTTGTTACCTGTAGGTGTGAAATCGAAGGTTTTGGAAAATTCAAATTCATTCTCCATTAATTTTAATGCTTCTAATTCATTCTGCCGATAAAATGGGTCTTCCATCAGATTATTATCTAATAGGAAGGAATAGACGGAACCCGGTATAGTTCCTTCACATTCATATCCTGCCCCGTTCATCATCCATTTGCCGTTTAAACTTAATATTGTCATGGGGTACCTCCTATTTCTATCCTTTCAAACCGCCGGAGTACATCTGACCCATCAGCTTGTCTGAGAAGAAAATAAAAATAATCAAAATCGGAAGCATTGCAATTAAGGCACCTGCAAAGTATGCCGGATAATTTGCCGCATACTGTATCTCCTGTTGGAATGCATATAACCCCAGTGATAATGTTGGCATTTCGTTAAAATAAAGAAGTGGGGTTTCGTAATTGTTCCATAATGTAATAAAGTTTAATAGGAAGTATGCAATCAGGATATTCTTTCCCATCGGAAGTCCGATTGTAAGGAATGCCTGCCAGTCACTTCCACCATCAATATATACAGCCTCACGATAAGCACGAGGTACTCCCTTGAAGAATCCGTATGTAATCATCATGTTCGCACTAAATCCACCAATCTGCGTCAAAAGATACAGTGGTGAGTCATTGATACCCAGACTGTAAATCAACTTATAGGTTGCCGGAAGGGAACCGTAAATCGGAATAATCATGATAAACAGTACCACTTTAAACAAAAATTCTTTTCCTTTAAATTCATACTGAGCAAAAATATATCCGGTTACACCCACTGACAAAGATAACAACAGGGAGGAGCCAACTACCAGCCAAATACTGTTTCCCAACATGCCCCAGAATCCGACACCGTTAAATTTCAATTTATCGATTGCTAATTTGAAATTCACCCATTGCAAGTTAGCAATATCAGGAAGGGAAAGGGGTTCTCTTAAATAATCAATATTAGATTTAAACGCATTCATAAATGCCCAAAAGAACATATACAAAACAATAGCAGTCCAGATGGCCAAAACAATGAATGCTCCGACAAAGAAGATTCTTTCCGGTATGGTT
Organism: Faecalimonas sp.; assembly: GCA_045545895.1. Taxonomy (GTDB): domain Bacteria; phylum Bacillota; class Clostridia; order Lachnospirales; family Lachnospiraceae; genus Faecalimonas. The sequence goes on from JAZQBW010000079.1 coordinate 10,818, forward strand.
CTTCTTCGCTCTAACACATCTTTTTTCTTCTTATTCATGTCTCTTTCTCCTCCTTTCTTACTCTACATCTTGATAAATACTGGTCACAAGTTTTCTAACAAGTAGACAAAGTGGATATGCAACCACTGTAAACAAAAGTCCAAGGGCTGAAGGTATATAGTACGAATTATATCTTCTTACCTGGTCATAAATCCAGTATCCGAAGGTAAACGTCTCTGTGAAATTCGGTGTAAACAAAAGAATCTGTCCTGTTGCACCAAAAATACCTGCAAAACTTGTAACGATTGTCATGGAAATTGTAGGCCACATTAACGGTATGTAAATATACCATAATTCCTGCCACATGGTAGCTCCATCAAGTGCCGCTGCTTCCTGTACATCCCTGGAGATTCTTGCCATCGCTCCACTAAAGAGAATATAGCTTCCTGCAAATCCAAAGAAGAATGCATAGAATAAAAGCATTGGTGTTGCATACTCTATCTCTTGGAACCAAGCCGGAACTCTCTCCACATTAAAGACTTCCGTGAGGACCTTCCCGAAAACACCTTTCCCGGATACAAAAGCCTCGAAGATTCCGGCGATTACTACCGAACAGATGATAGATGGTAGGTATAATACCACTCGGAAAAATTTGGTTCCTGCTAACTTTTTATGAAATACATAGGTCAGTAGCACAGAATGTGGAATGCTCCACACCGTTCCAATGAGCCAATATTTCATGGTGTTAGCTCCATATAAAATCATATCGTATCCTGGCGTTTTCTCCACGAACATCTTATAAATATTCTTAAAGTTATCCAGTGTCCAATACTCTACGCCTCCGTTTGCGTAATCCACGTTACGGAAGGCCATTAAAATAGAATCTAGATTCACATACACCCAAAAGACTAATAAATTCAGTAATGGCAATGCCAACATTGCCCATACGAATATGGTTCTCTTGGTCTGTACTTTCATCTGTTTCTTTGGCTTAATACGACCAAATAACGCATTGGTCAACCTTCTTTTTATTTCATACAGTGACAGTTTGAAATTCGTTTTACGTCTCTCGCGTCTTGCCTCTGCTAATTCATTTGCCACGTACATCCCGTCCTTTCCGGTCTGGTCTTTTTAGAGACCTTTTTTTATACGCGACCTGCATGGTAAGATGCATACAGGTCGCAATATGTATTTTAAATTATGGTGTTGAAACAACAATGTTGTCGATAAACACTTCGCCTGGGACACCATCCGTCAAATTACCTCCTCGAGAAAAGTCCCAATACATATCTACATAATCACTAGTCGCTGGTAAGGTAATTGAAATTGTCTCCCATGATCCGCACTTAAACTGCATTGTCGCTTCAGCATTTGTACCGCTATATGCAAATATACTTTGATTATATAGATTCATTCCAGAAATCTTTGCAAATGCATTAAATGTAATCTTTGTTCCAGCTGGCAATTCTTTTCCAAAATTGATTCGAAAAGTTGGATACAAACTATTTTTACTACTTAACTTCAATGCATAGTTTCCACCATCTTCTAACAAAGCGATTTCCGAAGTCGCATAAGTCACTCGCTCAATTGCTGCGTCATTCCACTCACCTCGACCAACAAAGTAGTTTGCATCTTCGTCCTCTTCAAAATCCACACCTTCTGTAATCGGTATAACAATCCTAAGATTATCAAGATAAATTACTCCAGACGCATCATTTGCAATATAGCTAGCAAGGTCAATATTCCAGAACAAATCTAATTGTGTTGTTGCTTCATTTAATGTAATAGTAAGGTTTTTCCACCCCTCATGAGTAAACTGTCCCCATTCATCGATATCTCCTCCTAGGGTAAATGAAGCTCCACCATCTGACGCTTGAATAGAACTTTGTCCTCCCTTAGCTACATTATATTGATAAGTTCCAGATATCTTTCCATATGCCTGGAAACTAATTTTAGTTCCCGCTTGAAGTTCCTCTCCAAATAGGATTCGGAAAGTTGGCCATCTCTTATCATCTACTGTACTTAGTTTTAATACATAATTATTATTATCTGTCGGAGCATCCACGTCTACATTCTCATAGGCCTCTCTTCCTATAGTGGCATCTTGCCACAGTTCCTGTCCTGTAACGCAATCTGAATCTGCTATCGTTTCAAAACCAAGACCTTCATAAATGCTTCCTGTAGCCGCCCCCGAAATTCTCATATTATCTATGTAAACTTCTCCTGATGCGTCCGCCGCAGTATAACTGGCTGCATCAATATTCCAGAACATATCTAATTGTGTTGCCGCTTCATTTAATGTAATAGTAAGGTTTTTCCATCCCTCATGAGTGAACTGTTGATATTGATCAATATCTCCTCCCATAGTAATCGATACACCACCTGCTGAAGCTTCAAACTTACTTTGTCCGCCTTTAGCTACATTGTATTGGTAAGAGCCATATATTTTTCCATATGCTTGGAAACTAATTATTGTTCCTGCTGGAAGTTCCTTGTCGAATAAAATTCGGAAAGTTGGCCATTTTTTATCATCTTCTGTAATAAGTTTTAATGCGTAGCTGCCTCCATCTATTGGTGTTACAATTCCTGCGTTCTTATAAGATACTCTTTCAATCGTCGCATCTTGCCATTCGCCTTGTCCTGTAAAATTATCTTTCTGTGATACCATCTCGAAATCAAAACCTTTGTAAATGTCTGCTAGTTGTCCTGATGCTGTACCTATTCCGATTCTCATATTATCGATATACACTTCTCCTGATGCGTCCGCCGCAGTATAATTGGCTGCATCAATATTCCAGAACATATCTAATTGTGTTGCCGCTTCATTTATGGTAATTGTAAGGTTTTTCCATCCCTCATGAGTGAACTGTTGATATTGATCAATATCTCCTCCCATAGTAATCGATGCACCACCTGCTGAAGCTTCAAACTTACTTTGTCCACCTTTAGCTACATTGTATTGGTAAGAGCCATATATTTTTCCATATGCTTGGAAACTAATTGTTGTTCCTGCTGGAAGTTCTTCGCCGAATATAATTCGGAAAGTTGGCCACCTTTGATCATTTGCAGTACTCAGTTTCAATGCATGGCTGCCTCCACCTGTTGGTGCAGTAATTTCTGATGATGCATAAGTTACTTTCTCAATACTTGCATCCTGACTTTCTCCTTGTCCCGTAAACGCCTGCTGATCCATCTCGTTCTCAAATCCAAGACCATTATAGAAATCCGCAATTTCTTCTTGAAGTGTGAATATAGTTCCTTTTCCGATAACAACTGTTCCATCCTTAGTAACCCACTTCGGTATCAGCTCTACCTGTTTACCATATTCGC
>JAZQBW010000080.1:0-17516 GCA_045545895.1 Faecalimonas sp.
ACACAGGCTGCCATCTGCATCGTGGCACTTGTTTTTGAAAGTGATGAAAAGTTTAGTAACGCCAATGACAACGTAGGATGTGACGGCATAAAATACAACGCTCCGGAGTAATCTGACCATAAACCTACAAATTGGAGAATCATGGCCAACGTCACAATATTGGTTACCATTGGAAACATAATCTTAAAGAAAATTGCAAAATTACCTGCCCCATCCATATAAGCAGCTTCCGCATAATCCTGCGGAATACTTTGGAACGCCGCATGGTAAATCAGAAAGTACATTCCCAAAAAGGAACATTTCATAAACCACATACCGGGAATTGTGTCATAAATCCCAAGCATTCTTGTCATCTGAATTTCCGATGCTGTGGAACCAACAATTGGAATTGCCAAACACACATATACAATTGTCATAATGATCTTGCTGAAAAAATATGGAAATTTGGCCACACAATATGCTGTGAAACAAGGCACAACCGCCAAGCACACTGCACCGCCAAAGGCATATAAAAATGAATTCCACGTCAATCCCCAAAAATCATAATATCCCGATGCACCATCACTCAAGGTGACCGGATAAATAAATTCTGTAAATACTCGCTTGTAATTCTCCAAAGTCGGAGTGGTAAGAGAAAACATATGGTCCGTAAAATCACTTAATGTTTTAAATGACGATACAAGAGCAAGCACATATGGAAACATCAAAAGCACAGCATAAATACAAAGAAACACAAACATGATCCATGCAAACGTATTCATTTTGTGTGGCCTTGGTCCGTTTTCATTCACTTTTCTCTTTTTCAAAAGCTTTGCCATTATTTTTCTCCTCCCTTTCTTTTTTGTTTTTTTGCTGCGATTGCTCCATCCGCATCACGCATTGGATCAACCCTATTAACCAAAGCACGTAACGGGAATATAATCATACACGCAAACATAGTAAGCACAAGTCCTAACGCCGCAAAGTATGGGTACTCTCTATCTCCCCAAGTAGTAAGTCCCTGAACGAAATAGTATCCCATTGTGGTTAGATTTGTAGTTCCTGCAGTCTTAAAGAATGCATACAAGGAGAAGTCTCCGGTAAAAATAGTGGCTGTACTTGATACTAAAAACACAGATATTGTCGGGAAAATCATCGGCAACGTTACATAACGGAACTCCTGCATATTCGTTGCACCGTCAATCTGTGCCGCTTCCGAAATACTTTCATCAATACCGCACATTGCACTACTGTAAAATAGGAAGCCACCAACCAAAGCATAAAAAATGTTATAAAAAATAATAACTGCCAACTGAGTCTGATTGTTTACTAAAAGTCCCACAACTTCTTTATCAAATAGGGTTTTCATAAGAAGCGGGTAACCTCTATCCACTAAGTAATAAAAAATGGTAACCGTAACAACGCCTGATACTACGGAAGGTATAAAAAAGATATTTCGAAACACCTTCGAACCCATAAAATTTTTATAAAAATAATATGATATTAGTAGCGACACCGGCATGGTGAGCACTTGTGTGCTCGCCCATAAGCCGAGAGACGTCAAAAGGGATTTTTGAACTCCTGCATCACTTACTAAATTTTTTAAAACACGAATAAAATTTGCCACACTCCATGCAAAATCCATATTGGTATCATATTGCTTGAATGCCAGCAAAATAGAATTAAAATTGGTTCCAATCCACATCAAACAGAATTGGGCTACCGGCAATACCATCATAATACAATAAAACCGCAAATCAGCACGCTTCTTCGTCTGCATTGCTGTTCTTTTTTTGCTTTTTCCCATGCTGTCCCCTCCTAAAATCGGGTTTTCTTACTGCAATACGTTACCAAATGTTGTCCATAAGGAATCTCTTCTGTAAGTTAACATTCCTTTATAATAATCCATTAAATCATATCGATAGTTCGAACCCTCTTTATTCGTCATAACTGTTGAGGCATTGGAAGATGCCGGTTGTGCAGTATCATAAATTGATGAATAAAGGTTTGCGAGACGGAAGTTAAGTGCTCCGAATCTGTAAAGTTCATTATTACTCTTAGGAAATACTACTTTACTGTTTTCAGAAGCCTCTACAACCGATTTGGCAAAAGAAGTTAATTTTTCTGTATCTACCTCGTATTCATATGGTTTCACCACACCTGTCATCTCTGTAAATTCAGCCATCATAGCATCTGTATGACAAAATGCCAGGAATTTTTCCGCTACTTCAACTTTTTCTTCCTTAATATTTGCATTGATAAAGCAATAGGAATCAAGTGGTGAAACTAAGATATTCTCAGAACCAACCTGTGCCGTTGTTGCCTTTGGAAGCGGCATCCATTTGAGTTCCATTTCATTATCATATTTTGTTGCGTCACTTCCGTAAGTTTCACGGAATGCATTGTTTGCTTCATTTTCCCACCAGCTTCCGTCAATCAAGATTGCAACCGGTTTATTGCTTGTAGTTGTTGCATTTCTTACGAATGCCAATTGAGCATCTTGTTGTTTATAAGAACCGGATAATGAAGAATTCGGATCATAATATCCATTTCCTCGTAACAAGTCTTGTGCAAATTTCAAGGAGTACAAGAAGCCTTCCTGACGAGCTAACTCATAACCATTATTTGGTGTAATGCTAACTGTTTCTGTCTCATATGTCATATTTTCTGTATCAACTGTATCAAACTTAACCAATTCTGCGTCCCCTTCAAAAGAATAGTTCAGCATTAAGTCGTCATATCCTTCATAATCTGCAAACATGGAGCCAAGTAACCATGTGAAATAGTCAGCACTTGCGCCTGCCCATTGAACAGGAGTAACATTGTCTTTATTGATACGTTCTAATAATTTGAAGAAATCTTCATACGTAGCCGGCATACCATCGTCATAGGTGCCAGATTTTCCGTCAGGACCACTTCCTAATTTGCCATCTGCATTTGTGAAAGATCCATCTTCTGCAAAATACCAACCTTTGTCGTCAAATAAAGTTGCATTATATACAAATCCGTAATAGCCTTCCCAGAAAGGTAACGCGTAGATCTTTCCATCTACCGTCATAGCTTCACTTACATAACTATCCATCTTGTCAGTAATGCTTTTTTCTTCATCAAAATCCGATAATGGGGATGTGGCCATATCTGTAATATCATACATTAATCCCTTTTCTATCCATTCGTAATAATATACAGTCTCTGTAAAGAACACTTCATTTTGTGAATTTGAAACCATTTTCACCAACTCAGTACCAATCATGGATGTCTTGTTATTATCACCAATCAACACCTGTACACCGGTCTTTCCTTCTTCAAAAGAAACATCTGCATACTTTTCTTCAAATTTCGCAATGGCACTCATAAGCCATTCATCACCGATACCACCTGCATAGTTTCCTACATACAAGGTTGTTTTGTTTTCATCTACTTCTGCCGTACGTTTTGCTCCACATCCTGCAACAGACACTGTCATTACTGCTGCCAGAATTGCTGCTAATACTTTTTTCATCTTCATATTCTTACTTCCTTTCCGGTGTCTCACACTCACTTATTTTGCAATAATACTTGCGCCATTATATTGGATATCTGTAATCACCACGATTTCACCCTTCATAAAGTCATACATATCCAAGAAAAATCTTCCTTTATTATTCAGAGTAACCGTCATCTTTCTAGTTACTGCTTCCGTAGGTCCTGGAACTGTATTCTTACTGTCTGCGTGTCCATCTGCTCCTGTGACACAAAGCCAAATTTCCGAACCGCTTTCGTCCAACATACGTCTTCCCCATGTTCCGTTTCCTGACAACATATAACCATCTTCGCTCATAACGTAATATGTGACATCCACTTCTATCTGACCACGTTGCTTTCTCGTGGTTTCTACACGGAACTGTTCTGAAGCTGTATCCGTATTTTCAGCACCAACACTTACAAATACATTCTTATAGGACGACAATTTTGAAGTGTTAAATCTCTCACTGCTTCCACTAATCTTTTTCACATTGCTGACTGCCACAATTTCACCCGTGTTAAAGTCCAGACATAACACTTTAAATCTGCCATCTTTTACAGTCACTGTGAATTGCGATGTTAAGGATCGGTCTGGATCTGGAATATCGATTCCTTTAAAACTTCCCAAGTCGAACTCTGTACACCAAGCCATATCCGTCATGCTTTCATCCGTAATACGTCTTCCCCAAAGTCCGTTTCCTGAAAGTTTTCCACCATTTCCATCCATCAATTGGTAAGTAAGCTCTACCAAATAAACTCCGTCTTTCAAATTTGTAGGAATCGAAAATTCAAACTTCTCCTTATTGGCTTCTGTCATCCAATCTCCTACACCACGGTAGATAGCCACAAACTCTTCCAATTTAGCCGTATCAAATGTGATATCTTTCTCTTCCTCATGCACTACCGCCTTCTCTGCCATCACGCTCTTTCCGTTATAGACAATATCGGCAACCACTACCATTTCATTTGCCTTAAAGTCTCCCATGCTAAGTATGGCTTCTCCATACTTATTCACATTTACATCAAAAGAATAAGTAGTCGCTGTAATTGCTTCCGGAATCTCACTGTCGCTACCCGGAAAACCGGTGATAGGTGTACTACAAAACCAAGTGTCGTTTTGAGCATCTGTGATACGTCTTCCCCAAACACCATTACCATTCAGTGTGTTACCATTGGAATCCATGAGATAGAGCGTGAAATCCAATTTATAAGAACCTTTATCCAGTGTTGTACCTACTGCAAACTCTTCAAGACCTCCCACTCCTCGGCTTGTGAAATAGAAAGGATAATTTGCTAAGTTTGCCAAATTAAACACTTTTGTGCCTTCATATTCAAAGGTTGCTTCACTATCCATATAAACCACATTGTCTTTTGATGTGCCATCTGCGGTGACCGTTATCATGGTTCTATCTGTTCCAAGAAACTCTACCCTACACTTATTCTCATCATCAGGAGTTACATTTCTCTTGCCTTGTCCATCATGCAAATCATATACATATGTATGAACGTTCTCATCAGCAGTCCAAACAAAGTGCTTCATCTCACCTTCTCCATCTTCCACTGCCAACGCCGGCTTTGCCAATTTTTCAGCAATAATATCAAGCGAACCTATCTCCGTTTCTTTTCCATTCTTATTGAATGCAGAAACAGAAACTGTATGCCCACCTTCATATTTGCAATAACTTGACAAATCCCATGATGCTACATCAGAGATATCACTCATGTCATCCAACCGAACTTCATATTGCACAGCATCCTTTGCCTCTTTCCACGAAACAATCCCTTTTTCTAAACTCAGCGCATCTCTGGAACTGCATCCACCAAGGCAGAATGCGAAAATTCCAGTTGCACATAACGCCAGGAAAATTTGCTTTTTCATCCTTGCTCCTCCCATATTTTTTTGTCACTCCATTCCAACATTTACCATTTTGTCATGGCGTGACATAATTATATATTCATATAATACACCCAAATTTATCCATCGTCAAGAACCTTGTGTTTTTCGTGCAATATTTACAAATATCCTTTTCGTTTTTTGGATATAATTACTACTCTACTGGGCAATAAAATTTTTGTCACATGGTAATATTTCTAATCTTGCCAATTGTTCCTAATTGGTGTTATAATATACATATTATGTCACGTGTTGATAAAAGGAGATTTTAATATGATTACTTGGAAAGACAGACAATTTTATTTAGATGGACAACCTTTTGAAATCCACTCTGGTGCCATTCACTATTTTCGCAGCTTGCCTGACAAATGGCCCGAATTACTTCGAAAGTTAAAAAATTGTGGTATGAATGCAGTAGAAACATATTGTGCTTGGAACTTACACGAAGAATATCCGAAACAATTCGATTTTGAAGGGCGACTTGATGTGGAACACTTTATTGACTTAGCCGCTGAGATTGGACTTTACGTGATTATGAGACCTGGCCCATTTATCTGTGCTGAATGGGAAGCCGGCGGACTTCCTGCCTGGCTTTTGAAAGACGAGAACTTCCGTGCTCGTACAGATGAAGGGGACTATCTTCATTATGTAAAACGCTATTTTGATGAATTAATGCCTCGTCTGGTCTCACGCATGGAAACACGTGGCGGAAACATTATCATGTTTGCTGCTGAAAATGAATATGGTTCCTTTGGAAATAACACGAACTATATGAACAAATGCGTAGATTTATTAAAAAGTTATGGTGTCGATGTTCCAATTATCACTGCTGATGGGCACACAATGCCTTTTTTACAAGGAGGACACGCTGATGACTGTCTCTGCGGATTAGATTTTGGATATGACGGTGACATTATTGATGAGCACTATGAATCCCACGCTGTTTTGCAACCTAATGCTCCATTCTTTCACATTGAACACTGGATAGGGATGTTTGCTCATTGGGGCGAACCTTCTCAACATTATGGTACACAACACGTAGAGAAAGAAGTGAAACATCATCTACAACGCGGAAATAGTTTTAATTTATACATGTTTCATGGTGGTACAAATTTCGGCTTCACTAGCGGTGCAAATGGTGGAGGCATGGACCCTAAGGATAACCATAAAAAATGTGCCTATCTTCCAGATGTAACCAGCTACGATTACGATGCTTTGTTAACAGAATGGGGCGAAATCACACCAAAGTATCTGGCTGTTCAGAAAGCAATGTCCGAGCATCTTGGCATAGAACTTCCTAAAAGCGAGCCGATTCCATTAATGTCGCTAGGAGAAATACCGCTAACACAAACAGCTGACTTATTTGAACAAATAGATACCATTGGTAACCATCACTCTTCATCCTGCATTCATGGAATGGAATATTATGGTCAAAATCAAGGATATATTCTTTACAGAACTTACGTTTATCCAAGAAAAGGAGCACAAGTACTGCATATTGCAGGCCTTGCAGACCATGTACATATTTATTTTAACGGAGTTCACCGTGGCACAATATACCGCAATGATGAAAAGCAATCCCTAGAACTTGGAGATTGGTTTGAAGAAGGCGGAACCCTTGATCTTCTGGTAGGTGCTTTAGGACGTCTCAACTTTGGACCAGACATGTTACGTGGAGACCGTAAAGGAATTCTTGATCAGGTTTACGTCTCTCACTATCGCGGACCTCGTCAGGCTCTATGTAATTGGGAAGTATACACACTGCCTATGAATAATGTGGACAAGTTATCATTCCAAACCTCAGATGGAGTTACAACCATGCCGTCCTTCTTCCGCGGAACTTTTAAAACGGACAAGCAATATGACTGTTTTGTTCATCCGGAAGGATTTACGAAAGGATTTATTGTTGTAAATGGTTTCAATTTGGGAAGATATTGGAATATTGGTCCACAACTTTCCCTCTATCTTCCTGGTTCTATCTTAAAGGAGGAGAATGAGATTATTATTTTTGACGAAGAACCTGTGTCTAATCCTAGATTAGTAATTAAAGATGAACACAATATTTCCTCCATGAGTACAGATGTGGGACCGATAACAATCGTGTAGACTCATCAGAACAGAAAATTCTCAAATAAAGAGCTGACAAACATATCATATACGTTGTCAGCTCTCATTTTATAATAAATCATTCATCACTTTTTCTATTACAACTAACGCAGCTCCTACCGCCTTGGCCTCATTTTTTAAGTTAGACATTTTTAATTTAACTGTTTTATCGTATGTGACGTTTCGCAAATGGTCTTCTACTACCTCCATTAACATTTCGTCATCAAAGCAAGATGCCGCATGCAAAACAACAACTTCAGGATTCAACAAACTGTTAACCACAGCAATACATTGGCTAATATAACGATATGACCTTCTTACCACTTCATTACATATAGCGTCGCCTTTTTTTGCACGTTCCATAATCAGTTGATATGGTACACATTCATCGGTATTTGAAAGTTTCTGATATTCCTTTTCTATATCCCGCTCCGAAACATGATTATCCAAAAAGTCATAACTCTCATCTTCCAAAACACCAACTATGGTATGACCAATTTCACCCGCTTTTCCATGAAATCCTAAATAGATTTGACCATTTACCATGATGGACATACCCACACCACTTCCCTGAGTAACATGGATCATTACAACCTCTGTTTCATTCCCACCTTTTAACACACCAAAGGCACACTCACATTTCATAAGGCAGTCTGGGTCATGGGCTATCACTACATCAACACCGTAGCGCTCTTCAACCATTGTTTTTAATGGAACATCATTCCATCCTTTAATTACAGACACATACACATAGATACCTTTTGCAACATTGACAACACCTTGTGCAGCAAATCCGATTCCCATAACATTGCAAGTTTCATAACGATCCATAATGGCATCTAGTTCCTCAAACAATTGCTCCAAGACAGCCATCTTTTGTAATATTTTCCATTCAGATTCTCTCTGTTCTATGATGCGTCCCTTCATATCAGTTACTGCAATCATTATACCTGTATTGGAAAAATCTACACCCACAAAGAAGTTTTTTTCCTGGTTGATATCAAATTCATCTGGTTTTCTTCCTACACCAGTATCCACTTTTCCCTTTGAAATAATATACCCTTTATCTGCCAGTTCATTTGTGAGTCTCGAAATTAGCCCCCAACTAAACCCCGTGATAACCTGAAGTTCTCTTTTGGAAATAGGTGCATTCTCTCTAATCTGCTCCAATAAAACTAGCGCATTGCTTTTCGCTGATGGTGTTATGTCAATGCCCATTTTTTTCTCCTTATGCTGACACAATTTTAACTAATCATAGCATAATATTTCCAAAAATTCAATTCTTTCCCACAAAAGGTGTTTCGCTTAATTCCCACAAAAGGTGTTTCGCTTAATTGTCTAACCCCAAATATACTTCTCTCCCGGCTGGAAAATGTGATACGGCACCTTCGCCTTGGCCGTCTTATGTGCATCTACAAAAGATGCTGCCGAAATGCAATTGCAATCATACAAATCAAAATGCATTGGCACAAGCAACTTCGTATTCACCTTTTCTGCAAGTTCAATTGCTTCCGGTGCCGTCATGTTACCGATGATATCACGGCTCAAGCGATAATAGTCTCTTCCATTTACCGGAACCATGGTAATATCGATTTCACCAAGACGTTCTACCAAACCATCATAAACACAGCAATCACCTGCATGATAGAGACGACAGTCACCTAGTTGCAAGCAATACCCCATCTCACAGAAATCACCATTTTCATCACGATTCAATTCCTCATGGGCTGATGGAATCGGCGTTACGACAGCAGAACCCAGAGTAAGTTGTTCACCATCGCGTGCACGAATGATATCTTCTTCTCGAATACCATATTCCTTTAACACATCAGCAACAGGCGCTGGCATAATATACTTTGCTTTCTTATTTATCTTGGCAAGTGTACTTAATGTATCCGGGTCTGCATGGTCAAGATGTGCATGGGTACAGAATACATAGTCTACAAAATCAAGTTCCTCTGCCGAAATCGGTGCATCATAATTGCGCACCCACTTCACTTCTTCTGTGCAACAATTTCTATCCACATAATCAGAAAGATATGCATCAATCATATAATATTGTTCTTGATATTTGATGATATATCCTTCCTGACCGATATAGAACATTCCAATCTGATGTGGAAGAAGCTGTGTATTTAAAATTATTTTCTTCATCTCAAACACTCCTCTTTCATCATCTCATATTCTGTCAAAATCGCCTCTGAAAGCTTGCTACCTTCCGGCAAACCTCCAATCTCTGAGAGGACCTGTGCCGGGGTATGTGTGTCCACAATTTCCTGCCACTTATCTTCGCCTTCATTGCGATAGAGAAGCATGGCTGCCACCGTTTTAATTAACACTGAAGTATCCGCACCATATTGATCAAGAAGTAAAAGTGGTCCCATGATGCGTTCCCCAGCTTTCATCTTACGCTGTGGTTCTCTGGCGTTACGTGCCACAGTATCGATAATCGTGCGGTCACAGAATTTCTTCTTGGAAAGCAGGGCAAATTCTTCTTGGTCCTCTTTTGTGTAGCCAAATTCTTTGCATAACACTTCATTGGTAGCTGCATAATTTCTATCAAGTAATTCTAAGATTTCCGGATCATTTGCAGCATCGCCGTAATCTGTAAATCCCTTCACATATCCCAGATATGCAATGACACAAGAAGCTGCATTATAAGTAAACAACTTTCTTGTCAGGAAGTTTCCAAAGTTATCAATTGGTTTCACTCCCGCAACCGGCGGAACATAGCCATTCAGCGGTCCGGCATCGCATTGCAGATATGGATAATTTTCTGAAGAGATATCTAATTCTCCATCTTCAATGGTAGTACAGAAAACAGTCGCTTCTGCACCAGCCACAGTTGCCTCTCCAATTGCATCTAACACTGTCTTAGCCGGCTTCGTTGCATTCTCTCCTGTAATGATATAACGTTTCTTTCCATCTACACACCATTTTTTTAATTCAGCACCAACATCCGCAAGATTCGTTCCGCCTACAGATACAAAAATCAATTCGGTGTCAGACAAATCTGCCTCTTCCCATGTCACAGCTGTATAACCGCTTACAATTTGTGGTTCTCTCACATTTCCGAAAAAGCTTACCTTGAAAGATTTCTGTTCATTCAGTTTTTGAACCAGCTCTTCGTTTTTATCAATCAACAAAAATTCGCATTTATCTTCTGCCAGAAGTCTGCCTATAAATCCACGGCCTGTCTTACCAGCGCCTACAACAGCTATCTTACTCATGAATCCATCCCCATTCTTTCAAAAGTTCTATTTTTTCTTTGATTAACATACCAAGTTCGCCATTTGGATCCAGCTTGCAGACTTTTTCAATCACAGCATCGATACCCTCTTCTGTTCTCATGCGAACCAATTCTCTTGCAAATTCATCGCCTTCGCTCACATAGTGAATTGCGGATGCGATTGCAATACAAAGATTATGAGGCTTAATGCCATATTCCAAGACCAAACGAGCGGAACCTACCAAACGGTCATCCGGTCCTAATTTGCGAAGTGGGTCACGGGCATTACGTTCAATAAAGTCTACAATAGTGTAATCTTGCAGTTTTCTCTTGGAAGTCAAAGTAAATGCCAATTGTTCTTCTAACGGGAAGTTATGTTTCTTTGACAACGCCTGCGCTGTTTCCTGATACACACCATCTAAGATTTTGATGATTCTTTCATCATGGGCCGCATCTGCAATCTTCTCAAAGCCAAGCAACGCTCCCACATAAGAAGTGGTTCCGTTTGCCGCATTGTATGTATAGAACTTTCTTTCCAAAAATCCTGTGAAAGATTCCACTAATTTCAAACCTTGAATCTCCGGAAGAGAACCAACGATACGAGATGCATCTACAGGAAGTTCCCAGAAGTCCTGTACGTTCACTACCAATGGGTCCTGTTTCAAAAGTTCTGGATCTGATTCAATTGCAGAACGCATGATAACCGCTTCCGTCATACCCACATGTGTATGGAAATATTCTTTTGCATCCTCGCTAATCGCTTCTTCTACACCATTTTTCAAGATGGTTGCCGGAAGTTTCCAGTTTTCACAGGTTACAACATTTAAGTTGCCGCCTTTTTCTGCCTTCTTTTCAATTCCTGCTGCTAAAAGTGGAACTAAATCTCCAAGATTCTTTCCACCTACCGATGTAAATACTGCATCTGCATCTGCAATTGCTTCTGCTACTTTTTCCGTATCTGCAAATGAAATCGCCTTTGCTCCTTTTACCACGCAGTTTTTCTCACTGTTTCCAAGGATATTCACTGTGTACTGTCCTCGTTGGTTAATCAGGTCTACAAGGCCATCAAACTTTTCTACGAAAGTAAACGGTATTTCACTCAAATATAATAAGTGACCAATAAATCCTCTTGCGATCTTACCAGCTCCTAAAATAACGCATTTCATGCTATGATTCCTCCTAATTGTTTAAAATGTTCTTTTAATGCCGGATATAACTCTTTATAGACGGCAAATCTCTGTTTTAAAGTTTCTTGATACTTTCCGGTTGGATAAAGTGTTTCCTCTACCTGTACACCCAAACTCATGGCTTCTCTTGCACCTTGATATCGCCCTACACCTAGTTCCGCCACCATACAGGCTCCCAGTGCGGAAGTGTCATGTTCCTTTAATATTTTCACCGGAATACCAAAAAGTTCCGCTTTTAACTGCCCCAGCGTTCGGTTTACAGCTGCGCCACCTGCGGTATACATCACCTTTGCCTCTGGCTGCCCCATCTTTTCATAAATGTGATATAGACTAAAACTAACTCCTTCTAACACAGCATAAGCCATGTCTTCCTTGGAACAACCTGCTTGAATGCCAAAATAGACACCCTTTGCATCTCCATCCCAGATAGGAGCCCGCTCCCCATTTAAGTATGGAAGAAAAATGGGCGGCTTATGTTTCAAGGTTTCTCCAAGATCCATTTCACCGGTTTTGGAAAACTGCAGACCAAAATCTAAAGATGCGCCACTGGAACCGGTCACACCATAATGCACATGATGCCTAAGATATGGCCCGCTCACCATCTCCGTTTCCATGTTCACCGCATCTTCCAAGATTCCCAAATGCTCACTGGTACCGGTAATATCAAACATATCTCCTGTATTCCAGATTCCCATTCCAAGGAGGGATGCATAATAATCATTTAGTCCTACATAAACTGGTATGCCTTCTCTGAGATTGGAACCTGGGATTGTATGTTTCAAAGTACTGCCCGCCACTTCTGTATAGTCAATCATCTGTGGCAACATATCTTCTGCAATTCCCATTTCCTTTAAAAATTTTTTGCTATATGTTTTCGTAGCCAGATTTGCAAGTCCTCTCCAAGAGTATGGGTCCGTCATACATTTTCCTGTCAGTTTTTCGCAAATAAAATCCTTTGGCTGACAGACTTTCTGGAACGCCGGATAGGTTTTCTTTATGTATAAAAGTCTTGGCAGCGGATAGGAAATAATGTTTGGATGGGGCATGGAAATCTCAGTCAGAAACTCTTCCTGAGAGAAAGTCCCTTTTAGCTTGGCAAGTTCCTCCCCACCAATCGGGGCATTCCAGGAAATCACTTCTGTGTCATCCACAATATAGGTTCCAACCTGTGACGACAGTCCAATGGCCTCTACGCTCTCAAGTTCCATTCTCTGCATTGCCCTGGAAATGGCTTCCCACCAGCCCTTTGGACTAATCTCTTCATAGCGTTCTTTCTCTTTTACCACCTGGCCATCTTCAAATCGTTGAAGAAGCTTGACTGCCGAAGTACCAAGGTCAATCCCTAATACACTCTTTTTATTCATAACAATAAACCGCCTTCAAAAAGCCTTCCGGACGCTTTCTTGCAAGCTCCAGACCATGTTCAAAATCTTCTAATTGAATCAAGTCCGTTGCAAAATGTTCAATGTCCACTAAACCATCTGCCATGAGAGTAACTGCTTTTTTATGTTGATTCCAATTGTTACCTGCACCAATCAGGCGTAAATTGTTCACATGGATATCATCCATACGGATGCTCATCATCTTTCCTCTGCCGTATCCTGCCAATGTAACAGAGCCACCTTTTTTTGCAAGCTTCAGACACTGCTGAATACATTCTTCGATTCCTGTTGCATCAATGACCACATCTGTTCCGCCCGGATGAATCTTCTTCATCTCTTCCAACAAATCTTGCTCTCTTGTTGCAATTGTATGGGAGGCTCCCATTTCTCTTGCTATCTTCAGTCTCCTGTCTGTGGTTGCACAAACAACGATATCTCTAAGACCCATTGCTTTTGCCACAGCCAGAATACATAGTCCGATGGAACCAGCGCCCATGATAAGACAGGTATCACCAAACTTTGCTCCTGATTTCTCTAATGTACCAAGTGCAACCCCCAATGGCTCGCAAAGTGCACCATGGACAAAGGACACATTTTCCGGAAGTTCACATAATCCATATACAGGTACAATCACATATTCTGCATATGCACCATCACGCTTAAAACCAATTTCTTCAAAATCGTTACAATATCTCCAATTTCCACTTCTACAAGCTTCGCAGTGCAAGCATACCACATCATTGCTTCCAATCACACGCTTTCCAATCCAGTGCGCGTCCTCTTCACTACCAACTGCATCCACTACGCCACTCCATTCATGCCCCGGAGTCAACGGATAATTGGCTGGAATATTTCCATCAATCACTTCCAAATCCGTAGCACAGATAGCTGCTGCCTTTACTTTTACTCTGACAAATCCCGCCTGGGGTGTTGGTATTGGCTTCTCTGCCAAAAACACTTCACCTGGCTTATTTATTACTACTGCTTTCATATTTAAGCCTCCTTATAATTCTATTTTTATCCATTATATCACTCACCGATATAAGTTTCAACCACTTTATTGCCGACAAAAAACAAGAGGTCTGAAACCTTCATGTCTCAAACCTCTTGCTATAGTCGAATGATTCTTCTATTAAATGAAACCATCAATGGCCCTGTCGATCATAATCAGTGCCGCCCCTTTGGCTTTTGCATCTCTATCCAATCCAGACAATTGTAGCCTCACTCCTTTGTCGTAACTATTTGTCTGCAACTGCTTTTCCATATGCTGATACAACCGTTCCCGATAAGAACATCCCATGGTATGCAACACAATTCTCTCCGGATTAAAAAGGGAATTGGCTATGGCTACACTCCTTGCAATGTAGTTGCATAGTCGCTCCACATCTACCTTTTTGGCATCTTTACTAGTATATTGATTCAATTGCACACAAGGCTCTTCTGAACCAGCATTGAGAATCGTATAACCAACTTCCCCTGCTCTTCCATTGTGTCCTAGGTAAATCTGTCCGTTTGTCATGACCGACATTCCGATTCCCACGCCATGATTCATATGGACTAAAAGCACATCCTTTGCCGGTTCTTCATGTAAAAGTCCAAAACTATTCTCACACTTCATTAGGCAATCCGGGTCATGGGCTAATACCACTTCCATGTGATACCGTTCTTCCATCAGTGCTTTCAGCGAAACATTGTCCCAGCCTTCGATTCTATCAATATAAACCGAAATACCATTTAAAACATCAACGACACCTTGTATCGCAAAGCCGATTCCTCGAATATGCTTATCCGTATACTTCTGCACAAATCGGTCTAAAATTTCAAACATCTTTTCCAAGACTTGGCTGCGATTCCAATTATCCCAATGACACTCCAAGCTTTCGATGACTCTCCCCTTCATATCAGTAATCAGAACTAGCACATTCTGGTTGCTAAGGTCCACTCCAATATAATAATTGTCATCCATGTTGATGTCCAGCTTGTCCGCTGTGCGTCCCGCTGTAGCCTGCTTCCCGCCTGCCACAATATAGCCTTCCTCCATCAAGCGACTTGTCACTTGGGAAATGTGTGCCCAGCTAAAACCTGTCATTTGCTGTAGCTCTCGCTTTGATACTGGACCATGTTCTTTAATTGTCTGTAATATCACTTGTATTCCGCTACGTTCTGCTAATGTTTTGTGAAATTCCATCTTCTATTCTTCTGTCTCCACAATGGCAATTGCCAGTTCGTTAAGCTGTTTCTGTTCTACTCTTGTCGGTGCCTCTGTCATCAGACATGAAGCATCTTTCACTTTCGGGAATGCAATTACGTCACGAATGCTGTCTTCTTTTGCCATAAGCATAATCAGACGGTCCAAACCGTATGCAAGTCCTGCGTGTGGTGGAACTCCGTACTTGAATGCGTTAAGTAGGAATCCAAACTGTGCTTCTGCCTGCTCCGGTGTAAATCCAAGCATTTCAAACATCTTGTTCTGAATATCGTTATTGAAGATTCTCACACTGCCGCCACCGAGTTCTGTACCATTCAGAACGATATCGTATGCTTTTGCACGCACTCTGCCTGGGTCAGTATCTAAATATTCTAAGTCCTCTTCCATTGGCATGGTGAATGGATGATGCATTGCCTGGTAACGTTCTTGTTCGTCGTTCCATTCTAATAATGGGAACTCCGTTACCCATAAGAATTTGTAGTCACCTTTGTCTAAGATTTCTAACTGACGAGCGATTTCCAGACGTAAGTTTCCAAGTACATCCCAAACCACTTTATTCTTATCTGCTGCGAATAATAATAAGTCGCCGTTCTCTCCATCCATTGCCTTTACAAGGGCTGCCATTTCTTCCTCACTCATGAATTTTGCAAATGAGGATTTAATGCTGCCATCTTCTTGGATTGCAACGTATGCAAGACCTTTTGCACCAAAGTCTTTTGCGAAATCAACCAATTTGTCAATTTTCTTACGCGGCATAGCGCCTTGGCCTTTTGCATTGATACCGCGAACACTTCCGCCGTTTTCCAATGCACCTTTGAATACCACAAATTCACTGTCTTTTACAACTTCTGACACATCTACTAATTCCATTCCAAAACGGATATCCGGCTTGTCAGAACCAAAACGATCCATTGCTTCCTGCCATGTCATTCTCTGGATTGGAAGTGGAACTTCTACGTCTAAGATTTCTTTAAATAGTTTTGCAAGTAATCTTTCATTTACATCAATTACATCATCCACATCAACAAAAGACATTTCCATATCGATTTGTGTGAATTCCGGTTGACGGTCTGCACGTAAATCTTCATCACGGAAGCATTTTGCAATCTGGAAATAACGGTCATAACCAGAGCACATCAAAAGTTGTTTGAAAAGCTGTGGTGACTGTGGCAATGCGTAGAAACTTCCCTGGTGTACACGGCTTGGCACCAAGTAGTCTCTTGCTCCTTCCGGTGTACTTCCTACCAAAATAGGAGTTTCAATTTCCAAGAAACCTTCATCTGCCAAAAATTGGCGAGTGAGTGTGGCTGCCTTACTTCTCATCATTAAGTTCTTTTGAAGATCTGGTCTTCTTAAATCTAGGTAACGATATTTTAATCTCAATTCTTCTTTGGTCTTACTGTTTTCCTCGATTGGGAACGGAGGTGTGTCTGATTCAGATAACACACGAAGTTCATTTACACGAATTTCGATTTCTCCTGTTGCAAGATTTTCATTCACCGCACCGGAACGAGCTTCTACTGTTCCTACTGCTGCGATAACAAATTCGCTACGAAGTCTTCCTGCTTTTTCGAAATCTTCTTCACTCACACTGCCGTTTTCGAAAATCAATTGTAAGATTCCGGAACGGTCACGTAAGTCAACAAACACGATACCACCTTTGTTGCGGTTCTTTTGTACCCAGCCCATTACGGTTACTGTTTCACCAATGTTTGCTTTGTTTAATTCTGCACATCTGTGGCTTCTTTTTAAGCCTCTCATTGATTCTGCCATTGTATTATCCTCTTTCCTAAATATTGTCTTGATAACATTCTTTTATGTCTTTGTATCCCTCTTCAATCAATTGATCTTTCTGGAATTTCTTATTTTTCTTCATATTCACAATCAATACCTGTTTCCCAGCCTCACGGTCTGCTTTTGCCATGGCAAGCACCTTTAAAATACCTTCCTGTGGCATGTTCTTTTCAATCAGGTATGCTTTTTTCTCTTTCTTATTTCCCGGCTCATAGCCATTTTCTAAAAGAAG
>JAZQBW010000081.1:0-10587 GCA_045545895.1 Faecalimonas sp.
AAATTGTATCATGTATGAGACGGAAATGAAAGCCTTAAAGTGTAAATTGGTGGAAACCCCTTGCGTTATTTGCGGACTTTTTGTATAATTGTATAATAATGCAAAAAGGGATTATTATGCATTTTTTTAAGGGGAGATAAAATATGAAAATACAGGGGAAGAAGGCATATCTAGGCATATTCGTTGCCGTGTTGTTTGTTCTTTCATGCTTATTGATTCTAGACATACGTGCAAATGCGCAGACTGTAAAGATGGGAACGGTGTATGGTATTAATTCGGGCTCAAGCCTTAATTTTCGCGAGTCACCGGGAGGTACTTGGATAGGAGCACTTTATAATGGCGATACAGGGGAGATTATCGACCAGGCAACTTCAGGTGGTGTTCTTTGGTACAAGTTGATTGTAAACGGTAAAACGGGCTGGGCGTCTTCGGAATTCATTAGAGTAACAGAATATACAATTACAGAAGATAAGGATTTTGATGCTTACTTAACGTCTCAAGGTTTTCCGAATTCGTATAAGGCGCAATTAAAGGCTTTACATAAATTATATCCAAATTGGAAATTTGAAGCACAGCACACCAATTTGACTTGGGATGAAATGATCAGAGCTCAGAGTGTGCTTGGAACCAGTTTGGTAGGTAAAAATAGTATTTCATCATGGAAGTCTATTCAGAACGGTGCGTATTATTGGGATACAGGTACATGGAAAACATTTGATGGTGGTGCATGGGTAGCGGCTTCAGAGGAATTAATTGAGTATTATGTGGATCCTAGAAATTTTCTCGATAGTCAGTACATATTCCAATTTTTGAAGCAGAGTTATGATTCAAATATGAATTATAGTCCGAGTTTAACTTCAATGTTTTCAAAATCAAAATTTTGGTCAAGTTCCTTTGTGGAAGATGGTAAGACAAAGAACTATGTGACTGCAGTAACAGAGGCAGGGGCGATATCCGGGGTTAGTCCATACACTATTGCATCTACGATTATAGTAGAACAAGGATGGGAACCAAATAGTGATTTATCCAACGGTGCAAGTGGTTATTACAACTTCTTTAATATCAATGCCTATGAGGCTGGCGGATTGTCACCTTCGCAAAACGGAATTAATTATGCAAAGCAGACGGATACCGCTACACTGCGACCTTGGAATACAAGAACCAAATCGCTTGCAGGTGGTGCGAAGATTTACGGAAAGAATTATATCGGTGTTGGACAAGATACCATCTATTTGAAAAAATTTGATGTGATACCAAGTGGTGGCCTATATAATCATCAGTATATGACAAATATTCAGGCAGCTGCCAGTGAGGGAAAAGTTTTGTCGGATGCTTTCTGGGCGCCAAGTGCCAGTGAGTCAACGAAGACAAGTAGTTTGATATTTAAGATTCCGGTTTACAAAAATATGCCGGCATCGGCTTGTCCGAAACCTACCGGCACAGGAAGCCCGAACTACATGCTGAAATCATTGAGTGTCGCAGGACACAATTTGACACCAACCTTTAATATGTATGAAACATCATACTCTTTGATTGTGTCACATGATATATCAAGCGTGAATATTTCGGCTAGTGCATATGATACAGATTCGAAGATTACAGGTACGGGAAATAAGAGTTTGGTTGTAGGAACAAATAAATTTGATGTTACTGTAAAAGCACCGAATGGTAATGTGAGAACGTATACAATTAGTGTTGTTCGTCAGGCGGCGCCAAGTACACCATCAAGTACGCCGACGCCGACAGTGTCTAGTAGTACGTATTCCGTTAATAATTCATCAAAACTCGTTACGGGGGTCAAAGCATCAACGAATGCAGCTGATTTTATGAAAGGTTTCTCGGTTTCTAATGGAGAAGCAAAACTCGTCAAGGCGGATGGCTCAGCACAGACAGGTGTTGTTGGCACAGGAAACAAGGTTCAGATATACGACAATGCAAAGCAGTTGAAAGCATCCTATGAAGTTGTCCTTTATGGAGATACAGATGGAGATGGAACGGTATACACATTGGATTATATCCGAATTAAGAAATCCATCTTAGGCACACTTAATTTGAATGGAAGTTACAAATTAGCAGCAGATACGAGTAAGAATGGACAAATTGATACATTGGATTATATACAAGTGAAAAAACAGATTTTAGGGCAGTATACGATTCAACAATAGGGGAGAAATGATGAAAAAGAAAAACAGTTTATTAGGGGTAATACTGAGTATATGTATGCTGGCATGTGTGTGGAATGTAAACGTACATGCGGCCACCGGTAGTCTTTCTGTTTCCAGTACAAGTGGAACTGTGGGGAGTACAGCAACTGTAACAGGAACAGTAAGTGCATCGGAAGCAATCAGTGCAGCTACAGTAACTCTTACATATGATCCGGCAGGGTTACAATTTGTAAGCGGTTCGCAGGATGTAAGCGGAGGTGCAGGCAGCGTAACATATTTTGGAGATGTGATGGGACAGAATAAGTCTTCTTTATCATTTAATATGACTTTTAAGATATTAAAAGAAGGCAGTTTTTCAGTTTCCGGTGTAGTAGATGCTTATACGGATGCAGATATGCAAAAGATTAGTATAGCAGGAGCCGGTGGTACTATAACCGGCAAAGCCGTAACTACCGAGAACCCGCCAAGCCAGAGTAATCCGACAACACCTCCTGGAAATAGTGGAAATGCAGGAAATACAGGTGATTCTGGCCCTACGCAAAATAGCAAAGATACCAATAACAAGTTAAAGAGCCTCCAGGTTAGTCCGGGAAGTTTGTCGCCGGCGTTTAACGCTAATACAACTTCATATAAAGTGAATGTTCCGGGGGATACAACAGAAATTATTGTTTCTGCGGGAGCGCAGAGTAGCAAGGCAAATGTTTCTGTTTCAGGAAATAGAAATATCAAACCTGGAGAAAATACTGTTAAGGTGGTTGTAACTGCTGAGAGTGGTGCGACAAGAGTATACACGTTAACAGTTATCTGTGGTGAGGTGACAAATAATGAAGAACCTCAGGAGGAACCGGAAAAGATTCAGATAAATGGTACAGAAAATACCATTTATGAGGAATTTACAGACGAAGCAATTCCGACAGGGTTTGTAAGAGATAAGATTACATATAAGGGAAAAGAATATGAGGGATTGAAACACGAAAAAGGCGAGATCCTACTTGTAAATCTTCAAAATGAAGCAGGAAATGCATTCTATGTATTTGATGAAAAGACACAAGAATTTTACGATTTTGTGCAGATATCGTTTTCAGAAGGAAGATATATTATCCCACTTACATTAGATGATACAAAAGTGTTTGCAGATTATGAGATAGCGACAATAACACTGCAAGACAAGACATTTGATGCTTGGAAAATTGACGAGGAATATAGTATTATCCGCGTGATGAATCATGAAGGAGAAAATGTGTTGTATCAATACGACAGTCTTGATGGAACACTTCAAAGGTATGCTGGGGCGATAGAAGGAACCGTAGAAGAACCAGAAAAGACTAAAGAAACCTTCTTTTCGATTTTGGGAAAATATCATTTATACATAATCGCAGGATTTGGTGTGGTTGTTCTTGCTCTAATCATTGCTTTAGTTTGTGTTGTGTTGAAACATAGAAACAAAAATAAGGAATCTTATGTAGAGCCTGTTCACGTTGAGTCAAGGAAACAACTGAAAGAAGTAGAAAAGAAACCTGAAAAGAAAAAACGCAAACATGATGCTAGACGGCGTAAGGCAATTAAAAGATTACAAAAACAGCGAATGAACGAAAAATAAAACAAACTGGCGTGTTGGAAAACTAACACGTCAGTTTTTAATTTGACGAAATGTTGACATACTATCGTTATAACGATATAATGGAAGAGAAAATAACTATCGTTGTGGCGATACGGTAGAAAGGATGGAGTGTAATGGATAATAAAATCACGGTATATCATGGTTCGGCTAAGATTATTGAAAAACCAGTGTACGGGATAGGTAATCCAAATAATGATTATGGTCTGGGTTTCTATTGTACCGAAACAATGGAACTTGCAAAGGAATGGGCTTGTTCTGCTGAGACGGATGGCTATGCAAATATGTACATGTTAGATATATCAGGTCTTTCTATGCTTTCCTTGACAAATGGCGATTATAACATTTTAAATTGGCTTTTTGTATTACTTGAAAATCGTAGATTTCGAATTGGAGGCGATGTAGCAAGGGCGGCAAAAAGTTATATTTCCGAAAATTTTGCAGTAGACTATAAGAAGTACGATATTATCAAAGGTTATCGGGCAGACGATTCTTATTTTTCCTTTGCAACCGCTTTTTTGAATAATTCGATATCAATATCACAGTTGGAAAAGGCGATGGTTCTTGGAAAACAGGGTGAGCAGATTGTGGCAATGAGTGAAAAAGCCATAAATGCTTTTGAATTTAAAGAGGCGGTTTCAGCACCCAAGGAAATCTATTATCCCAAAAAAATGGCTCGAGATACTGCAGCCAGAGGTGAATTTAGGAAGGAAAAAGATAGAGGTTCTGTGATAACTGAAAAATATATTCTCGATATTATAAGGGAAGGGTGGAAAGATGATGACGAACGCTTACAGCGAGTTGTACTTGGATGATGCAATGCACAATCTCGGTGACATGGTGGAGTATGCAGTGTGTGATTTGGGATATGATCCGGATCAGTTTTGGGATTGGTTCATATCATCCGGTATTGCTGATAAATTTGAAAAGGGGAATCCAAAGTATATTGCGGGGATGTCAGGTTTTGAACTGGCAGAAGCAGTTCTTAGCGCAATTAACATAACGCGTGAGAAAAAGGAACCTATTTCTAGCGAATTTAAAGGCAGAGAATATTGGGGGGGATGGATTCTTGCTTATTATCAGTGGATTACAGGGAAACGTTTTGAAGATATTGTGAAAGGTGGACTTCCTTTATCCAAGGTGTTTTCTATGTACATTCTACACGAAGCAGACGAAAGTAAATTCGTTGAGAGTGCAAATCAAATTTTAAAGAGTAGTAAACAGAACGAAAAAACAAAACTATATCGGATACGTAAAGCTAGAGGTTTTACGCAGCAGCAGTTATCTGAAGCATCGGGAGTTACGCTTAGAATGATACAGTTATATGAACAGAGACAGAACGATATCAATAAAGCACATGTTCATGTGGTGTTGAATCTTGCGAAGGCGCTTGGATGTGATGTTGAAGATTTGTTGGAATATGCTACATTAGAATAAAGACAAGGGGTCTGCGAAAGCAGGCCCCTATCGA
The DNA here is from genome assembly GCA_045545895.1 of Faecalimonas sp. Lineage (GTDB taxonomy): Bacteria > Bacillota > Clostridia > Lachnospirales > Lachnospiraceae > Faecalimonas. The sequence continues at coordinate 5,255 of JAZQBW010000081.1, forward strand.
TTATTATTTCAAAAGTTTCTCAATCCATTTCCTATGAAACGGCAGAAACCTCTCTGCTACCATTCCAACCAAGCAAGCGCAGATGATAGTTCCAACACCGAATACGCCACCGAGTAGAAAGCCAACTACAACAAATGTAATATCTGTGATGGTACGAGTGATTCCAAATGGAGTATGTAACTTATCGCTGATGGAGATGGCAACCAAATCATTAGGACCAGTTCCGGCATCCGATTCCATAACGATGGTCATTCCAAAAGCTAAAATGACACACCCGATTGCAACTGTAATTACACGCATGATAAAAGGATTTCCGGAGTTGACAAAACCATGCAAAATCAATGTGAAAACATCGATGATCGGTCCTCCGAAAAACATGCATACAATTGTGCCGATTTTCACATATGTTTTATCTACGAAGAGCAGAACGATCATAATGAAAAAGCAAATCCCCATATGTGTATAACCGTGTGTAAGTGCATCCCAATGAGTTATTGATTTTAGTGTGCGGAAGATTCCTTGCACAAGTACGTTGAATGGGTCGGCGCCCAAATCAGCCAATAGAAATAACGTAACGCCTAGATGGGCAATGGTTAGTCCTAAGAGCAAAATCAAGAGTCTTGCAATCGTTTCTTTTAAACTTCGTTTCATATGATTTACCTCATTAAAAATATATTGTTAGTAATATCATAAACTGTGTACATGTACTTTGGCAAGGAAAAACATTGAAATAATAATTTGCCACAATAGAAGTATTTTGTGGTATAATTAGATAGTAATAAAATGAAAAGGAGAGCGATATTTATGAAAATTGCAGTAACATATGAAAATGGACAGATATTCCAACATTTTGGACATACAGAACAGTTTAAGGTTTACGAGTTTGAAGGAAAGGACATAGTAAACGTAGAAATTGTGAGTACAAATGGGAATGGCCATGGAGCACTGGCAGGATTTTTAGTTGAAAATGGAGTTGATACTTTGATCTGCGGTGGAATTGGCGGTGGAGCACAGGCTGCTCTGGCAGAGGCTGGAATCAAGTTGTATGGAGGAGTGTCTGGGGATGCTGATGCAGCAGTGGAAGCGTTGTTAAAAGACGAATTAGTGTTTAATCCAAATGTGACATGCAATCATCATGGAGAAGACCATCATCATGAAGGCGGATGTGGTACACATGGTTGTGGTTCACACAACTGTGGAGGACACTAAATAGATAATAAAGTGATAAAGACTCGTCAGTGTAAAAATTGACGGGTCTTTTTTCTGTGATAGAAAAAAGTATTGACAAACAATATTATATGACGTATAGTATGAATATAATATTATACAGCATATAATATTATATTTACAAAACCATCATGAATTAAGAAAAGAGAGTGAAAACATGATATTTAACACAGGTGCAGCTCTTTTAGATGCCATTGTACTAGCGGTTGTATCAAAAGAAGAGCAAGGAACATACGGTTACAAAATCACCCAGGACGTAAGGCAAGTATTAGATGTGTCTGAGTCTACGCTATACCCGGTACTTAGAAGGCTTCAGAAAGATGAATGCCTTATGGTATATGACATGGAGTTTGCTGGCAGAAATCGGCGTTACTATAAACTGACGGAGAAAGGTGCCGCACAGTTACATCTATATCAGATCGAGTGGAAGTCATATACATCAAAGATTAGCAAACTGTTTGAGGGAGGAAGATAAGATGAATCGAGTAGAATTTATGGGGCAATTGGAACGTTTGCTTTGGGATATTTCAGAGAGCGACAGACAGGATGCCATTGCGTATTATAATGATTATTTTGATGAAGCGGGCGAGGATAATGAGGCTCAGGTGATTCAGAAGTTGGGTAGTCCAGGGAAGGTTGCTGCAACCATCAAAGCAGATCTTCACATAGCAGGAAATGAGCAGGGAGAATACACAGAGCGAGGATATTACCATGGCAGAGAAACTGTTAATCAAAATCCTCCAGCCAAAAGGACGGACGAAGAACGCCGATCCAAACATAGCAAGCGAGTGACAGGCACGCTTCTCGTAATACTGATTGTGTTTGCTTCACCCATATTACTTGGTGTAGGTGGTGGCTTGCTAGGGGGTGTTATTGGTTTGATAGCCGCAGTCTTTGCAGTGCTGGTTGCAGTTGCAATATGTGGCGTGGCATTTCCGATTGCAGGGATTGCCTGCGTTGTGGTTGGTATTTTCCGAATGGCGTTTAGTCCGGCAGAAGGCCTGGTGACCACAGGAGTAGGTAGCATTTTATTGGCACTTGGTATACTTGTTGTACTCCTATTTGTATGGGTTACATTTAAGTGGATTCCGGCATTGTTTCGGGGATGTGTGAATTTGTTTCAAAGATTGTTTCACATAGGTGAAAGGAGGAACAAAGAATGAAGAAGTTTACAAAGATAGCGGTAGTGATTTCGGCGATTTTAATTGTTGTAGGGCTTATATGTCTTTTTGTTTCTTTTGGACTTGGGTTTACAGGAAGAGATTTTGCCAATATGATAGATAGTGGGAAATTTAATTTTGCTCTCGATACCATAGGGCGTTATGAGAAAGAGCATGACCTTACAACAGAATTGCAAAAATCATTCAGAAATCTGGATATTGAACTTGGAGCAGGAAACCTAGAACTTGTTTATGGAGATGTGGAAGAGGTTCAGATAGAGCAGAACCACGTAGCCAGTTTTGAATGCTATGTGGAGGATAAGACGCTGCATATCGAAGGCAGACGCAGTTTTGGAGTTCGCAATACCGATGAAACCATTCGAATTGTGATTCCAAAGGAGAAAGCATTTGAACAAGTAGATTTGGAAGTGGGTGCAGGTAAAGCCGGACTTCAAGGGCTGATTGTAGATGCAATTGACATAGAAGTAGGGGCAGGAGAGGTCAATATCACAGACTTGGATGTAGGGCATCTCAATGCAGAGACCGGTGCCGGGAAATTGTATGTAGAAGTGATTGGCGAAGAAAGTGATTATGAATATGACTTGGAATGTGGTATCGGGGAACTTAAGGTTGGTGGAAACTTCTATGGAGGAGTAGGTAATTCCCAGCACATTTCTAATCCAGACGCCAATCGTCATATGAACTTAGAGTGTGGAATCGGGAAAATTGAGGTTGTATTTGCAGAGTAAATTTTCTACTCTAAATATAGATTTTGCTAAGGAGGTAGCATGATGGAAAATAAGAGATTGTATCGTTCTTCAACGAATTATATGTTAGCAGGTGTGTGTGGAGGTATTGCAGAATATTTTAATATTGATCCCACACTAGTTCGCTTGGGCTGGGTGCTGTTTTCTGCACTTGGCGGTTCCGGCATATTGGCCTATATCGTGGCTGCGATTATTATTCCGAAGTAATAAAATGATATCCTGTGTGGCATAATAAAAATAGTGTTTAGAAAAAGTTTAGAAAAATTGTTAGCACTCGGTCTTGACGAGTGCTAATTTTTATGTTATACCAAACCTAGAACAAATAAAAATCAGGAGGTAACTACATGAATATTCAAAAATTTACGCAGAATTCATTACAAGCAGTACAAAACTGCGAGAAGGTTGCCTATGACTATGGCAATCAAGAAATAGAACAAGAGCATTTGTTATATGCATTAATTACACAAGATGATAGTCTGATTTTAAAATTGTTGGAAAAGATGAACATTCAAAAAGAATTGTTTGTGAATCGGACAGAAGAAGCACTTCGCAAGAGAACAAAGGTACAGGGCGGTCAGGTTTATATTGGTCGTGATCTCAATACAGTTCTTATAAGCGCTGAAGATGAAGCAAAGCAGATGGGTGATGAGTATGTTTCTGTGGAGCATTTGTTCTTATCCATGATGAAACATCCAAATCGTGAAATAAAGGCAATTTTTAAAGAATTTGGTATTACAAAAGAAAACTTTTTACAGGTGTTATCAACAGTTCGAGGAAATCAGCGAGTAACCAGTGATAATCCAGAAGCAACTTACGACACTTTGAATAAATACGGTCAGGATTTGGTAGAGCGAGCCAGAGAACAAAAGTTGGACCCGGTAATCGGACGTGATGCTGAGATTCGAAATGTGATTCGTATTCTTTCTCGTAAGACAAAGAATAATCCGGTTCTGATTGGAGAACCAGGAGTTGGCAAGACCGCAGCCGTGGAAGGGTTAGCACAGCGTATTGTGCGCGGTGATGTACCGGAAGGGTTGAAAGATAAAAAGGTGTTTGCGCTGGATATGGGAGCACTTGTAGCGGGTGCGAAATACCGTGGTGAGTTCGAAGAACGTCTGAAAGCTGTTTTGGAAGAAGTGAAAAAAAGTGAAGGAAATATTATTTTATTTATCGACGAACTTCATACCATTGTTGGAGCTGGAAAGACAGATGGGGCCATGGATGCAGGTAATATGTTAAAGCCTATGCTAGCTCGTGGAGAGCTTCACTGTATCGGAGCAACAACCCTCGATGAATATCGCCAATATATTGAAAAAGATGCAGCGTTGGAGAGACGTTTCCAGCCAGTTATGGTGGATGAGCCAAGTGTGGAAGATGCTATTTCTATCTTGCGCGGACTGAAAGAACGCTACGAAGTATATCATGGTGTGAAGATTACGGATGGTGCGCTTGTGGCGGCAGCAACCTTGTCTAATCGCTATATATCGGATCGGTTTTTGCCGGATAAGGCAATCGATTTAGTGGATGAGGCTTGTGCTCTTATTAAAACGGAGTTGGATTCCATGCCGACAGAGTTAGATGAGCTACAACGCCGGATTATGCAGTTGGAAATCGAAGAAGCAGCATTGAAAAAAGAAGATGATCGTCTAAGCAAAGAACGCTTGGAAAGTTTACAGCAGGAACTTGCAGAACTTCGCGAAATCTTCAAGGGTCAAAAAGCTCAGTGGGACAATGAAAAAAATTCAGTGGAACGCTTGCAGAAGATTCGTGAGGAAATCGAGCAGGTAAATCAAGAAATTCAAAAGGCAAAACAAACTTACAACCTAGAAAAGGCGGCAGAACTTCAGTATGGAAAACTTCCGGAACTTATCAAACAATTGGAGGATGAGGAAGAAAAAGTAAAGATGCGTGAGCTGACTTTGGTTCACGAAAGTGTGACGGAGGAAGAAATTGCGAAGATCATTTCAAGATGGACAGGTATTCCAGTTGCAAAATTGAACGAAAGTGAAAGAAGTAAGACGCTGCATCTAGATGAGGAACTTCATAAGAGGGTTATCGGACAGGATGAAGGAGTTACGAAAGTGACAGAAGCGATTATTCGTTCTAAGGCGGGTATTAAGGATCCAAGTAAGCCAATTGGTTCCTTCTTGTTCCTGGGACCTACAGGTGTGGGTAAGAC
>JAZQBW010000082.1:0-70561 GCA_045545895.1 Faecalimonas sp.
TATTCTTGTACCGGGAAGTGCAAAAGCAAGCACTACGGATTCCAAGTGGCAGGTCATTAGAGGTGAGGATACGAATTTGATGGAAGATACTACAAATCCGTCAGATGCAACCTTCAAAAATCTAGTAACAGCGAATTATAAGGAAAAGATTGAAGTTAAGACAGGGACAAAGATTTCATTTGATGTAAATTATCCGGCAATGACAAATAATCTTGATGCTTTGTATGCGTTTGCATTAGTGGACCGAGCAGGAAGTTTTGACACATCAGATACGGAGGCAAACTCATTATCAGTAGAGATTAGCAGCATGAGTAATACTTCATACGATGTCAGAGGTGTATTAGCATATAAACTGGCTGGTGCCAGTGCAAGAAGCTGGGCGGCAAACATTGTGGATTCTGCGCAATCCAACAAATTAAGTGCAAGCCGAGATGTGAATGCAGTATATACGGTTACATATGAGAAACTGGCAGATACAGAAGCAAACAGTTGGAAGATTACCATTACGGTAGGCGACAAAGTATATAGCAGCCTCATAGGTAAGGATAAAATTCCACATGATATGTTCAAGAACGGAGCATACATAGCGGCTGGTTCAAGAAATGGAAATACGACACATACGATGAAGTTGTCGAATATTACCATCTTACAACCCGAACCAACAGAACCAGTATTCGCTAAGTGGCAAGTGGTGAAAGGAACATCTTCTAATCTAACAGAAGATACTACGAACCCATCCGATGCAACCTTTAAGAATTTTGTAACAGCAAATTATAAAGATAAAATTGAAGTCAAAGCAGGAACAAAAATTTCGTTTGATGTAAATTATCCGGCAATGACAAATAATCTTGATGCTTTGTATGCGTTTGCATTAGTGGACCGAGCAAGAAGTTTTGATACATCAGATACGGAGGCAAACTCATTATCAGTAGAAATTAGCAGTATGAGTAATACTTCATATGATGTCAGAGGTGTATTGGCATATAAATTAGCTGGTGCCAGTGCGAGAAGCTGGGCGGCAAACATTGTGGATTCTGCGCAATCCAATAAATTAAGTGCAACCCGAGATGTGAATGCAGTATATACGGTAACATATGAGAAACTGGCAGATACAGAAGCAAACAGTTGGAAGATTACCATTACGGTAGGCGATAAAGTATATACCAGTCTTATAGGTAAGGATAAAATTCCACATGATATGTTTAAGAATGGAGCATACATAGCGGCAGGGTCAAGAAATGGAAATACGACACATACGATGAAAGTTTCAAATATAAAAACTTCCATAGTAGAAATTCCAGAACCGCCGACACATACAAAGTGGCAAGTGATAAAAGGGGAATCAGTAAACCTCAAAGAAGATACCGTAAATCCATCAAATGCTGAATTTTCCAATTTTGTGACAGCTAGTTACAAGAAAAAGATTGATGTAGAGGAAGGTACGAAGATTTCCTTCAAAGTGAATTATTCAAAAATGACATCGGGAGAAGCTATTAACTATGGATTTGCGTTGGTAGATAGAGTAGGTAGTTTCGATACCTCAGATACAGAGGCAAACTCATTGTCGGCAGAAATCAATAGTATTTTAAAAAATGAAACGACAGGAAAATGGCCGGTATCGGGAGTGGTAGCAAAAAAATTATCAGGTGACACAGCGCGAAAATGGGTTGGAAATCTAGATGTAACTCCATTGAGCATCGATAGGAGTACATCTGCGGTATATACTGTTATTTTTGAAAAGTTATCAAATTCAGGTGATTATAGTTGGAAAGTGACAGTTGAAACAGCTGATATTAGTGCTGCATATAAAGTTAAAGCGTCAGATATTCCGCATGACATGTTCAAGAATGGGGCATATATAGCGGTAGGTTCAAGAATAAGTAACGCAACACATACCATGAAGATTTCGGATATTACTGTAGGTAAAGCAGAATCAAATGACAAGCTTCCATGGGGAGTAATAGCAGGTAAAGATAGCAATCTTACTACAAGTGCGACAAAATCAACAGATGCAACATTTAAGAATTATGTTACCGCTTATTACAAACAAAAAATCACAGTAGAAGAAGGTACGAAGATTTCCTTTAAAGTGAATTATTCAAAAATGACACCGGGAGAAGCTATTAACTATGGATTTGCATTGGTAGATAGACCAGGTAGTTTTGATACCTCTGATGCAGAAGGAAATTCATTATCTGTGGAAATTAACAGCGTTTTAAAAAATGCGACGACAGGGAAATGGCCGGTATCGGGAGTTGCAGTAAAGAAATTAACAGGAGATACCGCACGAAAATGGATTGGAAATCTAGATGCAACTCCATTAAGTGTAGATCGAAATGCATCGGAAGTTTACACAGTAACTTTCAAAAAGATTAATAAAACGGTAAATGATGTAAATTATAGTTGGAAGGTTACTGTAGAGAGTTCAACTGCTATAGGAAGTTATATGGTTAAGACATCTGATATTTCACACGATATGTTTGCAAATGGAGCATATATAGCTGCTGGTTCGAGAATGAGCAACGCAACACATACTATGAAGATTACAGATATCACATATGGTAAGTCTACTTTATTAGATGCAGATGATTTGTGGACGATTATTCGTGGATATTCAGCACATGCAGGAAAAGGCTTATCGGTGGTAGATAACAATGTTGTAATGGAAGGTTTTGGTGGCCTGGCATATACAAAACAGTCAGTAACCGATGCAGTTGCAGTAGAGTTTCAATTAAATAATTTTGATGAAGCGAAAGGAAATTTCTTTACATTTGCTTTGATAAATAAACAAGGTGTTTATTATAAACCTGACGGTACTGAATCACAAGGTGTTTTTGTCAGAATTAAAGATGTAGAAGAAGGATTGAGCATTAGTGTACATCAAGTGGGTACAGAAGGTACAAAGGATATAGGAATTTTCGATGTAGTTAAAGGAAAAAAATCAAAACATACCCTTACAATTTATAAAGAAGGTGGACAATGGTATGTAGGGATTGATGGAACTCAGAAGATGCTCATCAACGAAGAAACTGGTCTAGGTGCTGTCAGCTATTTGGTAGGTGGTGCAAATAGTACGGCAGGAATGAAAATGACAGTTTCAAATGTTTATATTGATAATCAAGTAACATCAAAAATGAAGTCCGGAACATTGAAATACGGATATAAGGTAGGTGGCTTTAAAATCATTCGTGGATATGGAATGGAAAGTGATACTACTGGAAACGGGCTTTCAGAACGAGACGGAAAAGTGGTAATGGAAGGATTTGGTGGCGTTGCTTATGTTGAAAGAGCCGTAAAAAATGCTGTTGCCGTTGATTTCGAAATGAATAATTACAACAGTGCCAAATCATTTTTCTTTACGTTTGCGCTTGTTAACAAAGAGGGTGTTTACTACAATCCGTCAAACGGAAAAGAGTCGCAAGGTGTTTACGTCCGTGTTACACCATGGGGTAACGGGCAGGGAATTAATGTCACTCTCTTCAATTTGTCTGAGAGTGGATATGAACCATTAGGTACGATTGTAAGTAATGTGTCACCTAAAAATGTGAAACATACGCTAGCGTTCTATGAAGAAGAAGGCATATGGTATGTCGGAATTGATGGTTATCAAAGAATGCGTCTTGATGTAGAAGTGGCCTTAGAAGACCTCAATTATCTTGTATGTGGTGCTAATCCGTATAAAGAACTGAAAATGTCAATAAGAAAAGTTTACATTGACGATGAAGTGACAGATGAGATGAAGAAAGGTTCGTTGACATATTCAAATACATCTAGTGGAAAGAGTGGAAAACACTTTGATGTAGGAGGCTCTAGTTTTAATATCACAGAGCTTGCAGGAGACTTTGTTACTTCAGAAAAGTCTATGACAGTGGGAAATCTTTTACAGCATATAAGTCAGAAATTATCGGTTTTTCAAAAGATACTGATTGGATTATGCGGGGTATGCTTAGTAGGAACTTTTGTGCAGATTAAGAAAAAAAAGACTAATAGGAGGGATGAGGATGAGTAGAAAAAGTAAAGTATTGCTGCTAACATTAATTGTGATTTTATCATTTGGCATCTCAACAGAAGCGGCAGAAAACAAATGGAATATCCTAAGTGGTTTCGGTAGTGTTAAGGCTACCGGAACCGGAACCTCCGTAGAAGAAGATGGAAGTCTGACGTTTAATGGATATGGCGCGTTAACCTATGAACTTCAAAAAGTACAGGAAGCAGTAGCAATTCAATTTGAAATTCAAGCTTACCCAAGTTCCAGTCATTATTTTTATTTCGGCTTATTAGATGACAAAAATGAAGCGTGGGATGTTGCTACTAGTAAAGTGCAAGGAATTATTTCAGAAGTTGTAGTTACTAATAGTGGAAAAGTATTAAAAATGCTTGCAATGAGTAAATCGGATACAGGTACTATAACGATTAATACAGGTGCCTCTGAATTAAAAGCAATAGATATGCAGCATATGTTAACTATGCATAAAGAAGCGGGTAGTTGGATATACACGCTAGATGGTGTAGAGATTGCGAAAGTACCGGTTTCATCCATACATTTAGATAATAGTGCTAATTTGGTTGCAGGTGCTTTTGGTAGTTCATCTATGGAAATGACAGTTAAGAATGTATACATCGATGATGAAGTAACTAATGAAATGAAAGATGGAACCTACATTAAAGAAATTGCAGGGGATGCCGGAAAAATTAAGGTGTATTACGATGATGAAGGAAAATTAATTATGGGTGATGCTACGAAATCAAGTGTTCTGTCCTATGAGAAGCCGGCTTATGTAGTTACAGATACGAAGCAGGACAATAATGATAGTATTTGGCTCATGATTGCTTTAGGAAGTGGGGCTATGATTACCTTGATATTCTCTGTTGTAATGATTCAAAAAGAACGCAAGCGGGAGGTGGGTTAGCATGAAGAAGAATAAGAAACGCTTGATTTTCCCAACGCTTACAATCATATTACTTGTGGTATTAGGAATAACGATGATATCAGGAATGAAGAAGATGGCAAAAGCAGTCGATGGTAAAAATGGGGTTCTTTACACGGATTACTTTTCTGATAATTCTGCTAGTACAGATTGGAACATCGGATGGAGTGATGCAATTATAGCACCGAAAACGATTCAAAATGCCCTTCATTTTTCAGGCAGCGGAACGAATCCATGTGCAGCAATATTAGATTATAAATTACCAGAAAAATTTGATCTGTACTTCACTATCGATATTAAGGAACGTGGTGGTGATAGCCGTGATCCAGGCGTATTCTTTTGTGTAGATAAAGACTACGAAGAACGATACACCGTTGTGTTTTCGGAAGAGAGAATTCTAATGAAACATAATGGAACGACAGATGTAGTAGTAAAAAAAGTAGAAGGATTGAATAGTGGAAATGCATATGCAGTTAGGATTGCAGTACAGGGGGCAAAATTAGAAGTGTATATGAATGGTGCTGAGGAAGCATGCATGACATTTAATGCTTCCAGTGATTTTGCAAGTTTTGCAGACGCGAAAACATTTGGTGTAGTTTCATACGCAAATGACATTTACTTTGACAATCTGATAATTACAAATGGAACAGATTTTATTCCGATTACCGAAGTAGACATTGCTGGTGAGGATAATAAAACAGTAATAGAAGGAATTGGAAACACACTGCAAATGGATATGTTTATCAATCCATCCAATGCAACGGATTCTGCTTTGGTATGGGCTGTGGATAATGAAAGTATTGCTGATATTAGTCAAGATGGACTGATCACTTCTAAAGGATACGGTAGTATTGTTGTAACTGCAACGACGAGAGATGGTTCCAACTTATCTGCCACAAAACGAATTAACATCGAATGGGCTGAGACTAAGAGTAAGAAAACAATTTCATCTACCAATCGTTCTGCTTTAATAGCAAATGAAGGAAATACTGTCTTAGAAGGTCAAGGAGCAGATATCTGCGTATTGGACAGCGGAAGAATTCTGGTATTTGGAAATACGGATAAAGCTGATACAACTGGTGTGGTGGCATATTCCGATGATAAAGGCAAAACATGGAATACAACAGCTATTGGAAGTATCAATGGTGGTCGTATATTCCAAGTAAATAGTAAAATCTATATAATTGGTGTAGACAGTAGCAATGCAGATTTGGTTATTTGCGTGTCAGAGGATGAGGGGAAAACTTGGTCAGATAAAAGTGTGTTAGACACGAGAAATTGGAGTGCATCTCAATCTGATATAATCGTGAAAAATGAGAGTATTTATTTAACAATGGAAGTGCAAAGCCAAGATGCTATAAAGCGTGGATACACGGGAAATGCGTCTCTCTCACCGATATTGTTGAAAGGTGATATACATAGCGACCTGACCAAAGCAGAAAGTTGGAAGTTTTCATCAGAATTAGCGTATGTCGATATTATGAAAAGTGGGACAGCTGAAGTTGTGGATTATGTAGATGTTCCAAATAATTATGGTGATAATAAGTCTATCGGATGGTCATCAAGTAATGTATTCCAGATTTATGATGAACGCCTGGCTTGGTATGATGAAAGCGCGAATACATTTTATATTTATATGCATGGTAATGAAGGAACACAAGGATATGCATTGTTATTAAAAGTTACAGAAGACAGAGGTAGATTGACACCATCCCTAGTGGATACGGTAAAATCCGGTAAAAAATTATTGTTTGTTCCAATGCCGGGTGGAAACCAAGAATTCAATATTATTTATGATGAGAATAGCGGTCTCTACTGGCAAGTTTCAAACTACTTGAATGAAGAAGAAAGAGTAGCACTGTATTTTAGTAGAAATGCATATGACTGGAGTTTTGCAGGTATTGTTGCTAAGACAACAAATGGTGATTATGACAGCCCAACAATGGCTGTTGATGGGGACGATTTACTTGTTGTGACAAATGGAATTTCGTTATATAGAGTCGAAGATTTCAGAACGCTTGTATATTAGGAAGGAGGATTGTTTGATGAAGAAAATATTGAAACTCTCTATTTTTCCAATAATTACAATCATATTACTAGCAACCCTGTTGATTCAAGTAATTGCAGGAATAAACAATAACACATCAGCAAATGAGGAAGCTAGCGGATCCGATGGCCTTATATATGCGGATTATTTTACTGGTAATTCTGCACATTATGAGTGGCAGTTTGGAGAGGATACACAGACAACAAAGAAGCCTACTATTATGAACGATGCGTTATTGTTTGACGGATTTAGTTGGCTTCCGGCGTATGCAATGAATACATATACATTGCCAGAAAAATGTGACATTTATTTCACCGCTGAAGTTGCCAGAGTGGGAGAAAGTACAGACCGTGCTCCAGGTGTGTTTTTAAATATCGGCAGTACATTTAGTAGCCGTTATGTAATTTGGTTTGATGAAGGGATAATAACATTAACACAAAACAACGTTACCAAGATCTTGCAGAAAGCATGTGATGAAGTTGGAGTTGGTAAACGAAACTCATATCGAATTGCACTTGACGGAAAAACTATTGCATTATATCTGAATGGTAATTCAGAGCCATTATTCAGTTATACAGCAACTGATGAGTATGCGAACTTAGCAAATGCAAGAAATTTTGGAGTGTATGGTCGCGCTAATGAATTTTGGTTTGATGACTTGGTTGTGACGGATGGCTCCAACTTAATTCCTGTCACAGACGTGAGTATTAGTGGAAAAGGTGGCAATGTTGTAAAAGGCGTTGGGACAAAACATCAGATGCAAGCGTGTTTGAGTCCAGTTAATTGTACAGATAAAGGATTGGTTTGGACAGTTGATAACGAAGAATTCGCCAGCATTACCACAAGCGGCTTGCTGACAGCTAAGAAAGCTGGGACTGTAGTGGTGACAGCGACTACCAGAGATGGTTCGGGTATTTCTGCTTCTTATAAAGTCAAGATTACGGATGTGCAAGAAACAATCACAACAAAAACATGGTGTCTGGCCGATGAGTATTCCATTGTATTCGAGTCTGACAACCCGGATTTTCTATATCCGATGAGCCCATATGTCACAACTTTGGAAAGTGGTCGAATTATAGCGACTTATGATTTGAATGGAGAAGGTGTACAAGAACGTATTCCATTCGGATATGAGGAAAGACCAAAGTGGGATACAACACATGATACAATGGTGGCGTATTCCGATGACGATGGAAAAACATGGAAATATAGTTTAGAGTGTCCGGGATTGTTTGCAAGAGCTTTTGAAGATGGTAAAAGAGTGTACTTGATTTTGCGTGATGAGAATGGTTATCTCGCAATTCGTTATTCAGAGGATAAAGGAGAAACTTGGTCAGAAAGCTTTGTACTTGATACTAGAAAATGGCACTCGGCTCCAACTGCAATTATTTACAAAGGTGATTTCCTTTATATGACAATGGAAGTAAGTACCGATAACAATTTGGCTCCAATATTAATGAGAGCGAAATGTGGTGATGATTTAACGAAAAAGGAGAGTTGGACTTTCTCGGAAGAGCTTGCACTCTGGGATATTTTGCCAGATGTCACAACGGAAGAACTAGACTATACGGGAATTAATGAATACAGCAGTTCGGCAAATGCACATCGCTGGTTGGAGGGTAATGTAATTCAGATATATGATAAAGAACACCCTTGGTATGATGAGAGTATGAACTCATTCTATATCTATTTACGTACAACTATTGGACGCGCAGGATATGCTGCTGTTATGAAAGTTACAGAAAATGAAGATGGAACCATGACTCCATCTGTTGTAACAACGGAAGCGGGAAATAAGCAATTGTTTGTAGCAATGCCAGGCGGCCATGATAAGTTTAGTATTATATATGACGAGGAATCAGGCTTGTATTGGCTAGCTTCTAATTATTCTTATGACAGTATGATTAAACAGGAATATACAACTGGGGACAAGCAGGCAACTACATATTTGGAACGTGACCGACTGGCACTATACTTCAGCAAAGATGCGTTGAATTGGAATTTCGCAGGTATAATTACGGAAGGAGATTCCACACGTGAGAGCCGTGCTTATCCTTGTCTCGCAGTAGATGGCGATGATTTGCTTGTAGTTACGAGATGTGGAACGGAAGAATCGAGTTCTTTACATGACAATAATATCTTGTCCTTCCATAGAATTGAGAAATTCCGCGAACTTGTTTACTAAAAATAAGAATTGAGAAAGGAAAAAGAAAATATGAAAAAATTATTATCAGTTATTTTAGCTGCAATTATGATTACAAGTATGTTTCTAACAGGATGTGGTAATGGTGGTGGAAAGAGTGGTGACACAATTGTTATCCAAGCAGCTTTCCCAGAAAATTCGGTAACAGATTATGCCACACTTCCGATTTGGGATACTATTGAGGAAAAATTTGGTGTTCGTTTTGAAGTGGAAGAGATGTCTGGTGAAAAGATATCGCTTATGTTTACTAGTGGTGATTATGTAGATGTATTATTCAGTGCTCCATATGATTCACAGATTCAACTTGCAGCTACATCAGGAGATGTATTAGAGTTAACCGATGAACTGTTAACAGAATATGCACCTACTTGGAAGAAATTTTTCGATGAAAATCCGGAATTTTACAACGCGGCAAAATATGAAGGCGATAAGTTATATTCATTACCATATGTAAGAACATTAGAGGCTGACCGCGGAATACGTGATGTATGGTGGATTAATCAAGTGTGGTTGGATGAATTGAATTTAGACATGCCAAAAACATTAGATGATTTTATTAATGTTTTACGTGCTTTCCGTGATAATGCCGGAAAAGGCTCAATTCCAGAAAACGTAATGCCTTGGTATATCAATTTAAATAACTGTATTGGTGGACAATTCGACTTCCTCGCCACATATGGAATTGAAGCATATGACACAACCTATATGGCATTAGATGGAAATGGAACAGTTGTAAACTACGCAACAGATACAAGATTAAAAAGTGCAATGCAAACGTTATCATCTATGTATGCAGAAGGTCTAATTGCAGAAGAAGGTTTGACAGAAGGACCTGTAAAATATATGGAGAGAGTAAATACAGAACAGGATACGCCTTATATTGGTGTTTTTACAGCATATTGGGCGGCAAATGAAGAATATGTACCAATGACACTATTCCAATCAGTAGAGGGTGTTGAACCAGTAATTCGTCAACAACCGCTTGGTGTTACTCGAAACAGAACAGTCATTTTTTCTAAATGTGAACATGCAGAAAAAGTGTTAGAGATTATGGAATGGTTAGCACAAGAAGATATGACAATGGTGAATGAGTTTGGAGCAGAAGGTGAAGGTTGGGAATATGATGAAGCAACCGACACATACACGGTTCATAATGTTGAGGATGCAGAGCAAATCTCAGCTTCCAATGCATGGGCAGGACTTTTGAATGATAGATTTAAGGATCGTATTTCTTTTGATGAGGAACATGCATGGGCTAAACGTCAAAAGGCAATTGAAATGTACGGGGATAATCGTATTGAGTCTAGTCACATTGTACCACCGTTATTTTTCGCGTCTTCTGCAGCACAGAAAAAACAGAATTATGACACAAATATTTTTACAAATTATGTAAACCAAATGATGCGAAAATGGATTAACGGTACTGCCGATGTTACATCAGACTGGGATGAATATGTTTCACAAGTAAATGCTCTCGGTTTAGGTGACTATATTTCATTGTATCAAGAAGCTTATGACAATATGTCAAAATAGCAGAGGACGCAAATAACTACGTGAGGCAGCAAATGAGTGCTGCCTCGCTTAAATTACATAAAAGAATTGATAATAATGGAGAACGTCTATGAACGATTTACTAACAAACTATCAAAGTATTCCTTTTTGGTCATGGAACGATGAACTGAATGAAGAACAATTAATTGCACAAATAGACAGTATGAAGGAAAGAGGCGTGGGTGGCTTTATTATGCATGCACGCGGTGGTTTGAAAACACCATATTTATCTGAAGATTGGATGAAATGTGTGGATGTTTGTGTAAATGCTGCGAAAGAGAGAAATATGCAGGCTTGGATTTATGATGAAAATGGATGGCCGAGTGGATTTGTAGGTGGGAAACTTTTAGAAAAGGAAGAAAATAGAGATGCCTACATTACCCATCGCGTTGGCGACTTTGACAGTTCGGCATGGCTAGTCTATTCCATGGAAACGGAGAAATTACATCTCATAACAGAACCAATTCAAGGTGAGTGTTTAAATTTGTATTTGCATATATCACCGTCTACAGTTGACATCTTAAATGAAGATGTAGTAGAACAATTTCTTACCGAAACCCATGAAAAATATGCCACGAGGTACGGTATAGACTTTTCAGAAAAAATCGCAGGTTTCTTTTCGGATGAGCCCCAGTATTATAGATGGAATACTGCATATACAAGAGTAATGCCGCAAGAATACAAAGCACGCTACGGAGAAGAACTCTTTGAAGGGCTAGGTCTGTTGTTTGTGAAAAAGGAAGGATATAGAACCTTTCGTTATCGCTACTGGTATACTATGCAACAACTTATGCTTAACAATTTCGCAAAAAAAGTATATGACTGGTGTGAGAAACACAATGTGAGATTCACAGGGCACTATATAGAAGAAACGAGTCTCGGATTCCAAATGGCTTGTTGTGGCGGCGTCATGCCATTTTATGAATTTATGCATATGCCTGGTATTGATTGGTTGGGACGTAGGATTGGTAATAAAATACCACTTAGACAAGTTGCAAGTGTGGCACAGCAATTGGGTAAAAAACAAGTTTTAACAGAGACTTATGGTTGTTGTGGATGGGACGTTACACCTTCAGAATTAAAGTGTATTGGTGAATTTCAATATATCGGAGGGGTTAATCGTACTTGTCAACATTTGCTTCCGTATTCAGAACGTGGACAGCGAAAAAGGGATTACCCTGCACATTTTTCAGAGATTAATCCGTGGATAGAATCTGATTTTAAAACATTTAATGACTACTTTACAGAATTAGGCTACTTACTAGCCAATGCGAAAGAGGTAGTAAATGTGGCAATGCTACATCCAATTCGAAGCGCATATTTTGATTATCAAGACGATGGCATACAAGGACGAGCTAGTATTCGCGAATTAGAGGAAGAATTTTATAAACAACATGAAAGATTATCGCAGGAACAAATCCCATATCATTTTCTAGATGAGACACTCTTAGAACAGCATGGGTTTGTAAATGGAAACAAAATAGGTTGTGGTTTATGCGAATATGAATACTTGATTCTTCCTACGTGTTATACCATGGGCTGCCATACAGAAAAATTGATACGTCAGTATGTCGAAAATGGTGGGAAAGTATTATTACTAGGAGAAAAGCCGGCATATAGAGAAGGTGAAGCTTATGATTATTCCTATTTGGAAAGCAATATATCTTATGAGCAGATAATTGACAACCTTCCATATAAGTTAATTAGACCGGTGGCGGAAGTGCATTCTACCTTGCGTAAATCAGAACAGGGATATTTTTTGTTTGTACAAAACTACGGTCAGGAGGCAAAAGTGGTTTCCTATCAATTGGCAAATGAGTATATCTCATTTGAAAAGCAAGATTTCATCACAAAGACATCCACGGTTATTTCACCAGATGTAGAGTTGAAAGCAGGGGAATCATGTTTGTTGAAATTTAGTAAAAAGGTACCAGAAGAGTTGCCGATAAAGATGGTATTGCATTTGGAACCTGTTGCGGAAGTAATCGATGTAACGGACAATTATCTCCCAATAGATAATATACAATATGCAAAAGACGGACTGAATTACAGTGAGGATACTCCATGTATGGGCGTGTTTCAACAATTATTACAGGAACGTTATCATGGGCCTCTCTATATAAAATATACATTCGAAGTCAACAGGAAACCTTCTGAATTTTCACTGATAGTTGAAAAATGTAAGGATTTGGGCTTGTCGATTAATGGGAAAAATGTAGTACTGAAAGAGAATTGGGAACGAGATCATCAGTTCTTACGCGGAGATATTACTTCATATGTAATCGTTGGAGTAAATGAAATAGTGCGTAGATTGGATTTTTATCAAAGCGAGGATGTGTATTACGCCTTGTTTGGAGAAGGCGTTACAGAGAGTCTTTTGAATTGTTTGAGTTACGATACCGAAATTGAGCCGATTTATCTTGCTGGTCAATTTGGGGTATATGCAAAGGATATTAAACAAGGAAAAAGGCAAGATGTTTTACTGGGAGAACATTTTTATATCGATAAAGCACCTACAGAAATAGAAAATCTTGTAATAGAAGGTTATCCGTTCTTTTCGGGAAGGATAAAGCTGCGAAGAGAAGTGATACTGGAACAGACAGATGTTGTTCTAGAGTTTCAAGGACGTTTCCAAGCAATGAAAGTGCATGTAAACGGTAAACAAGCGGGCTCTTTATTATTGAATAATCAACTTGATATTTCGGAATTCACACGCATTGGGACGAACGAGATTATATTAGATATGGTTGTTGGGAATCGTAATTTATTTGGACCTCATCATTGGCTTTTAAATGAAGAACCTGAGACCGTTGGTCCAAATATGTTTGAACTTCCAAAGACGTGGAAGGAAGGAAAAAGTGATCAATATAGAGACTCTTACGCATTGGTAAAAGTTGCACTATATTAATAGTAATCGAGGTAGATGATTATGAAAAAAGATATTCTTAATGAATATAAACCAGCAGTCTTTTGGAGCTTTAACGATGTGCTGGAAAAAGAAGAATTAAGCAAACAATTGACAGCTCTTTTAGAGGCTGGCTGTTCAGGCGGATTTTTACATAGCCGAGTTGGATTGGTGACAGAATATATGTCGACTGAATGGATGGAAGCCGTAAAGCATTGCTGTGAAGAGGCACGGAAACAGGACACGGCCCTTTGGTTATATGATGAGGACCGATTCCCATCAGGTTATGCCGGGGGTGCGGTGTTGGCTGTTGATGATTCGTTGCGTGCCAAGGCATTGTGTTTGATTGAAGAAAATGAAATAGCAAAATTTGATGTGGTGAAGACCTATAAAACTGTCACACAGCAAAGTAAGAAATATGTCATAGCTCTTTGTGACGCCAAAGACGGGAATCCGAATTTTGAGGGGAAATGTTATGTGGACTTGCTTAATCCGGAAACTACAAGAGTGTTTATTGAACAAACACATGAAAAATACCGTGAGAGTGTAGGAGAGTATTTTGGAAAAGAGATAAAAGGAATTTTCTCAGACGAGTTCTGTTATACACAGAAGGCATCCTTCCCATGCTTTTCTGTTCCGTTCACAACGGATTTGGAACTGGATTTTGAAAAGCAATATGGATATGACTTGGTTGCATGTATGGAACTTTTGTTCTTTGACAACGATGGATATTCGAGTGTCAGACGAGATTTTTATGAGTTCTTGACAAACCGTTTTATTGAGAGTTTCACAAAACCATATAATGCATGGTGCGAGCAAAACAATTTGATTTTTACAGGTCATTTGCTTCACGAAGATTTTTTGACTACGCAGCCTGAATGGACGGGGGCAGTAATGCCACATTATCCACATATGGGAATGCCTGGTATTGATAAGTTGGGTAGTGATCCGAATTACCTGTTGACGGTAAAACAATTAACATCCGTTACGGATCAACTAGGCAAGCGAAGCCTGTGTGAAGCATTTGGATGTAGTGGACATCAATTTGGACCTGGTGAAATCAAGCGAGTTGCTGACTGGCTCTGTGTACTTGGTATTAATTTTATCAATCCACACTTGACGCTTTACTCATCGAGAGGAGAGCGAAAAAGGGATTATCCGCCTGATTTCTCTTGGCGTCAGCCATGGTTTGATGTGGCAGCAGGATGTTTTAACCACATATCAAGAGTTTGTGAAGAAATGGACAGAGGGAAAGTTTTGACGGATGTATTAGTGATTCATCCGATACAGTCAGTATGGGCAGAATATTCGCCGCTTCACAAACCGAATCCAGTGTTTAGCATATGGGCACCGAAAAACGAAAATGCAGGGCAGAATTTTATTACAGAGACAGAACGGTACCAAAAGCCATTCTTGGATTTGTCAAATCAACTTTTGGAAATGGGAATCAATTATCACTATGGTGATGAAATAATCATGCGTGATTACGGAAAGTTCGATGACGGTATTGTTGTTGGAGAATGCTGTTATAAAAAGGTAGTTGTTCCACCGGTCAGCGTGTTGCGGGAAGAAACAATGCAACTCTTGTATCAAATGGCGCATCAGTATGGTAAGGATTCAGTTATCTTTATCGGTAAATTCCCAGAGTGTATTCCGGAGTCTCAGAAGCAATGTTTCACCATAGTACAGGATGTAAGAACAGCTGTTTTAAAACTGAATGCAGAAGTGAAAAGACCAGTAGAAATCAGAGATGTCTATTCCGGACAGATTGCAGACAAAGTATATTACCGTTGTATGGAAGATCAAGAAGGCAAAAAAGGTATATTTGTGGTGAATTCATCAAAAGAAAGAGCTTTTGATGTAAGGGTGACATTGCAAGTAACAGAGATACCGGCAGTATTAGACACCGTGACTGGAAAGTATTGGAAAACACCGGGAGAGTGGACCGATAAAGGTTTTGTTTGTGATGTGCATCTCAAAGTAGGTGGTTCTATTATGTTTACTACGTTAGATACCACGACAATGAAAGAAGCCGTGTTGTTACAAAGTGGGGCAAAATTTAAAGATTGTCACCAGTGTATAAAAAGCGAGCAATATCCTATATGTAGAATTGAAAACAAAAACATTTTACCTCTGAATATCGTTGACTACAAAGCGGGAGATAAAGAATTTATACAAAAACCAGTGGAAGGAATCTGGTATAAAGCATTTTACAATTTGCCTAATGGAACACCGTTTGAAGCAACATACCGCTTTCAGATATCTTATCTTCCGGAAAAACCAATTGTAGCATTGATTGAGATGGCGCAGAACCTAGATGAAATTATTGTAAACGGGGAAAAAGCTGAAGTATCACAGAAATCAGAAATGGAATATTTTGATAAGAGTTTTTCCACTGTGACACTGAATTCTCTCAGACTAGGTGAAAATAATATCTGTATCAGGGGAAAGAAGTGTAATAACATTAATGGAATTGGAAGCCATGAACGTGTCAAGATGGGGACGGAGCATAAAGCAACAGAATTAGAATCCATCTATATATGTGGTGATTTCGGTGTGGAAACATTAGGAGAAGGAGACTATGCCATTGTAAAACAACTTGAAAATATACATGGGTCGGTTGTTCATTCACAATATCCATTTTACCTAGGAAAATTAACATGTAAATTGCCCACTATTGAGGATGCCAATATGCTTCGCGTTGAAGCAAGGGCGCAGGCAGTTGAATTGCGTATAAATGGTGAGCAAAAGGAGCTCTCTTATTTAGCACCATTTGAGTTTGATATCTCAGATGTGGGTGATGTGCAGGCAGAACTTGTTCTTTACAATTCTCTAGAAAATACGTTTGGTCCAT
Organism: Faecalimonas sp.; assembly: GCA_045545895.1. Lineage (GTDB taxonomy): Bacteria > Bacillota > Clostridia > Lachnospirales > Lachnospiraceae > Faecalimonas. The sequence goes on from JAZQBW010000082.1 coordinate 16,489, forward strand.
TACATTTGGCTGAACGAGATAAATTTTCTATGATAGGACCGGTATACTTCCCGGATATGAAGCGATATGTAACGAAACCGATATTGTTTGATTTTGGATTATGGTCCGTGAAACTATTGACATGATTTTGTGAAAATAGTATAATTAAAAAAATAACGAAAGGCGTTCAGTAATAATGAACACAACGGAGGTAGTCATGAAAAAGAAGATAATTTCTTTAGTAGCACTTGTGACATGTGTGATATTGTTTGCAGTAGAGGTGTTAGCTGCATATCCTATTAGCCCAAAAACACAAGAGTTACAGATGGATGATGGGAACTTGTCTAATGAGGATGTAATTGTCTATGAATCAGATAACCCAGAGAGTTTATATGCATATTCACCAGCTATATGCAAAACTAGCACGGAAAGACTTATAGTGAGTTATGATTTGGGTGGTGATGGTGCAACAGACTATATACCTATGGGCCATGAAACAGCACCGGGCTGGGAGTATGTTGGAGAAGTGGCATATTCTGATGATGGTGGCGAGAATTTTACAACTACGTTGGTAGGCAATTTTATGTTTGCGAGACCATTTGAAGTTACCAATAGTTCTGGTGAAACGGCATTGTATGTAATTGCACATGCAGGGGCAAAATTAAGCCTAGAACTAGAAGAAACAGATACGTCTTGTACTGTCATATATAAATCCACAGACAATGGACAAAGTTGGAGCACTCCATCCAAGATTCACGTAAATGCATTCCATTCTGCACCTACTGAGGTAATGGTAGTAAATGATTATGTTTATATGACTATGGAATACACAGATTTTGCAGCGTTGAATGTTTTGAAAGAAGGTGGACGTGGCCTTTATACACCGGTACTTTTACGTGCAAGCATAGACTCTGATTTAACAAATGGTGAAAATTGGGAAATCAGTGATAACAGTCTATGTTATCTAGATGCTCTTGGCTGGGATGGGACAGCAGAGGACACAACGGATGGGTACTCTGCAATTGACTACATGGGTGTTCCAAAATTGCACGAAAACAGAAGGAATTTGCCAGGATGGTTAGAGGGTAATCTGGTGCAGATTTTTGATCAGACGAACGAATTATATGATGAAAATGCTTTTTATGTATATTTGCGTTCTACAGCTTATTCATCAGGCTATGCGAACTTAATGAAAATAGATGTGGCTGAGAACGGCAAAATGACCCCATCATTAGTTACTACTCCTTCTGGGAAAACATCGCTTTTCATACAAGTTCCGGGCGGAACAGGAAAGTACTATATCACATATGATGCAGTAACAGAATGCTATTGGTTGGTTTCTAATGTAAACACAGATTCTATGAAGAACGGGGCGTATATCAGTCAGTTTGAAGAGGAAGAAACAAGACTTGAGGGTGCTCAAGACGAAAGAGATAAATTAGGACTTTATTATTCTAAGAATGCAACCAATTGGAATTTTGCCGGATATGTGTCAAAGGGAGCTGACGAAACTCAGGCACGTAGTTATGCAAGTATGGTAGTAGATGGAGATGATTTGGTGGTTGTTAGTCGCTCAGGCAATGAGAAGGCAAAGAGTGCACACGATACCAATCAAATTTTGTTACACAGAATTGAAAATTTTAGAAACCTAGCTACAGACCAAGAGATTAGTGATGAAACTACAGGTTTGGTATATTCTACAGACTTACTCACAGATTCAGCAGTAAAAGATATTAATACATATATCACATCAGAGGGAAAAACATTAGTTACTTGTTCTATATCTGGCGAAAATGGAACTAGAAGTAAGATTTTGTTGGAAAATGCAGAAGGGCTGTACGAAGAAAAATTATCTACAACTTGTAAATTAGGGGAACCGGTAGAAGTTGGAACTCAGTTATATGTATTTGCAGTTGCAGACGGAAAACTTTTGGCATTTACTTCTACAAATGAAGGTGCAACTTGGAACGATGCAGTTGTAGTGGATGAGACGAAGGATTGGTATGAGGCACCGACAAGTGCAATTGTCAATGATAGTCAAGTCATGTTGGCACTCAGTGTATTAGATGATACAGAATATGATGCATCATATGGTGCCATTTATGGCTTTGATGATGAAACCAATACATTCAACTGGGATAATACAAGCAGAAAGGCAACGCTTGTTGGAAAAGGTGCGGTTGGCTATAGTGAAGGCTATAAACTAGCAGATGGAGAATCTGTATCTGTAACATTTAAACAAGAAGTGACATCTAGTTCTGCAAGCTTTTTCCAAGTGGAATTTTCTGACACGCCATATAGCTTTTATACAGGGGACAATAAAGACGAAAATGGTCTTTTGCTTGAGTGGCAAACATATGGAGATAAATCAAAGGCTCATTTCTATTGGAAAACGATTAACGATAGTGTAAGAGGAACACAAAACATAATTAAACAACATTATGCTCCAATGTCAGGAGAATTAGCAAGTACTTGTACATATACGGTAACTCTTACTCGAAAAGGAACAGGTGGTGTGCTTTCTGTAGAAGATGGACATGGTATTATATACCACGCAGACATACCGGCAGAGGCGTTTTCAACCAATATTTACGAAAAAGGTGTGTATTTATCAGCAGGCTCTAATGATAATAATGCGGCAGGCTGTACCTATTCGTTATATGAGCCAGAAAGAAATAGAGAAGCAACATGGGGAATTATTACAGGTAATACATCGAATCTGGTATTGGATGATGAAGTATCTACATCTGTGACACTAAAGAATCATACTTCGGCGTACTATAATCAGTTGATTGAAGTGAAGGAAGGAACAAAGATTTCGTTTGATGTCAATTATTCTCAGATGTCTAGTGGTGTTAATGTACTTTATGCATTTGCACTAACAGATCAACCAGGTGGCTTTGATACAGTTGCAACGGCAAATGTTTTACAGGTAGAACTTAATGTTGTGAATAATAGCAGTACTGTGTCAGGCGTAGTTTCTAAAAAAATAGTTGGTACGGATGCAGCAAGACAGTGGATCTACAATCTTAATTCTGCAAGTTTAAATAAAAGTGTAGATGAAGTATACACTGTCACCTATGAAAAATTAAATCACGCCACATATAGTTGGAAGATTACGGTAACCACGAAGCTAGGGCAAACAACACATGAATGCTATGTTGATAAAAGTAAAATTTCCGATACACAATTTCAAACTGGTGCATATTTGGCTGTTGGTTCACGAGATAGTGCTTCGACACACGTTGTCAATGTGAGTAATGTAACTGTAGTTCAACCAGAAGAAGCAAATAGCAATGGTTGGCAGATGATTGGCACAACAGGTTCTTTGTCTGTTGATGAAATCAACGGTACTGTTGCAACTTTGAATGGTAATGCGAAAGCATATTATAACCAGAAAATTGATGTAGAAGACGGAACAAAGATTTCGTTTGATGTCAATTATTCAACGTTATCAAACAGTGTTAATGCACTTTATGCATTTGCGCTAACAGATAAGGCAGGTGGTTTTGAAACAGATGCTACAGCAAATGTATTACAGGTGGAAATTAATAGTTTGGCAACAAATGATTATGTGCAGGGTGTAGTGTCAAAGAAGATAGTTGGTGTTGATACGCAAAGAACATTTATGTATAACTTTGATCCGTATAAATTATGCGAAAGCAAAGATACAGGAGAAGTGTATACTGTTACATATGAAAAATTGAATCATAATACATATAGTTGGAAGATTACTATTACAACAAAGAAAGGACAAACGGTCCATACATGCTACGTAGAAAAAACCAAGATTTCTAATGACCTCTTTAAGGATGGAGTGTATATTGCAGCTGGTTCGCGTGATGCCGGTTCCACTCATGTTGTAAATATTTCCAATATAAATGTGACAGTGGGTGATTACACAGCGACTGTTTCAAATGATAATGCATATAGAGTAAAACCAGTTGTGTTGGTTGCAAATGCAAGTGCTACATTAACAGATTTTAGTAACTGGACTTGTATTGAAGGAAAATCATTCTATGTAGAAATTGGGAATCCGTATGCAAACAATAAATTCGAATATTTTGGTTTGCCATATGATGTGGTAGATGCGAGAACAATTGGTTGGTCTGATTTGAAGTTGTTTACAGTACATGATGAATTTGATATGCGTGGTGATGGCAGTGTTTATGGATATATGACATTGAAAAATGCTGGCTATAATTACGCAGCCATGGTGAAGGTAGATACTACAAATAATTCTTTTGATTATTTTGTAAGCACATCGGGAATGACTGCGAATGAAAAAGAAATGATTACTCATTTGCCGGGTGGTAATAATGGGTTTGATATCCAGTATGATTCTAAATATGGTTGCTATTGGTTAGTGACTACCGAAAATGTGGATGTTGTAAACAATAGTGATAAATCCGCAAGTAAGATATCATTGTATCATTCAACGAATGCATATGATTGGGTTTATGCCGGCAAGGTGGCAGAAACAAATGGTGACGCTAATGTTTCAGCCGTGTTAAACGGAGATTCCATTACGATTACAGCAGTAAATAATGGAGTGAGGACTTACACTGTTTCTGAATTATATGCGAAAATAGGGAAAAAATGGTCTGTAATCCGTGGTAACGCAGATTATCTGTTAACAGAAGATGTTAATAAGATTGTGTTGACAAATTACGGTGCAGCTAGAAGTAACGAAAAACTAGAAATCGTGGAAGGAACCGAAATATCTTTTAAATTGCGTGCTTCTAAAATGGAGTCAGGTCATGTATTTGCAATAGGTCTTTTAAATGCAAACCAAGGTTTCGTGAATGAAACGGGAGATTCTGGAGATGGATTTGTCCTCAGAATTGCGCCGTGGGGTCAATTGAATGGAGCGTCTGCTTATTGTTTGGCAGTAACAGATGGGAAGCCAGCATCTGCGACTAATGACAATGTTACTGTCAGTGCCGCATGTGATATGTCTCCTTCAGATGGAACAAGCGATTATATAACAGTGAAGTTATTAAAAGATGATAGCACTGGAGGAAGTTGGGTTGTTAGAGTACAAGTTGGTGCAACATGGAGCGCTCCGTATACAATACCATCTTCACAAGTGGCAAATAGTTTATTTGATGAAAGTGGAGCTTATTTCGTTGCAGGTTCATTAGTTGATAAAAATATTGAATATGAAATTACAGAACTACAGATTAATAGTCCTGCACTGGGAGATATTAACGGTGATGGCAAGATTAGTATTTTGGATGTGGCTGCTGTAGACTACAATTATAGAAGCAAAGGTGCAGAAACAAAAACTCCATTTGATGCGTGTGAAAGAGCTGTTTATGATATTGATAATGACGAAAAACGAGCATATGGTGACACAAGCGCATTAAGAACAAAAATGTTTGAAAATATTAATTATACTGGAACTAATACAAGTGTAGACGATAGTACATATAAGGTTCGTTTGGAAAGACAGCACTTTGTTAATGATGAGGACAAACAGATGGTGAGTATCACATTGAATACGAACTTTGTTTGCGGTGGATACGAAGGCGTCTTTACATATGATACAGATGTATTGGAATATGTTTCAGCATCTTATGACATCACAGAAGGGCAAGCTGGATTTAATGGAAGAAACAATGTTTCTAATAGTATAAAAGAGATAAGTGAAGGTATTATGACAGTTGCGATAGGATATGCATCATCGGGAACCAAAGGTAATTTTGTCACGTTGAACTTCCAGGTAAAAGATTCTGCAAGCGATATAGATTGGACCAAAGTTGCAAAATTTGAACTGAAGGATGCAATCTTCTCAAATGTTCAAGGTAATGTAGCATATGACACAACTATTTCAGAAACAATGTTGGGTGATGCAAATGAAGATTATGAAATCGATGTTTGCGACCTTGTGCGTATGAAGAAACAACAAAGAGATCAAGATTATTCATTGAACAGTGACTGCGACCGCAGCGAAGGAACTGCAGTGGATGCAAATGATTGTAACTTGTTAAGAAAATATTTGTGTTCAATTATTAGTAAATTCTAATATGGAATTAGAGGAGGAATAACGTGAAATATATAGAACCAAATATAGAAATTATGATATTTGAAACATCTGATGTTGTAAGAACGTCTGATTTTACTAATACCGGCGATGAACTGCCGGATATTAATTGGTAACTTTTCAAGGAGGAATAAGCCATGAAACATAATTTTTTCAAAATCATGAAATCAATTACGTTATCGATTTTGGCAGTTGCCATTGTGATGGTGGGAAGTTTACAGTCATCGGTTGGTGTAAAGGCTTCAAGTGTAACAAATGTAACCCAAGCTGATAGTGGCGTGATATATGTTCAATACAATTATACTAATGATGACTATACAAAATATTTGAATGATAACAAGGCACCTCTTTATGATGGTGTTGATGCAGATGGAGTAGGTTATCTCTTTGGTGGCTGGTATGACAAACAAGATAGTGTATATGAAGCAATTAAAGATACAACTGATTTGGCTAATGTAGAAGGTGTTGTTGTTGCAAAATTTGTACCAGCACAGACATTAAGTGTTAAATGTCAAAATTGGGCAGGTACAAATGCAGACTCGGACAGGGTTATAGTTCGAGTGATATCGGCTGTAGATACTACTAATTATAGTCAATATGGATTTGTGGTTTCAAGGATTGATAAAGAAGGAAATGAAACATTACTTACGACTGAACCGTTTATATCCGAAGATGTGTACTCAAGATTTAATTACTACCAGAGTGAAAACGATACACAACCACAAGAATATAGACCAAAACAGTTATTTGGTGCAGCAGCAGGACACTTTATTACATGTACAGTAGGATATATTCCAAAAGAGGCACATAGCACAATCATTTGTATCAAACCTTTCTGGGACACGCTAGATGGCACTAGAGTATATGGACTTAGCAAATATGCACATGTGGAAGACGGATATAAAGGATATGTTAATGTTCCTGTAAATCTTAATATCTTGAGTGAAGATAATAAAGCGGCGGCAGGATATTTGACAGTTACATGTAGAACCGAAGGATTAACATTTTTGGGTGTAGAAAATGGCGTTGAATATGGAAAAGTATTTGATGAGATGGAATGTAATGTTGTAGATGGAATAATCAAATGTGTTGGTAATACAAGTAATGTATCAGATATTAAAAACAATGATATCTATATCAATCTTAAATTCCAAAGAGATAATTTTGAGGTTAACAACCCAACTGTTGATACTACGTTTTATCAGTTTGATGTCGAAAATGAAAAATTCTGTAGTAGCGGAGAAGATGTTATAGATAGCAATCAATCTAATGTTTGGAATATCAAATACTAAATAATAGGAAGGAAAGATCGGATTGATATGCCCGGTCTTTCTTTTCATAATCTTATATAGGTGTGCTTATGCCGAAGGAGTACTACAAAATGAAGAAGGTTTTAAATAATAAGAAAATTGGCAGTGTAATTATTATTCTGAGTGTGTTGATTTTATTGGGGATAATTGTTGGGGTGCTATTTAGAGGGAATGAAAACCAAATAAGTAACAATGATTCCAATAGGAATAATTTAGAGCAAGATATTATTGTCCATGAATCAGATGAGAATACTGTAGAAAAGCAAGATGAAGATGGATTATCATCTTCTGTTTCGGAAGATGGACCGGTATTAAATGATGAACAGATAATAGATTTTAATGGTTCTGGTTCTCAAAAGGAAGATAACAAGTTGACAGAAAGTAAAAAAGAGGAAGATAAAACGCCAGAGAATAAAGATGGCACAGATAAGAAAGATACGACAGATGACCAGGAAGAAAGTAATAGCAACAGCAGCGAAGATAATAATGATAATAAAGAAAACGAAGATGACGAAGATACAGGTTCATTCGGCATTTTTTATTAAAGCATGAGAAAAGGAGAATTGGCATGGATATACAAACAGCAAGAATTGCAATTGAGCAAGGGAAAACGGTGCTGGGTATTGAACTTGGCTCGACACGTATTAAAGGTGTATTGTTGGATGGTAAAAACGAAATGCTTGCATCTGGGGGATATGAATGGGAAAATCGTTTGGAAGATGGCGTATGGACTTACCATTTAGAAGATGTATGGACTGGATTGCAGGAGTGTTTTAAAGAATTAAGCATGAATGTAAAAAAATTATATAATGTGAAATTAGAAATGATTGGTGCGATAGGAATCAGCGCCATGATGCACGGATATCTTGTGTTTGATGAAAATGATAGATTGCTTACACCATTTCGCACATGGAGAAATACAATGACGGAACCGGCAACTATCGAATTAATGGAATTATTCAATCATCAGATTCCACAAAGATGGAGCATTGCGCATCTGTACCAATCTATTTTAGATGATATGGAACATGTGAAAAACATTCGTTACATGACAACATTGTCGGGATACGTGCATTGGATGTTGTCGGGTGAAAAGGTGCTTGGTGTTGATGATGCATCCGGTATGTTCCCAATTGATACAGAAACTAAGAATTATTATGGGGATATGCTTGAAAAATTTGATGCAAAAGTCGCAGATAAAGGATACGCATGGAAGATAGGAGAGATCCTTCCAAAGGTTTTGGTAGCCGGGGAGAGTGCAGGTGTACTTACTGAGGCAGGAGCAAAACTTCTTGATCCAACTGGAGTATTAAAATCAGGAATTCCAATGTGTCCGCCGGCAGGAGATGCAGGAACCGGTATGGTTGCAACCAATAGTGTGAAGGTTCGCACTGGGAATGTTTCAGCAGGAACATCTGTGTTCTCTATGATTGTTTTGGAGAATAAATTATCCAAGGTGTATCCAGAGATTGACATTGTTACTACACCAGAAGGAAACTCTGTGGCGATGGTACATTGCAATAACTGTACGTCAGACTTGAATGCATGGGTGAATCTGTTTAAAGAGTTCTGTGATACATTTGGCGTGGAAATGGATATGGACAGATTGTATGGCGGACTTTATAACAAAGCACTGGAAGGTGATATGGATTGCGGCGGACTTTTAGCATACAATTATTTCTCAGGAGAGCATATTACTCACTTTGAAGAAGGACGTCCGTTATTTGTTCGTGAACAAAATGCAAAGTTCACATTGGCTAACTTTATGAGAACACACCTATTTACATCACTGGGTGCAATTAAAGTCGGAAACGACTTGTTGATAGAAAATGAAGGTGTAAGGGTTGATTCTATATGGGGACATGGTGGTCTCTTTAAGACAGAAGGCGTTGGACAAAAAATTCTCGCAGCTGCATTGGATACACCGGTGTCGGTTATGAAAACTGCCAGTGAAGGTGGAGCATGGGGAATCGCAGTACTTGCAGCCTATATGCTTTGGAAAGAAAATAACGAGGCTCTCTGCGATTATCTGCAAAATAAAATATTTGCAGAAGCAGAAAGTATTACGGTTCAACCTGATGAAAATGATGTAGAAGGATTTAAGGTGTTTATCGAACGCTATAAGGCTGGCCTTTCTATTGAGAGGGCAGCAGTCGATTCAATAAAGTAACGGGATAGGAGCGGAAGAATGATTATTACAGCAGATGGTATCAAAAAAGAAGAATTACAAGAGGATTTAATGCCTATAAAAATTGTTGATAGTCATGAGGTAATAAATATTGATGGATTGATGAATGTGTATCCTGCCAGTGTTTCTTTTCAAAATGAAAATTGGACTAGATTCAATGGCTTTGGCAGTTATATAGTATTGGATTTCGGAAAGGAAATCTGCGGTGGTATTCGATTAATAACGCGTAATGCAAATGGATGTGCAAGGTGGAGAATAACTTTTGGAGAATCATTAACAGAAGCATGTTCAAGCATAGGATACAAAAATGCTACAAACGACCACTCGCCAAGAGATATAGAAGTATTGGCAAGTTCGATGTCGGATTTGCAATTTGGACAAACTGGATTTCGATTTATTCGATTAGAGTTGTTATCAAAAGAGGCCGTAACCATACAGAGTATTTTTGCAGTGTCACATCTACCTGTGTTTGAGAGGGAAGCAGAAATCGTTACAGATGACAGTTTGTTGAATGAAATTATAAATACTGCAATTTATACATTGAAGTTAAATTTCCAGAATGGATATATATGGGATGGAATTAAGCGAGACAGGCTTGTATGGTGTGGTGATTTGCATCCGGAGATATTGACATCTTTGTATGTTTTTGGGGATAACGAAAATATAAAAAACTCTTTGATATTTTTGAAAAATTCTACGCCAGCTACTGGATGGATAAATACTATTCCTTCCTATTCAGCTTGGTGGGTGATAAATTTATGTGATTACTGTCACATGACTGGTAATTCTGAATTTTTCCAAGAACACAAAGCTTATGCAAAAGCAGTAATTTCACATTTTAATGAGTGTATTGATGACGCCGGTAATATTAATTTTTCGTATAAAGGCAATATGAATTATTTCTTGGATTGGTCCACTCGTGATTCGGATGATGCAATAGTAGGGGTGCAGTCATTATTATGTATGATGGCAGAAAAGTATCTTCGTATTGAGGAAAATAACGAGTGTGAGCAAATACGAAATAAGTTGTCAGTCAGTTTGGATGTTGAAACAAGTCTTAAACCAGTTCGGGCATTTCAAGTTTTGGCAGGTCGAAAAGGATTGGAAGATTGTAGGATGCTAGAGGCAGGTGGTGCACAAGGTTTCTCAACTTTTATGGCGTATTACATTTTAACAGCACTAGCAAATTCTGGTAGCACAAAATTATTGGAAATATTAAAGGAATACTATGGGGGCATGTTAAGTAAAGGTGCAACATCTTTTTGGGAAGATTTTGATGTTGCATGGTTGAAAAACAGTTGTCGCATTGATGAATTTCCAAGAGAAGGTGAAGCAGATATTCATGGGGATTTTGGAAAATACTGCTACAAGCAATTCCGTCATTCATTGTGTCATGGCTGGTCGTCGGGAGTGGTCGCATTTATAATAGAATACATTTTTGGTGTTCGTATTGAAAATGGCGGGAAAAAGGTGCACTGCAACCCACATCTTATGGGACTTCAAAATATTGAGGCGAAGATTCCATTAAAAACGGGCTGGCTTGAATTAGAAATTCATGGCGCTGACATTAAGATTCATGCGCCAAAAGAAACAGAAGTTTGTATGGTGTAATAAATTCAAAGAGGTGTAAGAAGATGATTTTAACAGCTTGGGAATTTTTAAAAGAATATGATCCATTTATAGGAAGCGTTGTTTCAACGTTCATGAATGAGAATGATGTTCAGACAATTGCAACTGGACGCTATGATTTGGATGACGAGTGCTACGTTAATGTGGACGAGTATGAAACACGAGAAAATTATGCTTTCGAAGCACATCGTGATTATGTAGATGTTCAATTAATGGTTGATGGAGAAGAAATGATTTTTGTGGAGCCGCTTACTAATGGCATAGAGAATGTTCCTTACAGTAAAGAAAAAGATATTGCATTTTATTCGTGCAATAAAGTTCCGCTTGGATATGTAAATTTATTGTCGGGTAATGCAGCTGTATTATTTCCTTGGGATATGCATGCACCATGTAACGCAAAAGAACAAAGGCATAATCGTAAACTTGTCTTTAAAATACCAGTAGAACTTGTGCGCATTAGACAATGGAGACAATGACAAGTATTAGTTGCCAATAAATCGTAAGGAGACAAAAAGAAATGTTTGGAATTGTGAATGGAATGGTAATGCAGAGGAACGATAAGAATGTTTCAGAAATTGTTATTACCGATGTTTCAGAAATTCTATCTGCAACATATTCTGGAAAAACATCAGGAGAGTTACACTTTGATAAAATAGAACGAGGATGGAAATTGACTGGAATTCCAGTCGGTGGACCTTATATTGTAACAATTAATCAAGAAATGTTTTGCGATATTTATGTGGGTGATCTCTGGATATTAGCGGGTCAGTCTAATATGCAAGGCGTAGGTTGGCTAACAAAAGAAGATGAAGAATATCAAGGAGACGAGTACATACGAGCTTTTTATATGCAAGACGAATGGGGAGTGGCAAGACATCGTTTGCACAGACCATGGTTAGCGGTAGATAAAGTGCATACAGAAGTATTGCCTGGAGACCCATGTAAAGAACCAGAGAAGAAAGGTGTTGGACCGGGGTTATCTTTTGCGCAACGGATGAGAGAATACACAGGAGTTCCACAGGGGATTATTTGTTGTGCACATGGTGGAACAACTATGGCACAGTGGAATCCAGAAATCGCAAAAGATGGTCCGGATAAAAGTTTATTTGCGGCAATGGTGCGCCGTTTTAAAGTAAATGGTTCACATGTGCGAGGCATGTTTTGGTATCAAGGTTGTAGTGAAGCAATGTCCCGTCAGAATGCTCTCTTTATGAGTAATATGCGATGCTTTATAGAAGAAACAAGAAAAACATTTGGTATGATTCCGATTGTGCAAGTGCAAATAGGAAATATTACTGTAGTAGAGAATGAAAGTTGGGATAAAACGTGGACGGATATTAGAGAACAACAGCGAACTATGTCAGAACAATTTCAAGCTCTTGATACAATTAGTGCAATCAGCATGGAAACAGATGATGCCGTTCATTTAACATCTGAAGCACAAAAGAAACTGGGAATAACGGCGGCGGAAAGTATGTATGCGTTGTTGAGTGGAAAGAAAGAATTTCTTTTTGCACCTAGGTATAAAAGTCACCAAGTATATAGTGCTTGGATGGAAGACTATACAGTCATTGATATCGAATACGACAATGTATATGGCGAACTTCAAGCAGATGGAAAACCATACGGGTTTGAGATTAGTAATGCAACAGACCATCTTACTCATAAACAAGTATGTAACATATCATTGGAAGGCAATCATGTATTGGTTCGTGTAGGACTTAATATATCCCAATTGGAAGATTGGTATTTGTTTTATGGATTCGGTGTGAATCCATATTGCAATATTACTGATTCACATGGCAGACGAATTCCTGCTATGGGACCTATAAAAATTATTTAAAGAAGGAGTGGAACAAACATTATGAAAGAGAACAGATTAATTGGCGGATATCCTGCAATTGGTATCAGACCAGTAATTGACGGGCGTAGAGGACCTCTCGATGTTCGTGGAAGTTTGGAAGAGCAGACGATGGGAATGGCAAATGCCGTAAAAAAGCTTTATGAAGACCATTTGAAATATTCAAATGGTGAGCCTGTAAAAGTTGTTGTTGCAGATACAACAATTGGACGTGTTGCTGAAGCAGCAGCTTGTGAGGAGAAATTTAGAAGAGAAGGTGTAGCAATTACGCTTACCGTTACACCATGCTGGTGCTATGGTTCAGAAGTAATGGATACTGATCCGACAACAATTAAAGGTGTATGGGGATGCAACAAAACAGAAAGACCTGGAGCAGTATTTTTGGCATCTGTAAAAGCGGCTCATGCACAGAAAAAATTGCCGGTATTCTCTATCTATGGACGAGATGTACAGGATATTGATGACGAAACAATTCCGGAAGATGTAGAAGAAAAATTGATTCGATTTGCACGATCCGCAGTAGCAGTTGCTACAATGCGTGGAAAATCTTACTTACAGATTGGTTCAATTTGTATGGGCATTGGAGGGTCTATTATTGATTCGGACTTTTTAGAAAGTTACTTAGGACTTCGTGTTGAATCGGTAGATGAAGTGGAAATTCTTCGTCGCATTAATAAGGAAATTTATGACAAAGATGAATACGAGAGAGCATTAGCTTGGGCGAAGGAAAAATGTAAGATTGGTTTCGACAAGAACCCAGAATTTGTAAGAAAGAGCGATAAGGAAAAGGAAGAACAATTTGAATTTGTTGTAAAGACAGCTGTTATTATCAAGGAAATGATGAATGGTATTAAAAATCCACCAAAAGGTGCAGAGGAAGAAGCTGTTGGTCATAATGCAATTGCAGCTGGTTTTCAAGGACAACGTCAATGGACGGATGAATATCCAAACACCGATTTTGCAGAAGCGATTTTAAACACTTCATTTGACTGGGATGGTGCGAGAGAACCATACATTCTTGCTACAGAAAATGACGTATTAAACGGTATAGGAATGCTTTTCATGAAACTTCTTACAAACAGAGCACAGATGTTTGCGGATGTTCGTACATATTGGAGTGGTAATTCGATTAAAAAAGCAACAGGGTATGAAATTGCTGGGAAAGCAAAAGATTCAGATGGTATCATTCACTTAATTAACTCAGGTGCTTGTTGTTTAGATGCTTGCGGTGAAGTGAAAGACGAAAATGGCAATGGTATAATGAAACCTTGGTATGAGATGACAGAAGCAGACATGGATGCATGTCTAGCTGCTACGACATGGAATCCGGCTGATAACGGATATTTCCGAGGAGGTGGTTATTCTTCTCGTTTCTTGACAAGAGCGGAGATGCCAGCCACAATGATTCGTCTCAATCTTGTAAACGGTCTTGGACCAGTTCTTCAGATTGCAGAAGGTTGGACTGTTGCACTTCCGGATGATGTATCTGATGCTATTTGGAAGCGTACTGATTATACATGGCCATGTACTTGGTTTGCGCCAAGATGTGATGGAAAAGAAGGAAGCCCATTCAAAACAGCATATGATGTAATGAACAACTGGGGTGCGAATCACGGAGCAATCTCTTACGGACATATCGGAGCAGATTTGATTACAATGTGTTCTATGCTTCGAATTCCAGTATGTATGCACAATGTACCAACAGAGAAGATTTTCAGACCATCTTCTTGGGATGCATTCGGAATGGATAAAGAAGGTGCAGATTACAGAGCATGCCAGACATATGGTCCGTTTTATAAGTAGGATTTAATGATGACAAGTGCAGGTTGCTGTATGGCAATCTGCAACTTGGCATTTTGAATGTTTGATTTTAGGGAAGGGGGATTTCTAATTGTTAAAAGGAATTCCAAAGATTTTATCACCGGAGCTATTGAAGGTGTTATGTGAAATGGGGCATAGTGACCGTTTGGTAATTGCAGATGGAAATTTCCCATCAGAGTCTATGGGGAAAGATGCGATTGTGATTCGTATGGACGGACATGGTGTGCCGGAGATACTAGATGCTATTTTGCAAGTATTTCCATTGGATACTTATACAGATAAGCCGGTGCAGCTCATGGAACTTATGGACTGTGATAAAGGTAAGATTGCGACACCTATTTGGGACACATACAAAGAGCTCGTTGCTAAGTATGATGAACGTGGAGATAAGGCAGTAGGGAATATTGACCGCTTTGACTTTTACGATGAGGCAAAGAAAGTCTACTGTATTATTGCAACAGGTGAAAGCGCAGTATATGCAAATGTGATGTTGCAGAAGGGCGTTGTGTAAGATTTTACGCTTCATAAAAAACGAAAAAGTAGCTATAAATATTAGCTACTTTTTCGGCGCTGTTTCAATCAAGGCTTTTAGCATTGCTTTGACTACTTCTAATGAGCGTTCATCACATTCGGAAAGCATACGGAGGAGATTTTCTATTTCGGAGTCTTTCGATGGTTTTTCTGGGTAGAAAATCATGTCCGCTGAAATCGACAGTTTGCGAGTCAACTTGTAGAGTACGTCATAACTAGGCTTTTTGCCTTCATTTTCAATTCGATATAGGTATCTCTCGGAAATACCAACATTGGAAGCTAAATACTCAATGGTTACTCCCGCTTTTTCTCTTGCGGTTTTGATAACATTTCCGAGGTTGTCAGGTTGTTTGTGCACTGTCAGTTCACCTCCAACAATAATTATAATGAAACTAGTTTGTGTTGATAATGGCACAACAATTCAAAAAACACAGAACTAACAGTGCAATAAAACTAAATATTTTCAAGTGAATATAAAACTTTAGGGGTCTCAATAAAAAAAACGCGGTTTTTTTAGTGGGGACGTATGCATATGTGCAAGTCTTTACTACCGAGTTTTTTGGACAGGAGACCTTTTTGCGTATTTGGCAGGAAACTTATCATTTCACACATCATTGTAGGGAACCACCAGGAAATTGATTTTAATAAAAATCAATTTGAATGGAGGTTACTTATGTTTAATAAAAATGATGGAACAAATGAACATGATATTTTGCAGAATCGATTCACAGCTTTTTTGTCAATGACAGTTAGTAATGCACGTGCAGACTATCTGCGTGCACGTATCAAACGGTTGCAACGTGAATTGCTCACGGAAGAGTATGGTATTCTGTTTTCGTATGATATGGATTACATTGAAATAGTTACAGAAAACGATGCGTTATATCGAGCAATCAAAGACATGAAAGAACGGGAACGATATGTTGTGATTGCAAGAATTGTTGAGGAAAAAGGATTTGAAGAGATTGCGGGTGAACTTGGTATAGGCTATAAAGGTGTAACAGCTATTTATTATCGCGCAATCCAGAAACTCAAGAACTTTCTTGGAGGTGAGTAGTCGTGTCGTTTAAGGAGTTATTAATAAGAGGAAAATTGGATGATAAGCAGGCAATGAGTGAACTTCTGTCAATGTACCAACCTTTACTTATGAAAGAGGCAATTGTGGAAGGTGTGTTTGATGAAGATTTGTACCAGGAACTGTGTATTGTGTTTCTAAGGTGTGTGGAACGTTTTCGAGTATAATACATAACAATAGCAGGAGCGGAGCAAATCCGTTCCTGCTATGTAAACACTATTAACTGTTACTTACGTCAGAATCTTCTAAATTTGAGTCGTTATCATCAAAGACTGCTAACATAAGTTTTGCTCCTAATCGAAATCCTTCTTTAAATGAATCTAATTCCATTAAAGAAATGGATTCTATATCACAGTTTTTATAGCGTTCAAAAAGTTTCCTTTGTGACTTAGACAAGGTTTTATATAATTTGATTTCATTTTTGTCCAGGGCAGTCTGAATTTTCTCTAATTCACTACCTTTTCGAACGAGTTTGTCACACGGAGCAAATTTTCCATCATATAACTGTTGTAATACGTTCATTTTATCACCATCCTATTATCATTTGTGTAGTTGCCTTAGATGTGCTTGCAAGAACTCCATATTTTCCTTGAATTGCGGCAAAAATGGTTCATCATAGTTATACGTTAAATATCGAAATGCGAGCATGAACTTGGATGCTTCAAATTGGTTTTGCTCTGGTATATTATCTAGCAACTTACCAATTTTAGAGAGAACTCTGCATTCTTCATAGAGGTATTCTTCCTCTTCTTTCGATACATTTCGACGTTGCCAATCTCTGGCTGTTACAGCACCCTCACCAAAATGATGTTCCTGTTCTGTACAGATGTACCATTTGAGACGTTTTTCACTCTCGCATGGATCGACAGTAAAAGGATATATTTTGCAGGTACGTGGACGAGCATTATAGATAGTGCAACGATTATCTTTTAACATACAACATACGCCACTGTCGTCGATTGTATTTAATACAAAAACATCAAGGTTCACCCCTTCAGCTATCCGCATGACTGTTGCAATCCGTGACAATATGGTAAGTGCGTCATCGTTACATCCTCTTTTTCTATATTCGCATATAATGTTATAGGCATCTAGTGGTTCTAACGAAATGCTATTACGCACATTCTTACAACAGGCAGCACATTGTTTGCACTTGAATTTTATTGGTTGTCGGTTAGTGACAGGCAATGTGTTTGGATACAATCCTAAATCAAAGTCCATATCGTCACCTCCTAAGCACACATTCTCAGAAAGGGTGGAGTAGTAACTCTTACTGGAACTGGTTGCAGGCAAACTTTGTAGACCGAATTCATGGTTTCAAAATATGCATAGTCAGCATTATCTTCATAGATAGTGACAACTGGTGATGTAAGAACAAACTGGCCGCCACTAGATAGAGCAGCACGTTCACCTTCACATAGTGGTGTCAAAACTTTGCCACTAATATTTACTTCTTTCTTCATCTGATTCACCCCCATTATTCAAATAGTACCTTCAGAACAGTAGGATAACTGTCTGATAAAGTTTTATTGATATCTTGAAAAGTCATCCGTTCTTTCTTTGCAATGTCATGCATGCGGTCTCCGCGGAGTTTCATGCAAATAATACGCATATTACGTCGTGGCAATTTCTTTGCGAGAGAATGTAGGATGAGCTCTGTTTCTAATTGCGCCATTAATTCATCCGGACGACTAATTGTTTCTTCCCAGTGCAGTTCCTCTTGATTAGTTATCAGTTCGTCTAAGCTGATTACTGGAATTGCACGTCTTTGGCATTGCAGATAACGTTGATAGTCAGCAACGGCACTCTGCATCTTTTTCCATGCTAGTGATGAAAACTTATAGCGATGCAAATCTGGTGTCTCGCAATATTCCTGTACAGCGCACAAGTATGCGAAAATGACAACATCATAGTACAAGGATTCTGGGAGCCTCTTAGAATTCAAAAAGGCGTATACCAGATGATGGTTTTCTTCTGCGAAACATTGTTGTTCTTTCGTTAATGGTTTTATATTCATTTTCATATCCTCCAATCGAATAAAAAGGATACTGCAGACGTAAATTCGTCTTTACAGTATCCCTTTACACTTACTCTGCATGTATCATGCGAGTGTTATCTTTTATGCTGGTAATTCTTCCTTTGTTCCATCTACAGATTCTGTTCCGGTAATACAAAAGTGCCCTTCAGATTCAACTGCCTCATAGCCTTCATCCATCGGATGGAAATCGTCGCTATTAGCTTGACTGGCATCTAAAGCACGTTGTTCGTTCAGATTCTTTATCTGTTCACGGAAATTCACAGCATATTTTTGCATCGTAAGAAGGTCTTCGCCTTCAAAATCTCTGACCTTGCGGAACGTTGCAACGCTGTATAGGTTGCTACCGTTATCTACACGTCTAAGTCCAATCTCAACGATAGAACCGTAAGGTGGACGTCTGCGTGATGCAAAAGCAGCTGACATAAAATCAGTGAATGGACGAATGCTTGTTGGTGGAAGAGCGAGCAGTACCGGCATAAAATCACCGCTACGAAGAATGTACAGATTACGCATATTCTTGCAGGCTTTTCCTTTTCCATTCTCAACAGAGCCATATTTGTTCAAGGCACAGTCGGCACATGCACCGCCTGGAGCACCAAATCCTGTTTTTCCGTCTACAGAGAAGCAGTATGGATTCACATTGTCATCGTACTCAGAGCCTTCCGGCCAGTAAGCGCAGGTTGCATGGTTACAGAGAATGACACCAACAATAGTTTTGGCATAGTCTGGGTTCTCTGGATCATCGCTAGGAATTTCAAATTGCAAACTGCCACCAGCAGGTATCTTGATTCTTGGATACGAGAAATGTAATCCTTCAAAATCTTCTGCAAAATCTTCTGTTGAGCATACGCTATCTGTTACTTCCGGAAGTATAAATTCCGCTTGGTTATTCGCTATCATTGTGTTTTCTGTGTTGTAATTCATAAATTCTATCCTCCTAATCAAATAAAGTGTTTGTAGATGAACCGCAACTGTTAAGCTGCCGCTTGATTCATCTGATTCCATTTTCCTTGTGGCATAGATAAGATGTCATATCCAATGCCTTCCAAATCTGTAGCACGGTCATAATTTTCTACATTTTGACTGTGCTTTGTTACTGCATTTGCAAGACCATAAAGAGTAAAATCATTGCTTTCTCTGAGATGCAATAGTACACCGGTTTGTTCAGCATCAGTAATGCCAAAATCACGACTGGTTTTATGAACAACCTCTGGAATGTGTTCTGTATTCATCAGTTGCGTCCTTGCATTTTGCATGAGGGTTACGGTCTGTGCAAACACATCTTCACCGGCGGCCAGACGTACCGTTTCTTGTAATTCTGTTAGAAATCTTCGGTCTGAATCAGATAAGACTTCTTGCGAGGCTAACATAAAATGTTCCTCTGCAGAATTGACTCGTCCCCGGTGAATACGTTTCGTGGCAGTCCCACCTATGGCAAAGCCGTTTTCAGTATCTTCGCAATAAATGAGCGGTTGAACGTTTACAGAACCGAGACCTACTTCGCTGTTACTGATAACAACACCCGCGTGTGCAGTTGTACCTTGTGTGACTTCAGAACTGAGGTGTGGATTAATCGCTTTGATATACATGCGATTATCCGTAATGTGACAGCTCACGAATCTTACATCAGGTATTTCTCCAATTACAGGAAGCACACTTGCGAATATCTCATAATGGTCCATCCGCAAATAGCTGTTGCTTAGGTATGCACGTAATCTTCCGTCAAGCACACGTAGCATGCGTTGATTCGTATCACGCTCAAGCCAAGCGTTTACGTTTTTAACCAAGAGGTCAGGATGTTCAGTCAACATTTTTTCGTAATACTTCGCCGGAATACCAAGTTTGGTGCCTATCTGACGATGGGCGGTAGTGGCAATGTCCAGCGGTTCAATACGATCAACATTGTCTGCATCTAAGACACGTAGCACGAGGTCTGTTCCATAGTTCTCTACACGTAAGTTGGAAGCACTTACTATGTAGTCTGCCTTTGCATCTTTTTGGCGCATGATTTCAGTTGCCAATGCTTCAATTGTCAATCCTGCTTTCATGCTTTTATCACTCCTTTCCGTGACGAACTTTTCTTACCAAGCAAGAAGGAGTCCATCATCTTTAATAGTTGCTGCTATACCGTCGCCTTCAAATATTTTACATAACCTAGACCAATAAGTTCTCTCTGGAAGAGATTCCAAGGTAGATTCGACTTTTTTAGAATTGCCTTGCTGGACAACTATGTCGCCGTTTTCTAAGATGGTCAGGTTACTGTAACCTCTGGAATTGAGGTCGTTTATGATAGACTCTAGCACTTTACAACCTTGCATTTCATACCATATTCTTGGATCAACAGGATTTGTCGGTGCTGGTGCCACCACAGGTTCTGCAGACTCCGTAGGAACGGGTTTTGTTGCATCTGGTTTACTTTGTGCTATCGGTACAACATTCAATAAATCGCAAACGATATTGGCATATTGGTCGAAGGTTATATCCGCATAATTGAAGTTTTTCACTCCAAATAGACGGATTCTTCCGGTACCACCTTTTGATACGATAAGTTCCGGGAATTCTTCTCGCCATTCCCAAGTTGCTTCGGGATGTATCGATTGGATATAAGCAGAAATGCGATAGTTCACATGACGTAGTAGTACAAGGTGTATCGGATTTGTAATTACCGGCATCTCAAATTTTCTGCTTGCTGTATCTTGTTCTTCGCATTGCTTACGTATTTCTTTTGCTTTTTTGATGCGACGTTGTTCCTTGATGTAAGGAATCATAAATCGTATGACAGCCCATGTTGTCCATACACCAAAAGCGATAGCGAGAAGCCATGCTTGTGCATTACCGCGAATGAAAGCGGTAATTACTAGAACTGTAACAATGAGTATCGATACGCCTGCACCGAGAGTTTTCTTTCTTTTCATTTTCATCATCCTTTCTTTGTGAATCTTTCTGTAAAACAAAAAAAGAGGAACCGATGTGTTTCCTTTCTAAAAACACAACGATTCCTCTTACGCACCAAGCATTAGCCTGGTAAAGAATCTCTGTCGCCATCAACAGCTTCAGGTTCTTTTGTACTTTGATCTTTACGTGAGTACTTTGGGCGAGTTATAGGAACAAAGCCCCAGTTATCCAACATGATTTTCATTCGTTTGTCAATAGTGATGCCGTCTCGTTTGGTGTACGGTTCAAGCTCTAGTGAGCCGGTTACCCAGACAAGACTCCCTTGCTTTACTTTTGCATTTACAAGCCGCTGAGCATCTTCGTTCCATGCGCAAACTTGAAAATACTGTGCGTGCATGTTTTGACCATTGCCGATGTTTTCTACAATGTCAAATCGCACGTATGAGTTGCTCTTTTCACTGGTCTTTAATTCCAAGTCGCTTGTCATCCGTCCGATAACGATTATTTGTGCCATTTTACTCCTTTCTGCCTCTATGGGCTATAATATCTATATTGAATAAAAAAGTGTCGATATACACTCTTACCCATAAGGGCAGAATAGTAGTATCGACACTCAATTACAAACATAACAACATGTGCAAGGTGGAACTTTACCACGATATCCCATGCGGGAATGCACAAAAATCAATTACAATAATATATTATCACTATATATTGTGGTTGTCAATGTTTTGCTAACTACATATAGATATTGATTATATTTTTCCTAACTCTTCATATCCTAAAAAATGGTCGGATGAAATTGCATTGTCTAAATAACTGTTTCCAAATGTGAGATGCTGAGTCTCTTTGAAATAGAAGCGATAGCGATAGCCAATTTTCACTTTTGCATGTTTTTCTAGCAAAAGAGAAGACTCAATGCCATTATCATCCATGATTTTAATCTTTCGGTATTTGCGTAGAGGTTTTGGTGTAATTGCAACACAAGTGCCTTCTACGATTTCATATTTCTTATCGTTCATAATACGATAGTAATCGACTGCCTTTGCAAAACTGAATATCCATATTGCAAGACTAAGAAACATCATCATCTTGTCATGAAGAAACAGTGCCATTGCCAATCCTACAAGGAGGCAACCAGTACCTATGATACATGTGAGAATTAATTTGTGATAAATGGGGGTAGGTGTATTCTTTGTCATTTTCATCTTTACATCCTTTCGAAAATAATCTGTTTACGCAGATAAAGGTTCGCAACTGAAGTTAATATCGGACGACACTGGGAAAAGAAGCGTACACTGTGGATAATATTTTCGCTGGTTGTATACTCATCATGATATAGTGTATCCATTAGGATATTTTCTGTCGGACAATCAAATACGTTTAATTCTGCACATTTGATAAGTTCAGCAGTGGAGAGTGTTGCTTGATTTACCAAATGCATAATTTTTCGCTCGCTATCATTTCTTTTGTCTTTTCCAAAGATCTGTTTCGCAGTTCGATAAGGCATACCTTCAAACAGTGTCAGACGGACAAAGGATATCAATCTCAGCAATGGATTTTCTGAAATTGGAACCACATATAACCCCGAAAGCAAATCATAGAGAGAATCAGCTCCTGTTTCACCAGAGCCTTCTGCAACTAGTCCGCGCTGAACCAGACGGCTCATACATTCATCCACTGTTCGATGTGTCATATAACCAGTTTCCTCTGCTTGGTGTTTATAACATGTATCAATTTCCTCTTTTGAAAGGATTCGCCAGTTTAGAATCGTCCACAGCATCATTTCTTGAAAATCTAAAATATACTCCTTTTTGTTTAGTAATACGATAGGGCATTTAACACCATTATTTTTCCCCTTGAAGTGGATATGCCCAACTGCAGTGTAAAGTTTATTCATAGAATCACCTCATTTTTCTTTTTTCTTTTCTTTACGAGTTAGGAACTGTCTTTTTCAACAACTCGATTAAAATATTGCATAAAAACTTTGTTTTGTTTGAGTCTTGTAGCGGCTCTGTATATCCATGCACCTACAAGATTCGGTTTCACATTATATATCTTGGCAATCTCTGCACCGGAAAAACCACGCACTTTCCATTCGATGGCCTCGATGCCTAAGCGGGTAGTTCCCTTATACTGTTGTTTGCATTTTTCTAGCAGCAGATAAATATCTTGTTCCTCGTAAATTTGCTCCAGTGATTCCGGAGCAGGTATTTGTTCAAAAGAGAAGTTTGTCTCCTCAGAATCAGAAACGGGTGCTAGTAGTACCATGTGTTTTTGTTTTCCGCACATCAAACGACAGTAGGTTCGCAGTCCGTTTGTAACGACTTTTTCTGCATAAGTTGCAAATTGAACTTTGCGATTTTCGTCATAGGTAGTGGCTGCCTTACATAGCCATATACATCCTTCCTGAAATAAATCGTCATATTCAAATCCGTAGATATTATCGTTTACAATAATACTTTTGTGTATTGCTGATTTTACGATATGTATATGCTCTTCAATTAAATATTGTTGATTCGTTGTCATTGTGTATTCCGCCTCCCTTCCTTTGTGATTTTTCATAACTTCAAGCAGCCATTCGCTGATTTTCAAAAACCTTGTGACACTCCATAATCAGAGTGTCACACATGTATTCGCTGAATTTCGCGATGTGTGCTTGTTCTTCATTTAGCGCCAGTTTGCCTTGCATCCATTTATAGGCTTGCCACTTTGTCATAAGTCCGGATTTCCACATCCAGTCAAAAGCTCTGTGTGCTTGAATACGTTTGTTTCGCAAATTACCATTTGCGAGAGTACCCATTGGAAGTTTGCTTTCCTTATGCGCACCCACGTAAGAGTCACATTGTGGATAACGATCACACACATAAAGGTAACCAGTGTGTTTGCTGGATTTACCATATACATAACTTGAAGGATGCAAGGTGGCATGTGCTCCGCAATAAGGGCAGCGGATTGTTTTCTTTTTCATTCAGACCTCCTTACTAACTGCACAATACTGCAGTCTTTTGTATTTGTAATATTCCAAACCAGCCAACGATTGAAGAGAGTTTCAAAAGCATCTCTGCTGATAACAGCTGCACATTCCTCTTTGTCGATTTTTTCATGAGAACTCCTTTCAAATTCTTGAACAGATATAAGAAGAGGTGTTCCATTTGTGTCAGTTGTCAGCAAATGACCTTGGCATCCTAGATTGCCGTAAGGACAGGAATTACATTCAATAAAGAATGCATTTCTCCAAGAACCTCTGGTTAAGCTGAGAAAGGAATAGAGTTTAGGTTTGTTCTTAAACATTTTTATTTCCTCACTATCATTATTCGTTTTTTGTCTAAAGATCCCCTAGAACACAAAAAGGCAGACATCAAAAAAGCGATGCCTGCCATATAAATTTATCTACGATATTTACGGTTTCTTCTCTTTACATATGCTGCTACAGAGATAACTATCAGTGCTCCGGATGCAAGTACAATCCAGAAAAATGTCTCAACTGGGTCCCCAGTTTTAGGAGAGTCATCAGGAACAGGGATTGGCTCGTTTGTGAAACCGACACCTAATTCATTTTCTATGACAACCGTTTCACCGTTTGTTTTAATCTGGAAGTAGAAATAGCGGTCATCTTTGGTAAAACCTTCTGGAGCAGAGGCTTCAAATAAGAAGTAGCCGTTATATTTCAAATCGCCCAGCTCATAGATACCGAGTTCGGATTCTTTCAAGGTGCCATATAATGTATCAACATCAAGGTCGAATACTCCGTTTTGATTAACGTCAAGATAAAGTTCAAATACAGCACCGGAAAGTTTTTCGTTATGGTCTTTACTGTTTAACTTCACAACCTGCACTTTTCCACGAACTTTTTGATTCGTAACAGTCAATTCCAATACCTGTTCGTTTTCTGTAATGCTGACTTCAAAGAGTTCACTATTTAATACAAATTCCTCCGGACAGGATAATTCTCTTACCATCCATTTCCCATACGGAATATCAGTGAATGCAAAGATTCCTTTTTCATCCGAAAGGGCAGTAGTGAGAGCTGTACCTTCATTAAATTCAGTTTCATCTGTCTTGAACAGTCCAAACAGAACGTTGGCAATTGGTTGATTATCTTCATCTAATTTCAAACCATGAACGTCCCCACGAATGATAGTATTTTTAATAGCTTCACCATCATTTGCATTAATCTGAACGGTTGCGATGGAAGAATCAGCATAAGCAAATTCAACAGGATACTTTGTATCTGAAAGTTGATAGTGAGCGTCGGTTGCATATTCTTTTATATAAAGTTTAGAACCAACCGGTACATCAACTGTAAACACTGCATTGCCATCTGCATTAATAGTTACAAGTTCCATAAGTCCATCCTGTGGAATTTCAGATCCGTCTGAAGCAATCAAGGATTCAGTAGCATATAGTCCAAATTGAATATTTTTATATTCCTCTCCGAAACCAATACCATACTTTTCATCTTTTTCGAGTTCTTTTAATAAACTGATACAGACTTTCTGACGTTCGTTTATAGCGGTAGTGGATGTGGTTGTGATTGCTACATGCTCGCCTGCATAGGTAAGTTCCACTTGTATTGGTTCATCCAAAAGAACCATACCGTATGGTGCCTGTTCCTCTCGTAGTTCATATTTTCCTAAGAACAAAGGAGAACTGGTTGCCGTTCCATTTGCAGATGTGGTAAGCATTGTCACCTTGTCTCCGGCAGAGTGGCGTAGTGTGCCCTCTAGTGTAATGATGTCCTCCAGAGCATAGACACCAAAGACTGCACCTTCCAGTCCTTTCATTTCATAGACTGGAGTATAGATGCCATCCTGTTCTGTTACAGAAGCGAAAACTTCCCCTTGCTTGTCTATGGTAATGGTACCCATTTGTGGATCATTGGATTTTTCAACAACCACAATTTTAGATGAACCGTCTACTGTAAATTTCACAGGTGTAGTATCCAATACATATCCATAGGCATTACCGACAGTCTGCTCAATTAATTCGTATTCACCATAGCCAAGTACTTCTGGAAGTCTGAGTGTTCCTTCGTTGTTGGTATAGAATACATCAATGTCCATCGGAGTTGGATAGTTGATGTGTTGTGTGATGAATTCACCGGTGGATAAATCACGCACCTTGAATCCAATGCCATCTGCAGGAATTACTTTTCCTGTTGTGGCATCCTTTTTAACTACATCGATAAGAGCTGTAATTGGTGCGTTATTGATAATATAACTGTAAATTTCAGCATGCTCTTGAATGAATACTTCAAAGGCAGAAAGCATTTCGAAACCTTCTTTTCCGGAAATCTGTTCTACGATATATGTGCCATATGGCAATTCTTTTGAGATTCCGAAACCATGCTTATCAATGATGAGGTAATCACGTTCACTTTCAACTGCATTTTCATAGGAGCCTGCAGATTTTAACCAAATTTTAAATTCAGCACCTTCTTCCGGTGTTTCAATTTGAGTGAAACCATCGTCCGTATGTTTCACTAAGGCGATGTTACTTTTCATCGGAACTTCGTATACATCCTGATAGATTGTATTGTATTCCACAGTGTAATATTCTGGATAGACGTTCATATAGTAGATGTTATCATCCAACAGATATCCCGGACTTGGAGAAATCTCTTGAATGGTCCACCCATCGCCGCATACAAAATAATCTGTCAGAATATAGCCATCATTGTCAGTGGTGTATGTTTTTACTAATTCATCATAATGGAACACACCATAAACAGCACCTTCTAAGGAAGCATCACCACGGCTGTAACCATAAGGGAACCCCAAGGATTCTGTTTGGCTTACAGAATATAAAAGCGATGAAGGTTCTGGAACATTGCCTCCCGGATAATTTAATCCCGCATGCTCCGCATCCAATTTATAGATGTCTGCCCGCCATTTCTTTAATGCATTATGCATGGACACTTCGGTTGTTTCTTTCCAATGAATTTCCACTGTTTGAGGTTCCGGAATAACATAGCGCGCTGGGGTGGATTCCTCCGTAAGACGATAAGTTCCTACAGGGACATCTGAAAAGGTTGCTTTCCCATCCACATCAGTAACTGCGTAGATGTTGATTTCCTGTCCGGTTGTAGAAGTTCCATTGATACGGAAAGTAAGTCCCTCAACCAAATTGTCCTCACATGTTTTAGTTACGACTAAATCACCGCGCTGTAGGAGATTATTGAAATTCACAACGGATGTGCCGCCGGAAACTACCGTCACTGTTTGCGGTTCTTGCGGAACATATCCGTTATTGACATATTCGGTTACAGTGTAAGTGCCAGGTTTCAAATCCTTGGTAGTAATCGTACCATCTGAAGCTGATGTGACATCTTTATTTATGCCATTTCCAGAAATGTTAAACTTGATACCGCTGATTTTTCCATCCTCAGACTCTTTTACAATTTTTATATCACCCGGAATGAGTTCGTTGAGTGCCGTAAACTTGGCTACTCCGTTATTCGCCGCGCTGACAGTGACAGTCCATTGTGTCTGGCCATAAGAACGATAATTGGTTGGAAAAACTGTCTCTGTGCAGGTATATGTTCCATATGGAATACGTTCGTTGCTGATGGCATATCCTCTGGAATTAGTTGGTCCAATTAAGAATTGTAAGTTACTATCTTTTGTAGAGGTTGCTACAAAGTATGCACCTGCAAGACCTTTGCCTTCCGTATCATTTTTCTGGACTTCGATTGCACCATAGGATTCAACAAATTGCGGAACAACAACCTGTGCCACAACACTTGGAGAATCACCCTTGCTGGAATTAGTAACTGTACTGAACTCAGGACCACGGGAATTTCCTGTGTGGGTTACAAAATGCTTGCCACCATAATAGCCCGCATAGATTGCAACATGAGAGATACGGGTTCCACCCATTTCTTTATAAATAATCAGTGATCCGATTGGGATTGTTTCAGCAGGAGAGAATGTACTTCCGTCTGAACTTTGCGTGAAGGCAATTCTACGCGCTTGCCCCGCAGAAATCCAGCTATTTGCTTGTGTGTTGTAAGCGGTAGCGGAACGTGAATTAGATGGACGAGGAGCAAATGAGGTATCAATGCCTGCAATATTTGGCATATAGTTGTAATACACATAGCTGACATAGGATGCACAGCATAATCCATCTGCTTCGAAAGCTGCAATGTTAGGTGCCAGACCTGTTGCAGTGCCACTCTTGGAAACCGTTTCTAGTCCAGAAGGACCAGTACTATAGGTAATGTTGGAACGAATACTAGCAGAAACTTGACTACTGTATTTGATAAAAATGCTTCCGTCATTCTTTTGCGCTTGCACATTATAACCAGTGTATGCCAGCGCATCCAAATACACGTTGTTTAACATGTCTGAAGGAATGTCAGATGCCGGTGCTGCAGATGCAGACAACGGAATCGTGGTCAAAAACATTAGAACTGCAAGAAGCAGTGAAAGTAATTTGAATCGAAACTTTTTCTTTGTCATAATTTTCTCATCCTTTCTTGGAAATAAGAAAAGCTTCTCTGCAGGGATGCGAAGAAGCTTTTCAGGGTTTTATTATTCAGTTTTATCCATAATTTTCTCTGGTAAGAGCGACATCACAGTACCACATGCCACTTTCATAAGTGATACCGACTGCAATGTATTTGTAATCAGCATCACCTACATACACCCAATGCTTAGAACTGTTTCGTACTAAGTCTGCCAGAGATTTGGCTATATAATCAACCGTGCCGGCATAACCTGCTTTGGCGATTGCTTCACCGGCGCAGGCTGTATAATATGGTTCGCCAGTCATTCCATAGAGAGCAGGATCTACATACATTCCATAGGAAAGGGCAGTAGCAGCTGCACGTTCATCATAGGTATTATGAGAAAAGTCGGAAATGATCTGGCGACTTCGATATTTGGCATACTCTGTTAAGCCGGAAAGTTGAATCGCTGCAGGAGTTCCTTGTGCTATGCGATAGTCGTTTATATATGCAGCCACTAAATTAGCAATTGCATCCGCATCAGTAGCAGTTGCATTTGGCTCGCTAGGAATTTCTGGTGCAGACGATTCTGGAGCATCTTCCACATGGGAAGGATGTTCAACCGGCTGGGGCGAAGAATTGCTTGGCTCAGATGTTGTGGCGGGTTTCTGAGGTTGATTGTACTTTGACGTTGTCGGTGATTCGGAAGGTGTGTGTTGTGATTCTGAATCAGGTGTCATAGTCCTTTCTTCACTTGTGGAGTCAGCTGGAATGTCTTTCATTGCTTCATCCGTAATTTTCCCGTCCACGTAGGATTCGGCAGGTATTTCAATGACTTGTACCTTAACAGAATCATCTTCGTTGTCAGGAGGTATGTTTCTGTTGGCACAACCTATGAAAATAGCAACCAGTAATAGAGTCAAGACGAATAAGTATTTACGCATGGTATCCCTCCTTATTTAAAAATTTCGTCTTGCTTATTCATACGATTTGGCTGAGCCAATCTTCAACAACTTATAAATGTTGCTTAATGATGCGTGTGATGATACCGAGTGCCACACCGCGTTCTTCATCAAGATGAGTAACAGCAAATGAAACGTCATCTTTTTTCCCAGGAGTTCGTCTGTCTAAACATGTATGTGCGATTGCATTCGCACCGTTATTGAGCCTTACGTATACCACGCCTTTATGTACATCCGTTACTTTACCGGCATACTTGCTTTGTACTCGGCATTGTTTGAGATAGGTGTGGCTAGTATTTTCAGATACACTTTTTACATCGGCTTTAATGGAAATGTCTTCAATGTTCTCGCGTTTCACTTCTAGGATTTTAACTAAAATCAAATCTCCAACAGCAAAACGGTCATTGGCATCCCCAATCCAGTCCCATGCTAGGTCACGCGCCATGATAGAGCATTCCACACCAAAGGCTTCCACACGGATAGCTTTTTCTGCCACTGCAATTACACGTGCTTGAACTACACGTCCATCATAGATTCGATAATTACCGGATGCGTCCGTGTTCATATAAAAGGTTTGCCGTTTCTTTAGCATGGCTTCCTTTCGACTTGCAACGATTGTTCGTGTTTTCGAGTCGATGCCCATCACAACAAAATCAATTTCGCAGCCGAGCATATTACTGAGAAGTTTGTTTTGGCGACGAATCATTTCGGTGTATTCTGCACCTTTCAGATTCTTCTCCAGTTTAACTAACATTTCTTTTAAGGGAATGACAACTCGAAAACCTTTGTAATCAAGTACCGCTAATGTTTTACCGGCCTCTGTCTCTTCGACACCGCCGAGCATTCCGGTGAGAATTCTTCTTGTACGATAAGCAGTATGAATTTCGTGCCAAATGGCATCCATTTCATTTGCTTCGGTAGTCACGTCTCCATCTGCTTCGATGGTAAGAATTGAGTCTAACTTGGGTGGTGTTACTTTGGTTTGTTCAATAGGCGTTGCTACCACGACTTCCTCAGTAGCAACTTCAGTTTCTTTCTTTTTTCTAGGCATTTTCATCCTCCTTGTTTTTCGACATTATAGATTTCTTGTCAGTTGGCACCACGTCGGATACAACTGATTTTTTCTTTCGGACAGGTTTTGGAGCCGTTGAAGAAACAGTAGTTGTTTCTTTTGGCTTTGTCTTTTGCCAATCCGGTATATGTGCAGAAGCCTTACACGGAGACAAGTGCTTACTCTCTGGATGTTTGGTGTAATCACATTTATCTACTTGCAAGAGTTTCTTGCCTCGAATAATAATGAGTGCTTTGTTGATTGGCAACCGTAGTACTTCATCCATTGTCAGTAACTTACGTTTTCCGACACCGCTGGTTTCTCGGTATTCAGGTGTATAATTGGAAATACGCCATGTGCCGAGCTGTTTTGCTTTGCTTTGTACATGCACCGACACCTCGCCGGAACGGTCACTAATGTATTTGGCAGTCAATTCATCCACGCAACCAAGGAATAATTGCACATCACTATTTCCCAGAATCTCTTGCCATTGATTGAGTGGATAACGGTTCTGAAGACCTGCAAGGTTTTGAAATACGCAGCTCATACTGATGTTTCTGGAACGAATGACGCTGATTTTTCTACTCAAGTCCGGAATAACACCACAAGCGGTTAATTCTTCACCAAGCACATGAACCGGAACAGGTAATTTACCTCCTTCACAGTTTTTGTCTGCATAACGAACTAACTTAATAAAAACAAAGGACAGAAACAACGACGATAAGAAGTCGAAGGTACTGTCCTGGTCGCTTGTGATGCAGAAGTATGCACAAGGCTTTTGCCCCGGTAATTCCATGTCGATTTCATCGAATGCAGTCATATTGCAGATAGATTTGTTCTGGAACACCTGCAGTCTGGAACCTAATCCAATGATGACACCGCTTCGCACAGTGTCAGACGCTTGTTTGAAAATTGCAAATGGTGCCTTTGCAGGGTGTGATGCTGGAAGCATATTAAACAGGTTGTTGAGTTCCTTTTCTGTACAATGTGTAAGAAGTCGGTAAACCTGTCCAATATTTTTGCGCTCCGGCGGATAGCCCTGTTCCACATATAGAACAAGTGCTTTTAGGAGATTCATTTCTGCACTGTCCCAAAAGTGGTCGCTTCGTTCCGAGCCGGTGTTTTTGATAATGACATCACAAAAACGTTGTGCCATCAACTCATCACCTTCGATTTCCGCAAGGCAGTTCCACGAGTCAGAGTTTTCCGGACACACGAGATTAAACACCTTGACAATGTGTGTCTTTCGTAGGAACTCACTTGTCTTTTCATAAAGTTCTGATTTTGGATCACAGATAATCAGTGATTCCATTTGTCCATCAGGACCGGGAACTGTAGCCTGTAGAATGCGATTCAGGCAATAGGCTCTGGTCTTCATGCTACCGCTGGCACCATAGACGGCAACATTCTTATTCAACATGCTGTCGTTTGGCATACATACAAATCTGCCTTGCAGCATTCCAAAAATGGTTCCGTTATGACCGCGTATGTTGGTTGGTAGGTCAAAGATTTCTTCCGCTTCTTTTTCGCTCATGAATCCGGAAGTTCCGTAAGTTCCCTTATTGGAATAAGTGAAATTACGGTCTTTGTCATATTCTCCGGTTTCGCTATATCCCATACGCATTATCATAACGAGTAGAAGTACAAATGCCCCTACACAGATAAGCATTCCAAAGATGCCATAAGGCATAGTAAAAATTGCTTTAAGGCAGGAGATGATATGTGGAGAGGGCATTGATGGGGTTGTACCATCGCCCGGCATACCACCTGCATTCTGCCATTCGTTGTAGTTTCGCATAAACTGTGCAATGTAACCGCCACCATATAGTAAACCTATGAGTAGCGGTGGAAGAGCAACAAGTATGCTAAACAATCGTTTTCGTTTACTCAAAAAAACTCCTTTCCCATTTTTGAAAATCAATCGTTTGAAAGTGAACTCGTTCACAACAATATCGGGCAAGAGCATCTTTCTGAAAATCAAAGCAAATCAGAGAGCCGCATTTGTTCTGTAATTGTAATGCTGTATCAAATCGTTTGATACGAGGTAAGTCACAGAAGAAAGAGAGCAACACGGGATTACCTTCTTTGTCAATAGCATCACATTCCAAATTTGCAGATATTTCATTTTCGTACAAATCTTCATACAGAATGTTTTCTAGCTGCTGTGTCATGGTCTGGTTACATAGAAGACGGAGTATGCACTCACCTTTGTGGTCGTTGGTAAGGTAGTAAAAATGTTCATAATTTCCGTCAAGGATAAAATATTGTTTACCGCCTTCGCCTTTTAGAATCTCATAAGCGATATCCATAGAGTTTCCGAATATAAGTCCATGTACATCGTCAGGAGAGTATTGTGCTGGAAGACGTTCCCTACACAATACGGTTTTCATCAGTGCTTTTGTTCGCATTTCAGCTTTGTAATCCCATTTCATTAACGTGGCACCTAGATTATAGACGACGTAGATATCTGTCAGAGTCAGTAATACACCCACAGATCGGGCGCCACGTATTTTCGTAAATACAGTACCGATTTCTTTTATCTCTCGTGAGTTGTAAAATACAGGAACTGTGATACTCAGTAAGTCGTCATCTGTCCACATGGGAGAGAAGAGATGTGGTTTTTCATCTCGGAAAATCTGCACGCCTGCATTTTGCATAGTGATGGTTGCTTCTGCAACTCGATGAAGTCGGAGACGACGAGCAGGTTCGCTTTTAACCAGATTTGTTTCAGCAGAACCAGTAAGTGCAAATGAAAAGCGTTCAGGATTAATGGCGCAGAAAGCTTTCTTTGCATGGATGGTTAGTCTGTATCCACGAAGACTGTCTCGATAATAAGTTCGAAGCAGCTTCTGTGTTTTGAGGATACGCACCACTGTTAATTTGTAACTGTCGCCACCAACAAGTCGATGCAATTGATTTGCAGGTAATTCACCCGATATAGCAACGAGTTCGAGTAGCATGTAACCCACCGTTTGTTCATCCGGTAGGTTGATTAAGTAGTCCATAGGGCATCACTCCTTTCTTGTGGAAAATTACCGAGGTTGCAGATAACCTGGGTAGATTTTGGCGAATTTTCGGAATAAAGAAGCTTGAAAAATCGCCAGTTTTGATGGTTTTCTATATATCGTAAAAAAATCATCTCAAAAATGCTAAAAATCAGATATGGTTTTTAAACTCTTTTCGCGTTCTGAAAGCCACTTTGTAAAGTGTTCCTTTGCCATTACAGAAATACGAGTACAATCTGTTTCTCCGATTTCTGTTGTGTTATAGGCATCTACCAATAGACCTGTATCATCTTCCATAATGAAGGTTGATAACACATCTAATAATTGCTTAAGTTCCAGATTGTCATAATCCCGTATTCTGCGATTGTGAAACTTCTCACTGTATATGTGGGAAAAACAGACAACGCATTGTTTGAATTTTGGTAACTTGTTATTGTCGGAAAATTGGCTCAAAGTAAAATACAAAGGGTCAATCAGAAACTCTGTACTTTGACGTTGTTTTCTTTTTGGTAACAAGCAGGGGAGTGTAATTTCTAACACATCATCTGTTTGTTTAATATGAATTCCTTGTACAACACCAGCAGATGCAAGATATGTTTCCTTGCGTGTGTCGGTTGAGCCATATAATAAATGCCGCATACGACATGCGATAAGTTCGCAGCGTAAAGCGGCATCTGTTGTTAACATAGCATAATTTTCTGGATAATTCTCGATATCCGTATTTTCGATTGCACAAAGGGTCTGAGATAATTTCGAGATATCACCTTTGATGCTATCAATTCGTTTTGTAATATTTGCTCGGTTCACTCAAGACCTCCTATTCTTGTTTGTAGTATTGAATCGCACCGGTTGCTATATCAACGGTGCAATAGGCAGTGACATCAGGAAGCGTAAGTTCTGAAATCTGTTTGCTGTCTTCTACGATAACGATACGTTTTTCAGTATCACTGGCTTGTTGCGAAAGAGCATGTCCTATCAAGGTTTCGTTGCCAGGGGCAACATATAGGATTTCATACAATTCTTCGTTAGCAATAAAAACTATTTTTGCAGGAAAATCAGTAGAAGAGTGGTATTCAACTTCTTCTATGAAATCTGCAAGAACCCAGATAGCAGACAACATTTCATAATCAACAGATGTCTGATTGTTGTCATGATATAGT
This sequence comes from Faecalimonas sp., assembly GCA_045545895.1. Lineage (GTDB taxonomy): Bacteria > Bacillota > Clostridia > Lachnospirales > Lachnospiraceae > Faecalimonas. Next base: position 51,490 of record JAZQBW010000082.1, read on the forward strand.
TGATGCGTTTTGTCTAATTGAATTCGTCCTTGCCTTACGAGAAAGGAGAGGAGATTTTCGATTTTATCTTTTTTACCGGGATACAGTTTCAGTAGTTGTTCATAACGTAGGTAGTGATATGTAGTTACATTTCGTAGAATATCAGCGGCTTCTTTACTGTAAATTTGGTTTCTGGTTTTCATTTCGATCTCCCACTTTATATGTTTTTACCATGGTGCAAGAACTTTTGTGGTGACTCCGTCATTGAAACTCACATGAGTTACAGTGCTCGACACCTTCCATGTTCTAAGATTGAGTCTCCAACTTGCACGATACCCGGTCATACAAAACATGTAATTCATGTTAGTGACCTTTGCAACACTCCAATTAGGCAGATAACCTATCGATATAGCTGAAGAATTGTATCCCATATATGCAAACATATAGGACATATTAGTCACGTTATACGTCTCCCATTCCTGAATGTTGAACTTGACAGCGGTGACATTATAACCCATATACTGGAACATTCCCTGCATTGTGGTCACTTTACTTACATCAAATGTGCTAATTCCTGTAATCGTAAGTGTCGATGCATTATATGCCGCATACGCGAACATACTGGTCATGTTTGTTACTTTAGAGGTATCCAAGTTGTCTAATTCAAAGTTTGTACAATCCCTCATATTGTAAAACCAGAAAGCCGTACTCGTTGGTTGAAGGACATCTTCCACAATAACCTTTTTAACCACAGTAGTCTTATAAGTGTTTTTATCATACCACGGCACCTGCGATGCAGAAGTATAAGTAGTGTTTTTGTAAATTGGGTAAATCGCAGTAACTGATATGCCATCATACAAATCTCCCACATAAAGCGGTGCGTTTAGATAAACAAACCGTAGTGTCTGGTCTTCTTGCAAATATAATACAAAACCATCCACTTCTCTCCATTTTGCCGTAAGGCACTCATTTCCTACCGGCATCGTATATTGATTCTTATATAATCGTCCCGTGGAATCTGCCCATCCGGAAAATTCATATCCAACACGGAAAGGTGTCGGAAGTTCGGCTATGCTCCCATTGGTAACCATCTTTTGTTCATATACATCCTCACTTCCATTCGAGTCAAAGGACAGTTCAAATTCCCGTGTTCCAAACTCATATTCAAACTCTACTTGAAAGGCATCCTCCGGCTCATGAGTCTCTGTCCACGCACCTCTTCGTATTTGTATATCTATATTTTTACTTGTGCCATGCTCAATTGGAATATTCACAAGATTTTCTCCCGCTTCAACGCTTTCCTGATCTATTTTCAGTTCTATTTGTTTCGTGTCAGCCGGAATGTTACTGTCTGATGCACATAATTTCCAATCATTTTTCTCGACTATATCTATTTTTTTTATAGAAAGTGGAAGAAGGGTTTGATTCGAGACAGTAAACTCACTAGCACTTGTTGTTCCATCGGGTTCAAAAATGATTGAAAGATTACTTGGAAGTTCTACATCCACATTGCTTGTCTCTGCCGCGTGAGATGTCTTCGGGATAGTCACAAGTAAAACTAATCCTATCAAACAACAAATCATTAATATAATAAAAATATTTGTTACTCTGCTTTTTAATCCAAACATTACCTCACCTCGATTGTAAGGGGAAATGCAGAAGAAACATTACCTTCTTCTGCATAACCGACCTTCAGTTTACATTGATGAATTCCTTTTGTTAATTCCTTTTCCAATTCAATACAGGTCATTTCATACCCTTGTTCTATTTTCTTGGATTTATAAATACAGATTCCCTCTTCGTCATAAATACTGAACACAATCGGGGAATGATTGTTCTTAATATTCTTCACATTGAACAGGACACTAGTTTTACCTTCAAATACTGCCTTTGGAGAGTAGTTTACATTCATTTTTCCTTCCTCCACAATGGCATCAATTGCCTGTTGCTGTTCTGAATAGTCAATCTCCGTAATGGCATTCACATTCTGTTCATACTCCGAAACTGCAGGCGCATCATTGCGCCCACAGCGGAAGTTAAACAAGAGAAGCACGAGAAGTAAAAAGGCAAGTATCACTTGACTTATCAGAATGCGTTTCTTCTTTTTCTTATGATTGTTTTGATCTTGCTTCATCTCTTTCATGTTCTCTCCATTCTATTAGTTGAAATTAAATGTTAACACCATATCAAATGCTTTTGATGAAGCAATATCTTGTGTGAACGAAGCTCGTTGCACATCAAAAGAAAGTACCTGTGTTTGACCGGATGCAATGGTAATCGCATTATCATCAAAGTTTACTGTTCCTGTTACACTTTCATTTCCATTTGTAGGTGCCACCAGTTTCAATGCACCTTGTTTACCTACTGAAAACTTGATTGATTTTGTATCCGCTTTTAATGTCTTGGTGTCTTGAGAATCTGCTAACAACTTCCAGCCTGAAGAAGCTGCGTTCATGTCAACGGTTGATAGATGAATACCCGCAATACTACTGATGTTTTCAATTGTCCAGTTCGATGGTAACGTGTTTGTGCCATCTTCATTGAACACGATTGGAAGTGTTGTAGGCACTGTCACAGATACATTGTCCATTGTGGTTGCTTTTACTTCGATGTTGACATCCGCTGATGCGGCATTGACCGGAATTGCTGCTCCCATGATAACCACCAATGATAAAATTGCTGCTAAAACTTTGTTTCCTTTTACTAAATATTTCATAATATTTTTCTCCTTTAATTTTGGTTTTTATTGTTTATAATTTGCATTGATTTTGCTTACAAACAATCATAGGCATCGCCCCTTTCATGAAATTGTTATATATTTACACGTATAATGTGCGTGTAAACTGTGTAATAAGTCTTTAATACGCATAAACAACGTATTAAGTATGTATTGTCGTTTTTTTCTGTGCGACAAGCTCTTGTAGCTCTCTGCGGTCTGTTGTAATCAGACTTTTTTCTAAATTACTGCATCGGAATTCAACTGTGATATTGTTGTTATTGGTACTAATAAGTCCATTTCCACGCTCAAAGTGAGTAATTTCCATTACCTCTGCTTCGGATAGTCGCAAGATGCTTTGCACTCTCTGTGCTTCCTCATCTTCAAGGTTGAGAACAATTTTGGTTTTACAGTTGTTGATAATTCCTTTTCCATATTTGCCTTCATCAAGAGCGAAGAAGTCGTTTAAGTCTTGTGTGGCAAAAACAGCACTTCCTCCATACCCACGGATGATTTTGGCGATTTCTAATACGAAATTCGCAGCAAGTCTGTTTGCTGAGCCACCTATCAGAGCCCAACATTCGTCAATAAATATGGTTTTTTCGATAGTACGGTTTTGTTTTGCTTTATCCCAAACATAGTCAAGCACCACAAACATTCCTACAGTGAGTAAATCGCCGGATAGTTCTGAAATATCCAACACAGTGTACTTATTATCCAAATTTACATTGGTATGCTGATTGAAAGTGCTTGCAGAGCCATGAACCAAACGATTTAAGATATTTGCCAATCGTTTGGTTTCCTGTGCAGATACGAGAATGTCATATAGGTCACCTAAAATCGGCATTTCCCGATAATGTCCCAGATTGTTTGGATCTTCCAATGTATCATTGTCATGGGTGATTCCCTTCAAATTGTAGGTTTTTATAAGAGCTTCATCTAGCAGTTGACGTTCTTCATGATTCATATCAGGGATGAGTAAACTGAAGAAAATGTGTAATTGCTGGATTTTAGCTGCAAGCTCTGATTTTTCTATAGAAGTACCATCTAATAGTTCATCTACCGTTTTGTCAGTCTTACGAATCTCCATTACATTGATACAGTTTTTAGAGGCGGGTGATATTTGTATAAACTCGCCACCGGTATTTTTACAGGCACGAAGAAATTCATGTCCTTTTAATGGTGCGATAATAAATACTTGTATGCCTTTTCTTCTCATACGAAGTGCCATGAGTTGCAATGTAAATGTTTTTCCTGCACCGCTTGTTCCCATGATGGCAATATTGGCATTCTTGTAAACAGCAGAGTTGAAGATGTCTACAATTACCAAGGAGTTGTTATATTTGTTTACCCCTAACAAAATTCCATTATCGTCACTGAGTTCATAGGCTGTGAAGGGGTAGCAACTTGCCGCACCGACTGTCAGTACATTTCGTTTAGAACGTTCATATAAATGTTTGTCGAGGTTGGTTATGGGCAGTGCTGATAAAAAGCCTTGCTCCTCACGAAAAGAGCAGGTGACAAGGTTTAAGTCTTGGGATACGAGCAACTTACGCATTTCGTGTTCGCGCCATTCTAAGTCTTCCACGCTGTCTGCAGTAATCGTAATCAGAAGATTCATGTAATAGAAGTCTTCATTATTGGAAAGTCCTTCTTTTAAAAAGTATCCGCTTTGAATGGCACTGTCCAAATCATCAAAGTCGCTATTTGTATCGCTGGCATCTTTGATTTTGGAACGATTGATGCGTAACTGTTGCCCCAACTTTTGAACCATTCGTTCTTTTGGTTGCTTGAAAAGAAACAGGTCAATATCAATTCCATCTCCGGCATTTACAAGTAAACTGAGCCATCCGGCTGGTACCCGTGCCTTATACCCAAAAGAGGGGATAAGTAGATAAGATTGATATTGACCATCTATGCAAACATATCTTCCATGAGAAAAATCCAATTTTTCCGGAGCAAAGAATTCCGCATATGGAATAAGACAAGTATCTTTTCCGGCTGCGATATATTGTGCAACAATTTCTTGTACTCGCTGTGGTAGGGGAGTAGTTGCACTTTTTTGACGGCAGAGGATATTGTATAAAATGTCCACGGTGTATTCGTCTTCATTTTCCGGCAGCAATACTTCATTTCCGCATTGCTTCAGGTAAGTAGCCGCTGTTCTTGCAGCGACTTGCAATGTGGAAATAGCATCTCGTTCTTCATTTCCGCGTCGACCAATATGTTCATATTCAAAGGCAATGAAAAAACGCCGTGTGGTGGCTTCTCGTGAACCAATCCGACTTATCAGAGAAAGATAATCTTTTTGGAGTAATCGACAATTCTCATCCTGTTCAGCTTCCATTTCATTACGGACAATTTCCATGTGCCTATTTAGGTCAGCTCGCTTAGTAAGAACTTTGAATTGCATTTTTATGGGACTAATTTTCAAGTAACTAATAAAAGCATATATGATGCTACGTTGTTCCCTGGCACTGCGAAGCATAAAGTTTATAGGAATTACTTCCACAACTTTGATATAGCGATGGTCTTTCGTGTAGATGATTCCATTCTCGATTTTTTCAATTGGCAGATATTCGGCTGCAGGATTGAGAAAGGGGGAATCCACAGTTTGTTTTCGCTTTGGTTTTTTCTTCTGTGTTTCTTTGCTTATTACACGGCGATTTTTTAGCCATTTAAAAAATGCAAAGACAAAGGAAGAGAGTGGTTCGCCCGCAATGCCGAGCAAACCAAATATGCCTAATGGTAAAGATGTTAGACACAAAATAACAATACGGGCGGTTAGCGAAATGTTAATAGTAAAAACCGGAACTCCTACAGAGATTGCAAGAATTCCGGCTTCAATTACATTTCGTAATTTAAAAACTCCACCGAACAGGGTGCCGCCCTCAATGAAGTTCGGTGGGATGATATAGGTATCGTGATGTTCTTTTTGGTTGTTCATCAAAACCTCCTAACTGCTTATTTTCCAATAATCCAGAATGGACCACCGGCGCTTGCATATGTGCTTGCTTCGTTTAAGATAATTGACAAATCCCATTCCATACTGCTTCGGTCATAACTTGCCGGATCAGCGACAAGTATTTTCCCGTTTTTTACACCTCGCAATACGATGAAGTGTCCGGAATTGGTAAAGTGTCCTTTTCTCATGATTGCTACTATTAATTTACCATTTGACAGTGCATCCACAATTTTTTGACTATCAGATGCACTGCAACCTTCTACATTGAGACCCCATGTGGTTGCGGCAGCAGGAATGAGCGTGTGGTAAGAACCACTTTTAGAACACCAATAACCATTTTCGTAAGCCCATTTTGCCATTTCAGTAGGTTCCACAGTATTGCTTGTTAAAGAGGATACAACAATTGCCATTGCAGTTGGTCCGCAGCCATACCCGCCGATATAGTCAGAACCATAGGGCTGATTTGCATATCGCTCATCTAATTGATTGAAATAGACAACGTTGGTCTGCCCGTCTGTGAAATTAACATTGCCAAGGGAGGAAATGGTTTCGTATCCTTCGGGAAGACCTTGAAACATACTGTCACCTAGAAATAGACTCAAGTTATAGGCATAATCATTTGCGAGAGCCTTTTGTTCATCTGTTAGATAAAAGATTTCATCTGCAAAATAGGATTCACCATTATATACAACAGTGTATACTATCCAGTTTTCTATAGTCGTAGTGACGGTTTCTGTTTCAATTTCTTCTCCGGTAGCAGTGTCGACGGTGACAGTTACAGTGACCGTTTCTACAGTTCGCTCTTCAGTCTTTTTTGTGTAGGAATAGAGTTTGTCCTTTCCTTGTCGCAACATATTTTCCATATCCAAAATGGAAATTCCAGCATAATCTTCATTTTTTGCCGCGCAGTATTGGGCAACAAAGAGATTTGCGTTGAAGTTTGGCGAACTTTCATAAGGGTTTACAATTTCCATTCCATCTGCCGTACAGTTTGCGTAATCTGTATCAATTGCCTGTAATGTAATTGCCATACCTTCTGAAAGAATCGTGCTAACAGATGTTGAGATAGTAGTCAGATTGCTATCTAGGGCAATACTACTATTCATGATAGGTGTATCTGGATCAACAGGTGAATGCGAGGAACCAAAACCACCGAAAATAACGGACGGTAACATGCAAAGAATAATAATTGGAATTATCAAAACAGCAGTAGCTGCAATGACGACCTTTGATACAAATTTTCTGTTTTCCCATGCAAAGCCCGCAATAGCTCCCCATACACCACCCGCAGAAGCACCTTTTGCAGCAGCGGCGATTGCTTTTCCTGTTTTGACAGCACCTCGTACTGCCTGTGCCGCCTGTGCAGTTTTTTGCAACGGTTCAGCAATTGGCCGATTGTTCTCAGCCATTAGATTTTGTCCTTACGTTTTGGAGCATTTGGTAGTTTCTTTACGATGCTCTCGTTATAAGTAATACCGCCGTCTTGTGCTTGATGTGGAGTTCTTACTACGGTATCCGTTGCGTATTGCTTATACCAAGAAGTTCCATCAGCGGCAGTAACTGTTGTGTAATCCCCATCAGGTTTCATATATTGGTCTGCGTGATACATGCCGATGGCAATGCCTTCTGGATGCTCGTCGGATGTTTCTGTTGCAAAAATATGACCGCCACCAATCTCAACATCTGAGAAAGATGGGATGTCAGTAGCACCTTCACCAAGAGCTGTATATCCCATATAAGACATCAGTGAATCCGCAGCAGTGTCACCTGTTATAGAGCCGGTAGTTGACATATTTCCAGTAGCAATTTTCCCAATCACAGAATTGGCAAAACCACTACCTTTACTGAGTGAAGAATTGAATGCCATACCGCCCAAGCCACCGGATTTTGTTCCATTGGCATTTTTAACAGCATTGTTTGTGACCTTTCGACTGACAACGCCGGAGAGACCACCTTTCATAAAGGTATTGCCGCCACCACCAGCATTTCCACCACCAGAGGAACCGCCACGCCAGCCTCCGCGTCCGCCCATGAATGTTTTTGCAACACCAATTCCACGGGCAGCAATGAGGGCTTCAGCGAGCATAGAACCACCAGTATGTCCCACGTTAATACCTAAAGAGGACATAAAACTATCAATTTTCTGTGATACCTTTAAAAAGGCGATGGCACAGAGAAACCAGACAAAGATATTGCCGGTTACGGTTTCTTTTCCAACAGCATTCACATGATTCTGCACTTCACTTTCTGTCAGTGCATAGGCAGGAATGGTTGTTGAAAACACCATTGCTAACGAGATAGCAACCATAATAAGTATTTTGTATTTTCTTTTCATTGCGCCTCCTTATAATGCCAAAGGATTTGAGAGGAATTGTCCGACCATACTGGTGAATAATCTCAGACACCAAGCGTTCATTACAAGCAAAAACACTTGCCCGCCAAACATACGACACCAACTCTTAAAGATATTAGAAGTGGACTGTGAAGCACCCATTGAAAAGGCAACAGGAGCAGTAAATACAAGTACACCAAGTAATACGTATCTTTCGGCTGCTTCAAAGAGCAATTTGATGTAATTCCATGCAAGAATCAGAATGAGAATCAGTGCAATGACAGATACGGTTCCGCTGTAACAAACTCCTAATATTGTCAGAATGACAGCGTTGAAACTACCAAAATCCAAAGAAGGCAGTTCAGAGGTTAGTATCCAGTTGTACGGTGTTCCTCCAATTTTTAAAATCATGTCTACAATTTGGTCTGCAAAGTAAGCAAGCAGAATAAACAAACACGAACGGAGTGAGAGTTTTATGGGATCTTCGGCTTCAACTCCCATAGGCATCCCATAATTCTTAAAAAGTTGCCACACCCAATTCAAAAGAATGAGTCCAATTGCAAGTGCTACGAAAATCTTGTACATCGTATCAGCAGCCGGAAAATATCGTTTGAATGTATCCATGTTGCAACCAAGTGCGCCCAAAACCGATGAGTTAATAAGGTCTAATCCGTTCATAACCTGTTCTGCAATCCACTCTACAATTCCATCGAGTATACCCATGTTATCAACCCCTTTCTAAGATGTGGAAACTAACCATTCCATTTACCATCGGCAAAGAAAGGTGTGATATAAGCCATAATAAAACCAAGACCGTTTAGAATCGCCCAAGTAATTGCGATTCGTTTCAGCCATGCACGGGATTCGTCAACTGTCTTGCCAGACCTTGAGAAGTTCATCATCAGAAGGGCGATGGAAGCAGTAACGATAGCAGCAATTGTGGAAATGAGAAGAATCTGATTGTACACATCCTTCATGATTTCATTTGCTTTATCCCAAATGGTTGTTGTGGCGTATACAGGCATCATTTGACCTACAAGAAGTGTAGTTGCCAAGAAACCTGTAAAAAGAATTTGTCCGACATTGATATGCCGTTTGTTTTTTGTTTTCACTTCGTACCTCCTTGAAAAAAATTAAGCCACCCCGAAAGGAATGACTTTGTTGATGTACCGAAAATGGCAACAAAAAGCACCATCAAAAATAGTGTTTTGTTGCCACGAACGGTACGAGATACAGTTTTGAGCATACACATTATATAATGCGTAAAATTGCGGTGCAATCGCAAAACCCTGCCAATGCACTGCCATGTTGTGCCATTATTCTGTCATTCTTTATTTTCAGGAAAAAATTGCTCGATAATTTTTAAACTATCCTGAGATGTGTAGCCCCAAAGGATGGAAGATAATACATCTATGGCATTCTTTCTTCTGCGGAAAAATGTTCGCTGGCTGATGTCAGAAATGTGCGGTTGCACCATCTCAATAATTTCATCCACGTTTCGGTATTGTTGTGGAGACAAATAACTATAATACAAAAGCCAATAGTAACTCTCGCCGTACTTGTGCTTGTTACGCATAATGTTGACAGAGTTTTCTAGTATTTTTAGCATCTGATAACTTTTTTCAATGCTACGCGCCTGTTCCTTGATGTCATTATCTGTAAAATCAACCCCTGCAATATAGATAGACTCCAAAAAATCTTCGAGGCTACTTCCGATTTCCATCTGAAAACGACGTTTCACCTGTTGCACAGATATTTCCAATCCCCATACTACGTCACGATATTTCTGCAATAGCAGGAGAGTATCGTGATATTTTGGATTCTCGGACAATTGTTCCGGTTGTTTTTTCATCCCATCAGACCTCCTTTGGAGTTGTTGGCCTCAGCAGAATTTCAAACTGGAATATCTCTGTTGATTCCTTGCAGGATATGACGAGCAAGTATCGGTATTCCTTGGTGACTGTTAAGTTACAACTATTAATCACAGCTTCCTTGCAATCGTTCGATAATGGTAATAACTTATACTGAAAACGAGGGCATGAAAAACAAGGAAAGCCTTGTGTAGCAAGGATTTTTTCCACTTTGTTCAAAATTATCTCAGTGTGCGATTTTGAAACGCCAGATTCGTTTTCTGAAACACTGATTTCTTCATTTTCATCTATTGTTACATTGATATTTAATGCCATTGCAACTTCATCTTTATCTATCATGACATCTGAAATCTGAAACATCATAGACAGATATTTTTTAAGATAGATTGCAGTTCCGTGCGTTCCTGCGAAAGAAACCATAGATAAATATTCCAATTCTTGCATCTTCAGTAGATAGCGTCCGGCAGTTGATTTTGATATTCCCCAACGTTCTGCCAGTTCTGCATAACCAATCAACGGACTTCCTGTGCCATTACGCATATATACAACAGGACCAATATCAGAGCCTTGTACCTGTGTGTCATTATATATTGTGTTTATCCACAAATCTAAAACGGCATCCATTTCAGAACAGCGTCCTGCACTGACAAGTTCATTTGCCACTGATATTGGGAGAAAGAAAAATCCGGTTTCTTTTTGACATGGAGCATTGTAGTCCAGTACCCGATTGTATTTGCACCAACCGCTAATTTTGTATTTTACGAGCTTGCCACGTCCAAGCAGCGTGTATGTAATGAGGTGTCGATCTTGTAAGTCTTTTAAAATGGACATTGCTTGATGATGAAAACGTGTACGGAACCATTCGCTCAGTTCGTTTATTGTGCATATCCATTCGCCGGGATAAATCGTGTAACTAATTCCGTCTACGCGTTTATAGGAAGTACGGAAGTTGGCATAGTTTGATAGGACAGTGAAGTAGAAGAGTCCGGAGCTCCCACCAACTCTGATATTTTTGTCCTGTAAAAGCATGTTGATAAAGTGACGATAAATTCGACAACGTGGGTAGTCCACAATTTGTTTTAGCTCTAATTGATATTCTGACATAAGAGTCCTCCTAAAATAGAAAATGACACAGTTTCCGTCTATAGAAATCTGTGTCATTCACTGTATTCGTATATTGTGTTTTAAAATATTTCGTGCTACAATGTTACGAGCAATTCACATCTAGAAAATACGATTTGCTAATTTCTTGCTAATTGGAGCAGGAAATATTACGATAAACCAGCAGGAATACGAGAGACGAAATGAGAATGAGTTCGCCGACAAATCCTATATTTCTGCGGTTTACAAGCGTCGTGACGGACTAAGCCGTATTAAGCGATAATGAACGTGCCGTTCTCCGGAGGCAGGTGCGGCGGTTCGAGTCCGCCTAGGTGTGTTTGGAGGAGAGTTCATAGGCTTATGAATTCTCTATTTTTTGAGATTGAGGCGAAAGATATGAAAGGTTACAAACAAGCGTTTAAGAGAGCATTTCCATATACAATTCCGGTACTCACAGGTTATCTCTTTATCGGGATTGCATTCGGGGTAATGTATGCAGAAAAAGGATATTCATTTTTGTGGGCAGTTCTGATGAGCCTTCTTGTGTTTGCGGGCTCGGGACAATATTTGGCAGTGAACTTTTTTGTGCCGGGAGTGTCCTTTTTGCAGGTGATTTTCCTCACATTTATGGTTAATGTAAGACATGTGTTTTACGGAATTTCTCTGGTTGAGAGATTCAATCGATTTGGGAAATCCAGATGGTACATGGTCTTCGGTTTGACAGATGAGACCTATTCTCTGCTTTGCACTACAAAAGTGCCGGAGGATGTAGATGAGGAGAAATTCCTTCTGGCAATCACACTTATGGATCATTCCTATTGGATTCTTGGTTCTCTCATCGGTGCAATTGCAGGAACTGTGCTGCCAATCAATTCCGAAGGAATCGACTTTGCAATGACGGCACTTTTTGTGGTGATTTTTATAGAGCAATGGTATGAGAAGAAGAACCGGGCACCGGAACTTATTGGCGTGGTGCTTGCAGTGATTAGTTTGCAAATCTTCGGAGCAGAGAGTTTCGTGTTACCGGCCATGCTTTCCATTATTTTTGTGTTATTAGTAGCGAGAAAAAAATTAGATGATGAGGAGGGAGAGGTATGCCGTTAAGCGCAGGAATGTCATTTTTGATTATTGTAGTCGTGGCGGTTACAACCTTTGCCACCCGTGTCATCCCGTTTCTTGTTTTCCCAAAGGGAAAAGAGATTCCGAAGATGGTACATTATCTGGGCAAGGTATTGACTCCGGCGGTAATCGGGATGCTAGTTGTGTATTGTCTTAAGAATACTCATGTAATTGTAGCACCGCACGGGATTCCGGAACTTGTTGCAGTGGTGACAGTAGCCGTATTGCACATTTGGAAGCGAAACAATCTTCTTAGCATCGGAGTGGGAACAGTACTTTACATGTTCCTGATACAAGTTGTTTTTTAGATAGGCTTATGATAAAATGAAAAGATGACGGAAACTAATCTTTACATATCAATAATATTAGGAGGATCTATGAAGAAGTTAGTAGAATTATTGACATATGAATTGGAAGCAGCTTTTGAAAAAGCCGGTTATGATAAACAATACGCAAGGGTAACACTTTCAAACAGACCGGATTTGTGTGAATACCAGTGTAACGGTGCTATGGCAGCTGCAAAGGTATATCGGAAAGCACCGATTATGATTGCAAATGATGTTGTGGCTGCTTTGGAAGGAAGCAACAGCATCGAAAAAGTAGAGGCGGTTGCGCCAGGATTTATTAACATGATTTTGGATGGGGACTTCGTTGCATCCTTCTTAAAGGCAATGTCACAAGAAGAAAAACTGGGCGTTGGCACACCGGAGTATGTAAAAACAATTGTTGTGGATTACGGCGGAGCCAATGTGGCAAAGGCGCTACATGTTGGACATTTGAGACCTGCTATTATTGGAGAGAGTGTGAAGCGTATAGGAAGATATGTGGGACACAAAGTAATTGGAGATGTGCATCTTGGGGACTGGGGGTCTCAGATGGGTCTCGTTATGATGGAATTAAAGAAAAGACAGCCAGAGTTGCCTTACTTTGATGAAAGTTTTGAAGGAGAATATCCGGAAGAATCACCATTTACCATTGAAGAGTTAGGAGAGATTTATCCAACTGCAAGTGCATATGCAAAAGAGCATGAGGACTTTAAAGAAGCGGCACTTCAGGCAACTTACTTGTTACAGAATGGGCACAGGGGATATACGGCACTTTGGAGACATATTATGAATGTTTCCCTGCCGGATTTGAAGAAGAATTATAGTGCTCTGAACGTGGAATTTGACCTTTGGAAAGGGGAGGCAGATGCCAAACCTTATATTGCAGATATGGTAGAATATCTGAAGGCAGAAGGCTATGCTCATGAAGACCAGGGAGCTCTTGTTGTAGATGTAAAAGAAGAGACAGATACAAAAGAGATTCCACCATGTATGATTTTAAAATCAGATGGAGCGGCTCTCTATGCAACAACAGACCTTGCAACCTTGGTTGAACGTGAGAAATTGTATCAGCCGGACCAGGTAATCTATGTTACGGACAAGCGTCAGGAAATGCATTTTGAACAAGTATTTCGTTGTGCAAAGAAGACAGGAATAGTAAAGAAAGAGACAGAACTGAAACACATTGGCTTTGGAACCATGAACGGAAAAGATGGGAAACCATTTAAGACCAGAGATGGTGGAGTAATGCGTCTGGAAGAACTGGTTGGGGATATCAATCATAAGATGCTTGACAAAATTGTAGAAAACCATACAATTGCCGAAGATGAAGCAAAAGAGACTGCAAAAAAAGTAGGTTTGGCAGCTCTTAAATACGGTGACTTATCAAATCAGGCTGCAAAGGATTACGTGTTTGATGTGGATCGTTTTATTTCTTTTGAAGGAAATACCGGACCATATATTTTGTACACAATTGTGCGTATTAAATCTATTTTGAATAGATATGCAGAAGCAGGAAATACAATCGATACATGTGAACTTCAGAGAGCGGATTCTGACGGTATGAAGGCACTTATGCTGGAGGTGGCCAAATTCAATCAAGTGATTGAAAATGCCTATGAAGAACTGGCACCGCATAAAATCTGTGCGTATATTTATGATTTATCAAATGCATTTAATCGTTTTTATCATGAGACAAAGATTCTTTCAGAAGAGGATGCAAAGAAGCAGGCAGGTTACATTGCTCTTCTTGCAGTGACGAAAAATGTGTTGGAAGCGTGCATTGATATGTTGGGATTTGAAGCACCGGAAAGGATGTAAGCAAATGACAGAAAAGTTATTTTATGAAGACAGCCATATGATAACCTTCTTTGCAACTGTAATTGCTTGCGAAAAAGCAGGAGACTATTATGAGGCGGTTCTTTCGAGAACTGCCTTTTTTCCTGAGGGAGGCGGACAATATGCAGATACCGGAAGGATTGATGGGATAGAAGTTATTGACGTACAGGAGCGAGATGGATACATTTATCACAAATTGCCAAGTCCATTAGAAGTAGGCAAAGAGGTGGAAGCAATGCTAGACTGGGAAGAACGTTTTTCTAAAATGCAGCAGCACTCGGGAGAACATATAGTTTCTGGACTTGTCCATCAAACCTATGGTTACGACAATGTGGGATTTCATATGGGAAAAGACGCCGTTACCATGGATTTTAATGGCGTGCTTACAAAGGAACAACTGAAGGAGATTGAAAAGAGGGCAAATGAAGCAGTTGTAAAAAATATAGATATTCAAGTGCTTTATCCTACAAAAGAGCAATTGAAAAACATGGAGTATCGTAGCAAAATTGAGATTGACGGACAGGTTCGAATCGTAGTGGTGCCTGGTTATGACACTTGTGCATGCTGTGCGCCCCATGTGAAAAAGACAGGAGAGATAGGTATTATCAAACTTGTTGGTGTACAGAATTATAAAGGTGGTGTTCGCGTGTCCATGCTCTGTGGATTCCGGGCATTGGCAGATTACGAAGAAAAGTCAGAAAGTGTTAAAGCGGTATCTGTGATGCTTTCGGCAAAGGAAAAAGACATTGCCGAAGAAGTTAGTCGCTTAAAAGAAGAAATGGAATGTCAGAAAGGGAAAATGGCAGAACTTCAAAGAGAAATATTGACTTATAAGGTAAAAGAATTAGAGGATAATCAAGAAATCGTAATTGTGTTTGAACCGGAACTAACAGGAAGTGCACCTCGTGAACTGATGAATCTGATTTTAGCAAAGAATACGACGGTGGTCTGTGTTTTTTCGGGAAATTCTACGGATGGTTACAGATATGTCATTGGAAGTAAAACTCTTGATACAAGAATTTATGCGAAAGCATTGAACGAGAAATTTCATGGAAGAGGGGGCGGCAAACCTGAAATGGTACAAGGCTCTTTGTGGGGAAATGAAATGGAAATTAGAAAGGAAGTAATGTCATGCAGCAAAGAAGTGTAGGGAAATACATTTGGGAAATCTTCAGTCCCCTTTTATTGCATATGGTAGTCTCATTTGTGGTAGAAATGATTTTGATTCTTGTTTATTACATGCAGCATACGCCGGAATTGTTAACACTACTGGAATCGAAGAAAGAGGTTACGGAACAAATCTTGGAAATGGCATACAGTGTGTATCAGTATGCAGTTGAAATCACAGCAATTGCGGCTTTGGTCACTATACCATTTTTGGTTTGGATGACAAGAAAAGACTTGAAGAAGGAGAGAGCAGCGGGCATTATACCAAATAAAAAGGCTCCGATGTCCAAATATATTTTAGTTGCGGGAATTAGTATTCCTTTTTCCCTTGGTTTAAATAACATATTAACGCTGAGTAATCTTGCAGCATATAGTGAAGCGTATCAGGAAACTGCAGAAGCACTTTATGCACCGTCCCTTCCAGTCCAGATTGTGTGTGTGGGCGTTATTATTCCGATTATGGAAGAATATATTTTCCGCGGAGTGATTTATAAACGTATGCGCAGATACGTCACTGCAAAGCGCGCTATTGTTTCCTCGGCGATTTTCTTTGGAATTTACCATGGGAATACGGTACAGATGATATATGGAGCACTGTGTGGCCTTTTGTTAGCATATTTGTATGAAAAATTTGGTTCTATCAAAGCACCAATTTTGGCTCATATGTTAATGAATATTGTGGCTTGTCTTTTGACAGATGTGGATGGGTTTACATGGATGTTTTCTAATCCAATACGCATGGCAGTGATTACCATTGGTTGTGCAGCATTGGCATCAACAGTATATTTAGGAATCCGCAAGATAGAGGAACAGCCGGAACTCCCGGAGCAACCGAAAATGTTACAGGAATATTAAAATGTATTGCAAAACATCGGATGGTAGTATATAATTTGAAAAGATGGACACAGAGGAAATACATTTTTATAGATTAGGATAGGTGACATATGAAAAAGACTGGACGAGCTTTGGTTGCGGTTCTATTATCAAGCATGATGTTCGCATCAACTGTATTTGCGGTACCTTCTGTAAATGAGTTGAGACAAGATAAGGAAGAGACCGAAGAGAAGATTAAATCCTTGGAAAACAAGATGACCAATATTATGAAGAAGATTAACGAAGCAGAGAAAGAGCTGGTTGAGATTGGTCAAGAGGTCATAAAAGCCACAGAAGATTTAAAAGAAGCAGAAGAGCTGGAGAAGCAGCAATACGAAGCTATGAAGCGTCGTATTGTAGCTATGTATGAAAATGGAAGCAGTTCTATGATTACCATGATTTTGGAAGCCGGTAGTGTTGCAGATATGTTGCAACAGGCTGAGAATGTACAGGCCATTCATGCGTATGATAGAAAACAATTGCAAGAATATGTAAAGACAAAAGAGACGATTGCAACTTTAAAGACTTCCTTAGAGGAAGATATGGCAGCGGTGGAAGAAAAACAAGCATCCTATAAGGATGACAAAAAAGAGTTGGACAAGATGATTGCAAAATTGGAAAAAGAGGTAGACGATATTGATACCAGAATCCGACGTGCAGCAGCATCAGCAACTCCTAGACCGCAGAACAGTGGTTCCAACTATGTGCCGCCGGTTGGCACAGGTGGTGGTGCAGCAATTGTGGCTGAAGCGTACAAGTATCTTGGGGTTCCGTATGTATGGGGCGGAGCAAGTAGCAGTGGTGTAGACTGTTCAGGACTTGTTCTTCTGGCACATAAAGCAATCGGTGTGAATCTGTACCATTATTCCGGTTCGCAGGGAAGCGGGGGACGAGCTGTGTCAAGAGCAGAGGCCCTACCGGGGGACGTGGTATGTTATTCTGGACATGTTGGTATTTATTTGGGAAATGGAATGATGATTCATGCACCGCAGACCGGTGATGTTGTAAGAGTGGTTAGCGTATATGGCTCACCATGGTATAGAAGATATTGGTAGATGACAGAAGCTTTAGGAGAAAATTCCTAAGGCTTCTTTTTTGTGAAAGGTTTTTAGAAAAATTTAATGATTATATTGAAATTATCAGATAAAAAAAGTATAATTATGGAAATGATATTTTATTAAATATGAGGAGGAATCATATATGAAGAGAATGAGCAAATGGATAAAAACAGTGCTTTCATTAGTATTAGCAGTGGCACTTGTGATCCCAACAACTGCATATGCAGCAGAAGAAAAGCATATAGAAATCTGGGACGAGGAAGTGTTTCTCTACGTAGGAGACCAAAGACCTTTTGATTATCAGATTTTACCGGAAGGTGTAGTGCCGGAACCAGATGATATGGACTACACATGGGAAAGTGGAGATGAAAATGTTCTGGAACATATGCATGATAATTTCTTCAAAGCAGTTGCGGCAGGAACAACTACAGTGACAGTTACAACAAAGAGTGGCTTAACAGATACGATTCCAGTTACGGTTATGGCACCACTTAAATGGAATGGCGAGAAGACAGAAAAGATTATATTTAATACAAGATTTCAAGAGAGAGTGTTTGAAATCACTGTTCCAGAAGATGGATTATATCAATTCACAGGGGAAAAAGTAGACGATTATGCTGCAGAATTTGATCTGTTCGAAGGAAATGATTATAGTAATAACCCAAAGACCTCTTTTGAGTCATATAATGGCGTAGATTCACAGGTGTATCTTGAAGCTAGTAAAACATATACATTAAGAGGATGGTCATATGGTGGAAGTTTTGCCTATGATTTGACACTTAGTAAGGCTGTTGAGGAAAGTGGCGAAGAATTGTTTATACAGGATAGCGTGACAATTTCTACATATGAAATGTTGTATTTACCAAGCTTTGTGCAAGCCGAAGAAGAAGTTGTTTTTACAAGTTCTGATGACAATGTTGTATCGTTGGATGTAACACCAGAAAACAATGTGGCTGAGTCGGTAGCTACGGGTAGTGTTGTGATTACTGCTGAAACTACAAGTGGCAAGAGTGATACAATGGAAGTGAAGGTGGAGGAACCGGAAATGTTTGGAGTGAACTCTACCCAAAAAGCTACGTTGGGTGAGGGGTTCCTGAATAAAGTATACAAGATAACAGTGGATGACAACGATGACAAAGTAATTCAATCCTATTCAGAAGACGTGGATACATATGCTCAAATCTTGGATACATCAGGCAATAAGGTGGCTGACAATGATGATTTCTTGAGTTTGAATTTCGGATTTGATTTTACAGATTTATATTGTGACAATAATCCAACAGCAAGTTTGCCGGCTGGAACATATTATTTGTGGATGTCTGAGCTTGGCGTAGAGTCTGGAAATTATTATTATCTTGAAACTTTTGAAATTGAAATCGGACAAGGCGCGTTGGTTGCAGCAGATACAGTAGAATTGTTTGTTGGTGTTCCAAATGAAAGTTATTTTGATGGTGATATTTATTATACCACAAAGGATGCGGAATTATATTTTGATGTAAAGTATGGTTCTTCCATAATGGCAGCATTTGAAGATTGGGATGTAGAAAGCAGTGACACAGATGTGGTTTATTATGATGACAATAATTACATGTGGTTTACAAAAAATGCCGGTACAGCTGTAGTTACTGTTGAAACAGAAAATGGCTTAACGGATTCGGTTAAGATTTGTGTATTAGATAAATTTATTGCTGGTGACCTGAACCTTGATGGTGTTATCGGAAGTGCAGAC